>CAYOZZ010000040.1:0-3841 GCA_964408535.1 uncultured Bacteroidales bacterium | reverse complement strand
CATCTGAAACCAAAATATAATGTAACACTTAAAGATATTGAAAATCATTTTGTTAATAAGATAAAGGAAGTTAATAATACTTTATAAATTAACCGGCCTTATGCTCTATGGGTTTCACAAACTAATGGATTAGGCGGGTTTAATTAAATTTGCATTATCAAGGGTACGATATTTAATCCCGCACAAAAAGCCTCCTATTCTGTAATTTTTACGGGTTACTTTTAAACTTATTAATTTAACTTTGCAACCGGTAGTTAAATTTTGATGTCTCATTTACGGCAGACAATTAACAACGTCCTCTTTTGTCCTGCGGGCTTCGGGGGGCAAAGCTAAATGCAAATGAAAAAAACGATAAAACAGTTTGAAAAGGTCATAGCAATGTGCCGCGAGGTCTTTGAGAAGAAGATGAAAGACTACGGCAGTGCCTGGAGGATATTGCGCCCCTCTTCACTTACAGACCAGATATATATCAAGGCAAACCGTATCAGGAGCATACAGGAAAAGGGTGTTCGGAAGATTGATGAAGGGTTTGTGCCTGAGTTTATCGGTATTGTCAACTATTCGGTGATGGCACTGATACAGCTTGAGCTTGGAGCGAAGGAGGAAACGGCTATGTCACCCGCCAAAGCATTAGAGTTGTACGACAAACACATAACTGCTGCCATGTCACTAATGACCGACAAAAACCACGACTACGGAGAAGCCTGGAGAAATATGAGAGTCAGCTCGATAACCGATATAATTCTGATGAAACTCCTGAGGATAAAGCAGATTGAGGATAACGAAGGCAAAACGTTTGTTTCGGAAGGTCTTGACGCCAACTATAACGACATTATAAATTACGCAATATTTGCTCTTATTCAGCTTGAAGAAAATAATAACCCCGAATTTTAAACCTGATGGGTAAAACAAAATCGAAATCCGTGCTAACCTGGATATTTATCCTTGCAGTTTTGCTGTCTGGTTATTTAATTCGCAGGATAGATGATTTCAATTCCCTGTTCATCACACTACTGACTGCCGAAATTATTGTTGCCGCCTTCATCAACTGGAGGTTCAATCCTTTTCAGGTTGGCGTGGTGCGTTCAATACTCGGGCTTCTGTTTATCTTTTCGGGTTTTGTAAAAGGTGTTGACCCAATAGGCACTCAATACCGGATAAACGACTATTTTATTGCGTTCGGGACAGATTGGGCAATACCCTATTCTCTTCCCTTTGCCGTAATTCTCAATGTATTGGAGTTTGTGCTCGGTGCAATGCTGCTTTTCAACATACGTCTGAAAATAACCGCCTGGCTCGTATTGCTTATGATGGCGGTTTTTACGGTCACCACACTGAATGATGCTCTTTACAACCCGGTTCCCGACTGCGGATGTTTCGGCGATGCACTAATCCTCACAAACTGGCAGACACTTTATAAAAATCTTGTTATTGATGCCCTCCTGATGATAGTTTTTTTCTCAAGAAACAGGATAAGGTTCAGTTTCGATACAAAAGTCGAATATGCACTTATTGTCTCATTTATTCTCGGATTTGTCTGGTTTGAGGTCTTTAACATCCGGCATTTGCCCGTAATTGATTTCAGGGAGTGGAAAGTGGGAAACAAAATGATACTTGAGGATAAAAAGCCTTTAAAGTATTATCTTACATATAAAAATAAAGATACGGGAGAAACGAAGGAATACCTTTCGCCTGACTATCCTTACGACGACTCAGTATGGATGGCACGGTGGGAGTTTGTAAAACAGCGTGTCGTTGACCCGAATCCGAAAGTAAGCGATCTCGCCATTGAAGACGAAGAAGGAAACCATGTCACAGACCGGATAATAGCCAATCCGGATTACCAGTTTATACTTATTTCGTACGACATAAACCGGATGAACACAAAAAAGACTGAGGATATTAAAAATTTCCTGAAGAGATGCAACGATGACGGTCACTCTTTTATCTTGCTGACAAGCAGTATCCCGGATGATGTGCACATTTTTCTAAAAAAGTATAATCTTGACATTGATTATTACTTTGCCGATGATGTTTCACTCGAAACAATGATTCGTGCCAATCCCGGATTAGTCTTGCTGAAGAACGGAGTTGTCCTCGGCAAATGGCATTACAATGATTTCCCTTCTTATGAAGATTTCAAACAAAAATTTGTTGATAATTAATTTACAATTTAGCAAATAACTTTTCTCAAATCAGTAATTTTGAGCTCTTAATTATAAAACGAAAAATATGAGAAAACAGATAGTAGCGGGCAACTGGAAGATGAACAAGACCTTCCGGGAAGCCGACGACCTTATAAATGACCTTGTTGAGTTTGTCAGCAATAATGATATCGGCAATACAGAGGTGATAATATGCCCTCCGGCAGTCTTTCTTGAACTTGCATCGGATATGGCAAGTGAATCGGATTTGTTCATAGGTGCACAAAATGTAAACGACCACGAATCGGGAGCATATACCGGAGAAATTTCGGCTGCAATGCTTGAATCAATGAACATTGACTACTGCATTATCGGCCATTCCGAAAGAAGGAAATATTATCACGAAAGCAACGAGATGCTTGCCGAAAAGGTCAACAGGGCGATTGAGCACAGCCTGCGGCCGATTTTCTGCTGTGGTGAACTGCTGCCCGAAAGAGAGGCCGGAAAGCATTTTGATGTGGTTAAAACGCAGCTTCAAGAATCGCTGTTTCATCTCAGCGAGGATGATTTTGAAGATGTTGTAATTGCCTACGAACCTGTCTGGGCAATAGGTACGGGAGTAACTGCCACTTCGGAACAGGCTCAGGAGATGCATGCTTTTATCAGATCGCTAATCGCAGAAAAATACAACCCGGATATTGCAGAAAACACAACAATTCTTTACGGCGGAAGTTGTAATCCGGGAAATGCGGGAGAACTGTTTGCAAACAAAGATGTTGACGGAGGATTGATTGGCGGAGCATCGCTGAAAGCCGGTGATTTTACAAAAATTATTCAATCTTTTTAAAAAATTCATTTTTATGAATTACACTGAAGTAACTTTCAAAATAGAAAACGGTTATCCGTTAACGGATATATTAATTGCCGAACTTTCGGAAATCGGTTTTGAAAGTTTCGAGGAAGATGAAAATTTTTTAAAGGCATACATACCTTCGGAATCATATGATAATGAGAAAGTAGAGTCAATTCACATATTTCATAATACGAAAAATAAAATTTCATTCACAAAAAAGGAGATAAAAGAACAAAACTGGAATGAAATTTGGGAAAGCAACTTCCAACCTGTGACAATTGGAAATGATGTTTATGTCAGGGCACCATTTCACAAAAAAGCAGAGGGTGTGAAATATGAAATTGTAATTGAACCTAAAATGTCATTCGGAACAGCACATCACGATACGACTTCACTTATGATTGAGCAGATGCTTGATGAGGAGATAGATGGTAAATCGGTACTTGATATGGGATGTGGGACAGGTATTTTGTCAATACTTGCCGAAATACTCGGAGCATCGAATATTGTTGCGATTGATAACGATGAATGGGCTTATAATAATGCACTTGAAAACCGCCGCAAAAATAAATGTAAAAAAATTGACGTTAGATTAGGCGATGCAGGTGCATTGAAAGATGAGATGTTTGATGTTATACTTGCCAACATCAACAGGAATATTCTTCTTGAAGATATGAAGGTTTACAGCAAGCATCTTAACGACAACGGCATCCTGCTTTTAAGTGGTTTTTTAATTGAAGATGTGGAGGTGCTAAAAGATGAAGCTAAAAAATCGGGTTTGGTTTTTAGCAGTATGATGATGAAGGATGAATGGATTGCCCTTAGATTTATAAAAGAGAGCATC
>CAYOZZ010000039.1:0-3563 GCA_964408535.1 uncultured Bacteroidales bacterium | reverse complement strand
TATTGCGGATAATAAGGAAAAATACTTCCATTCGATATTTTACATAATTGTCAAGATGCTCGGTTTTACGATAGAAACGGAGGTTATGACAATTGACGGAAGGATTGACGCAGTGATAAACACCGACAAGTACATTTACGTGATAGAGTTCAAGGCGGGACAGGACGCCAAAACGGCATTACAACAAATAAAAGATAAAGAGTATCACAAGAAGTACCTGCCTGAGAAAAAGCCGGTAACTCTGCTTGGGATAAACTTTGATATTAAAAACAAGAGTATTGATGATTATTTGATTGAACAGTTTTCTTAATATCCGAACCTTTAATTATTATCGGTCGGGGTTTTTATTCATCCTTTATTACAGAATACCCTGGTTCTATTTGTAACATCCATTTTGAAAATTGCATATTTTTTACTATATTGCGCCTTTTTAACCTAAAAATATATAAGATATGCAAACTTACATTCTTTTAACAAAGCTTTCTCCCGAAATTTCAATGAAAATGAAAGAGAGACAAAAACTGGGACACAATTGGCTTGATCAGGTCAAAGAGAAATGCTCGGATGTGAAATTCATTGCCCACTATGCTATTCTGGATCAGTATGATTTTATTGATATTTATGAAGCTCCTGATGTGGAAACGGCGGCTAAAGTATCCATTATCAGTCAGGCGAACGGCGCACTGCATGCCGAGAGTCTTGCAGCGATTCCATATAAAAGATTTTTGGAGTTGACAGAGGAGATATAATTATTTCTCAATTGTCCACAGTTCCTGTGCGTTCAATTTGAAAGCAATTACGCCGTCTTTTTTGGTGTAATACAGTTCCATTGGACGCGAGCTTTGCTTGAGATAATATACACTGTCGAATACAGTTCCGTTCAGTGTTACCGATTTTTTGTAGCTGTATATTTGCCCGAAATCGTAATCGCTGTTGGTGTAGGTTATCATTTTCAGTTCATTTTTGTAGTAAGTACCGTCAATCATTTTTACGGTCAGGTAATTCCATTCACCGACATCCCCTTTGTCACTTTCAAGCTTGTATGTTATGATGTAAGGTGTTTCATCCGACTCAAAAGTCAGTTCCTCACGTTCAAAATCGGCATAATAATCCTTTTGAGCTGAAAAGAATCCACTCGCATCGGTCATATATCTTTTGTTTTCATAATATTCGTTACGACCTTGTCCCTTGAAGATAATTGTGCCCGTATCACTCTTAAAAACAATGTATTCCAGTCCATAAAACGGAACCCAGGCTTTTGATGAAGGTTTTAAATCAACAGGCTCGGACTCAACGGTTTTCGGTCCGCAGGAAGGTAATGAGAACAATATCGAAATAATTAAACTTATTAATAAGTATCTTGTAATTTTCATTCTTCTATCCAATTTTAGTGCTTGTACGAAAAAAAACTGTTAATGTTCCAACCCCTCAAAGATAATAAATTTTATTCACATTTACCTGTTGAAATTTTACGGATTTAATCAAATTAAGGTAAGTTTTTCATTTTAATTTTGGGCCGTAAACTTTCAAATTGAATGAAAATAGGTTTACAACTTTAAATCCGCACAAATTGTTTAATATCAATTTGTCAGATTTAATAAATTTTGTAAAGTTTATACGTTTTGTATAACGAAGTTCTTTATTTCCCAAATAGAAAAGCATAGCAGCGACAGGCCGTTCCCCCTTTCAACAGGGAGGTGGTTAAAGTCCACCCGCTGCTTTTTTTTATTTGGGTATTCTGTTTGTTCCCCTCTTTTTTATTTTTTTTTAAACAGTAAACATTTTCTAATTTTGCCGTTCATCATTTGAGTTAAACCGATATGGCAAAAAGGAAAAAGGTTTTTGTGAGCGGGTGTTTCGATATGCTTCATAGCGGACATATTGCATTTTTTGAAGAGGCTTCTCAGTTCGGCGATTTGTATGTCGGTCTTGGTGCCGATAAAACAATCTTCAATCTTAAAAACAGAAGAACTGTTTATTCGCAGGACGAGAGGTTGTATATGATAAAATCGTTAAAGTTTGTGAAAGATGCCTGGATCAACAGCGGCAGCGGGATACTTGATTTTGAGGAAGATATTATAAACTTAAACCCGATATTCTTTTTGTGAATGAAGATGGTGACAGTGCATCCAAAAAGGTTCTCTGCGAGAAATACGGAATTGAATATGTAACAAGCAAGCGAATCCCAAAGGAAGGACTACCGGAAAGATCAACCACAAGCATCCGTTCAACCAATAAGATTCCTTACCGTCTTGACCTCGCAGGTGGCTGGCTTGACCAACCCTATGTTTCAAAACATTATCCCGGCTCAGTAATTACTATTTCCATTGAACCGGAACGTGAGTTTAACAACAGGAGTGGAATGTCGTCAAGCACACGTGCAAAAGCTATTGAAATTTGGGGTTACCGTATCCCGGATGATAATCCTGAAAAGCTTGCAAAATTGCTTTTTAGCTATGAGAATCCTCCGGGTAAAAAAGAGATAAGCGGCTCACAGGATTCAATTGGCATTGTCTTTCCCGGTCTTAACAAAATGTATTATGAAGGGAAATACTGGCCAGAGTCAATTGAGAGCATTAATGATGATAACATCCTCGACTGGATAGAAAGACATCTTCACTTTCTGCCCTTATCGCCGAGGAAATATGATTATGATGTTTTGGCCGATACTAAAATCAACCGGCAAAATGCGAAAGCTCTTGCTGATGCAACTAACAAAACGTGGGATTCGATAATGAAAATGGATGCCGTGTCATTTGGAAAATATTTCAGGGAATCCTTTGAAGCCCAGATTGAAATGTTTCCGAATATGGTTAATAAGGATATCTTATCCACTCTCGAATCTGTAAAAGATAGAGCTCTGGGCTGGAAACTGTCAGGTGCCGGTGGCGGAGGATACCTCGTTCTCGTTTCAGAAAACAGTATTCCCGGAACTTTTCAGGTTAAGATCAGAAGGAAGAGGTAATCATTACATTTTGTTCCCTTTATCGTAAACTTACAAAAAACAAAATCACTCCGTAATATCAATCTGGGAATTATGGAAGTAGCTGACTGTATCTGCTTTTGTTGTAACAACATTGAACTTATCTTTGCCGCCGTGGCACTTTTAAAAATTGACAATTAGCAAACAGGCAATTATATCCGGTTTATAGAGCCTTATCGGGAGAAAGGAAAAGCACGTAACCGTGTAATTGCTTCCCTTGGAAAGGTAATAAGACTATACACCAAAATGCTCAGGCGAATAGGAAAAAACTCTATACTTTAGGAAGAGGAAATACTTCAGATTTAATTTGGAGTAATGTTTCGGAAACAGGTAGATAAAATTATGACTTTGTTCAAGCAGTCAATAAAGGGCTTACACATATTGTGGATTATATAATATCAGCCGCAAATCGTGTTAAACTCAAGAATCGGAAAAATATGACAAGGCTAATATTTTCAAACATCCTGTATCAGCCCTATAAATTCCTGACTTATTTCAATATTGTAAACCTTCCCGAATTGATCTCTTAACTTTTCTTTAACCTCCTCCATATCAATTTTATAGCCTGTCTCTTTTTCAA
>CAYOZZ010000038.1:0-21698 GCA_964408535.1 uncultured Bacteroidales bacterium | reverse complement strand
GCTGTCGTTTGCAATCAGAAGTTCCGACAGTAGACTGTCCACAACGAAATCTCTGCTTTCATTTTGTGCAATAATGATATTCCCCTGCAAAAACAGAAGAAACCAAAAGAGCAGTTTAATTATGTTTCCCACTTTAATCTTTATCATTATTTGGCACAAATTAATCCATATACTTGTTAATCGTCTCAATGAATTTTCTTGGCAAAATAGGCTTTGATATATAATCATCACAACCCGCCTGAATACTTTTTTGCCTGTCTTCTGCCATTGCATAAGCCGTAAGTGAAATAACCGGCAAATCAGGTCTTTCGGCTTTAATAATTCTCGTAGCTTCATAACCGTTCATAACGGGCATTCTCATATCCATCAGCACAACATTAATATCGTCCCTTTGTCTGCACATTTCAACCGCTTCTTTACCATTGACGGCATGCAGTATCTTTACTTTTGTCTGAAAAAGTGTTGCTTCAACAAGCTCAAAATTTGACTCCTCATCCTCAACAACAAGAATAGTTTTTCCCGACCAGTCAAAAGCCTCCTGCTTTACCGGTTTAGGTTTTACTTCTATGGTTTTCACTACCGGCACATTCGGAAGTGTAAAATAAAACACACTACCCTTATTAACTTCCGACTCTACCCATATAGACCCGCCAAGCAGTTCCACAAGTTTTTTTGAAATGGTCAATCCAAGACCGGTACCACCATACTCTTTTGTGCTCGACTCCTCAGCTTGCCTGAACCTTTCAAAAATAACCTCAGCCTTATTTGGTGGCAGACCAATCCCACTATCTTTCACATAAAACAGCACATTATCATCATCATAGCTTCTATAACCTATTTCGACAACGCCTTTCTTCGTGAACTTGATTGCATTGCTTATCAGGTTATTCATAATTTGCTTAAATCTGTACGGGTCTGATAAAATTGAAAAGTTATCGCCGGCTATTCCTTTCACAACAACAAATTCAATATTTTCAATTCCTTTCTCCTTTAGAAAATTACTGTAATTATTTTTAAAATCATCAAATATCTGGCTTATCTGACAAGTTGACTTTACTATTCTAAGCTGGTCGGATTCAATTTTTGCAATATCAATAATATCCTCAATCAACCGTAAAAGGAGTTTACTATTTTGATTAATAAGGTCAATAAAACCCTTGCGTGTCTGGGAATCCATATCCGAATCATTAAGCAATTCGGAAAATCCGACGATTGCATTCATCGGAGTCCTGATTTCGTGCGACATATTTGCAAGAAATGCCGTTTTCAATTTATCCGACTCTTCAGCTTTTTCTTTTGCACGTTTAAGTTCAATTTTAGCTTTATAAGTATCGGTAATGTCAATTGCAACGCCAAGCAAAGCTTTTCCACTTTGTCCGGCATTAAACGGTATTTTTATCGTATAAAAAATCCTGTCATTACCATTGGCATCTGTAAAAGTGAGTTCAGGAATAACTTTGGTTTTGTTATTTTCAAAGACATCTTTATCATCCTCCTGAAATCTGATAAACTGACTCTTGACAATATGAAGATCGGATTGTTTCTTACCCTCCAGTTCCTCAACTTTCAGACCGTAAGCTTCAGCAGTTGCTTTATTCGCAAGAATAAACCTTGACTCCTCATCTTTGGCAAATATCAGATGAGGAACGATATCAATTATCTTTCTCAAACGTGCTTCACTTTCACGCAGAGCATCATCGGCCCGCTTTTGATTAATTGAAATACTGACCTGAGTTGAGACATATTCAATCAACTGAAGCTCTTTTTCGCTATAAGCATTTTCATCTTCATAATTCTGCACAACGAGAGCCCCGATTGCTTCACCCTTTTCTTTAAGCGGAACGCCGAGCCAGACTTTTGCCACTGTTCCCCTCACTTTTGCCTTTCCGCTTTCTATCAGAGATTTCAGTTCTTTTTCCCTTAACAATAGCGGTTTATTCTGTTGTATCAAATATCCGGTAAGAGAATTTTCCGAAAACGAACTCTTTAATACATCTTTTTCATCCACAAAATACGGTAGCGACAAAGTTCTTGTTTTCTTATCAAGTAATGCGATATAGAAATTGGTTGTATCAATAACTTTTCCCAGTTCCTGACGGATAGCTTTCATAAGTCCGCTAAGGTCTTTTGTCGTGTTAACAGCACTTCCGATGTTATATAGCACATGCTGAATTTTTTCAAAACGCAATCTTTCCTTTTCAATCAGCCTCTCCTTTGTTATGTTTCTTGCACTTCCCACAACACCGATTAGTTTACCGTCCTCATTCCACATCGGAGATTTATAAACGTCAAGGTGTATATACTTTCCCTTTACATAACCTGAAATATCAAAACGCTGAGGCTTATTACTCTTTAACACTATATCATCCTGCTCCAGTGACTTACTGCCTATTGTGTACCAGTTTTCGACACCCGGATGGCTCTGTCTCTCTCTCTCGGCAAAATATTCATCGGTTTTCCCTATCGGCTCTTCCGTGTCTTTTGCAAGCAACAGATTTTCACAAGTTGATTTATTAACAAAGATATATCTTCCCCAAATATCTTTAGCCCAGATAAGGTCAGGATTATTGTCGGAAAGCAGCCTGAAAAAAGTATATAAACTTTTATACTTCTGCTCACTTAACTTGATTTCTTTTATTGCTTTTTGTCTTTCAGTAACATCCGATCCGGTACCTATGACGACCGGTTCTCCCCTTAAGTTCATCAGCGATGCCGTGATTTCCAGCCATTTTTCTTCACCTTGTTTTGTTAAAATTTTAAATTCATAAGTACGTGGCGAATCACCACCTTTTATCCGGCTGAATCCCCTGCTTCGCACAATTTCGACGTAGTCGGGATGAACAACCTCATAAAAATGCATTGTCATCAACTCGTCAACACTGTACCCTGTTATCTCGGATGTAGCATTATTAACGTAAATAAACCGGCCTTGTTTATTAAAAATATATACTGCATTTCTCAAATTTTCAGACAATTGCCTGAACATTTCTTCGCTGTCTCTCAATTGATCAAGAGCTTTCTTACGTGCAGTTATATCGTAAACATACCCGTTAAGACTTTCAACATTTCCGTTAGCGTCATAAGATAATTTCGAACTTGCTATTACCCATATTGGAGAACCGTCTTTTTTCTTATAAAGAATCTCGGTATCCAAGAGTTCTCCATTTTCAAACAGCTGTTTTAATATAATATCTCTTGTCTGAGGATTAACATATAAATCTTTCAGATTAACTTTAAGAAGTTCATCAGGAGAATCATAACCAAAAATACGGGCTGCCCATTCATTTACATAAAGCAATGTACCATCCGGTTTACTTTTAAACAATCCTATTGGAACATTTTCCTGAAGCTCCTTAAACCTTTGATCAGTGTTATACAAAGCAATAACCAAATTATGAAAAACAGAAACTTCGTTCTGAATAATTGCAATACGCGAATCAGGTAATCTAAAAATATTATACGACCACCACCCCTTAATATTTTTATCATTGTGATGAGAAAAAATTTTGTATTCGGGGAGTCCTGTTGAATAAACTCTGTGCATCGAACTTAACAAACCCGATTTTGATATCAATGGAAAAATCTCGGAAACAGTTCTGCCGGTTTCCATTCTGCCTGTATCAGACCTGTTTTCCGTTACAGAAGGTGTGATAACCTCAACAATAAAGTCATCACCTTTACCGGTTATTCTACAAATGAGAAGTGCACTTTCAAAACCAATCTGCAATTCCCTGACCTTATCTTCTTCAAACAACAAACTATCCTTCAGCCTGCCTTCATTAATATATTCAAGCTCTTTAACCCTCTTGCGCAACCGGGAGATCTCTTCCTGTAACTCTTCTTTGCTCTTTTCAGATTTATCAATCATAATACCTCTTTGGAAAAATTACCCTCACACCAATTCTTGTAAAAATTTTATAATTTTACAAATATACTAAAATAATAATAATGTGAATACAGCAGCATTACTATTATTAAATAACCCATTTTAACGATATTCTTACGTTAATATTTAATATTTGTTATTATTAATGTTAAAATATGTACTTTTGAAATGAAATTTATACGACTATGAATCTGGAACTATTGACAAAACAGGTGGCAAATTTAAGCCGTGCAACAGGAAGTTTCCTGAAGAATGAATTGCACAACTTAAAAAAATCCGATGTGCAGGAAAAAGGTATTAACGACTTTGTTACGTATATTGACAAAACCTCGGAAAAGAAGATTGTCGAAGGACTTTCAAGAATACTGCCCGAAGCAGGTTTTATTGCCGAAGAGAATCAATCATACGAGAGAAAAGAAAAGTTTAACTGGATAATTGACCCTCTTGACGGCACCACAAATTTCATTCATGGGGTCCCTTTATATTCAATCAGTATTGCCCTGATGGAGAACAATGAAATTGTTTCGGGAGTGGTTTACGAGGTAAATCTGAAAGAGTGTTTTTATGCCTGGCAGGGCAGCAAAGCGTTCTTAAATGGTCACGAAATAAGTATTTCAAATTCGGAATCAATAAAAGACGGGCTTTTTGCAACAGGCTTCCCCTATTATGATTACAGTCGTCTTGATGATTACATTGAGATTTTTATACATCTTATGAAAAACAGCCATGGAGTCCGCAGGCTCGGAACGGCTGCTGTTGACCTTGCTTATGTTGCCTGCGGAAGGTACGACGGTTTCTTTGAATACGGATTACACCCCTGGGATGTTGCGGCAGGAGAACTGATCGTCAGACAGGCAGGAGGCGCAGTAAGCGATTTTAAAGGCAACAACAATCACATTTTTGGGAAAGAGATAATCGCGACTAATAAAAACATTTTCGGAGAATTTCTCGAACTGACAAAAAAATATTTCAAATGAGACAAAATAACTTATTAATTCTTTTTATACCGTTATTAATCGGCTTGTTCTCTCTATGTCTTTCTGCACAGAATGACACATCTAAGGTTTTCAAAATTTATCAATTTAATATTGATGAGGAAATTGCTCCTCCTGTCTGGAGGAAGACAAAGGAAGCTTTCAAGGAAGCCGGCGAAATGAATGCTGACCTCATTTTGATACACATGAATACATACGGCGGTCTGCTTGATGCAGCAGATTCAATTCGCACAAAAATTTTGAAATCAAAAATTCCGGTTTATGTTTTTATTGACAATAACGCAGCCTCCGCCGGAGCGCTCATATCTATAGCCTGCGACAGTATCTATATGGTTCCGGGAGCAAATATCGGAGCTGCAACTGTTGTTGACCAATCGGGAAAACCTTTGCCCGACAAATACCAGTCATATATGCGGTCAATGATGCGGTCAACAGCCGAAGCCTCTAACCGTGACCCGCAAATTGCACAGGCAATGGTTGACCCCAGGATATATATCGAGGGAGTCAGCGACACCGGCCGGGTTTTGACCTTTACAGCATCAGAGGCTTTGAAACATGGTTTCTGCGAAGGAATTGCCGAATCGCAAAAAGAAGTTCTTAAGCTTGCAAAGATTGAAAATTATGTAATTGTTAAACAGCAATTCACGGCCATTGACAAAATAATTCATTTTCTGATAAATCCGATGGTAAGCGGAATACTTATTATGTTGATAATGGGCGGAATATATTTTGAACTGCAAACACCGGGCGTTGGATTTCCGCTTGCTGCCGCCGTTATTGGTGCTTTACTATATTTTGCACCTCTATACCTCGAAGGACTTGCCGAGCATTGGGAAATCCTTCTTTTCATTGCAGGGCTTGTACTTATTGCACTCGAAATATTTGTAGTTCCCGGATTCGGAGTGACCGGCATTCTCGGAATCACCCTTGTTGTGGCCGGTCTTACATTAAGTATGGTCGGGAATATAGGTTTTAACTTTTCCGGAGTTCCACTTACCGGTGTTATCACCTCTTTCTTTATCGTGGTCTCATCAATGTTTTTTGCATTTATTATTTCAATGTATCTCGGTAAAAAGGTACTGACAACAACAACTTTCGGACATATTGCACTCGACTCGACACAACAGGCATCAAAAGGATTTACATCTTCAGATGCTTCATACCGGAATATGGTTGGAAAAACGGGAGTTGCAAAAACAATTCTCAGACCTGCCGGAAAAGTTGTCATTGACGGGGATGTTTATGATGCAACAGCGGAAGTGGCATACATTGATAAAGAAGAAAAAATTAAAGTGACAGGCTATCAAACATCGCAATTGATTGTAGCAAAAGCATAAAGAGATAAAACAATGGACAGTAGAATTGAAATAACGCGTGAGGATATCACAAAAATGAATGTGGATGCAATTGTTAATGCGGCCAACAGAACCCTGCTCGGCGGAGGAGGTGTTGACGGAGCTATTCACCGCGCAGCAGGGCGGCAACTTCTTGAAGAATGTAAAACATTGAACGGCTGCGACACAGGAGACGCTAAAATAACAAAAGGTTATAATCTCCCTGCAAAATATGTAATTCACACTGTCGGGCCGGTTTGGTACGGAGGAAATAATAATGAGCGGGAATTGCTGGCAAACTGCTATCGCAGGAGCCTGGAACTTGCTGTAAATAATGATTGTAAAACAATTGCATTCCCAAATATCAGCACAGGTGTTTACAGGTTTCCAAAAGATAAAGCGGCAGAAATTGCAATTAAGGAAGTAACTGAATTCCTGAACAAAAACAAAACCATTGAAAAGGTTTTCTTTGTCTGTTTCGATATCGAAAATTACAGATTATATTCGGAGTTGTTATCCTGACAAAACAAATCAAAATTTAACAAACCCATATCAGTCTATATCAATAACTTACAAAAATACAAACAGATGAAAAAGCTATTTTATATCCTAATCACATTAACAGTAATAACAGGGCACAAAGCCTTTACCCAGGATTCTGCTTTACTGACACCGGACTATAAAAGGAATACCATAAAATGGAATATGACTCCGTTTCTAATATGGGATTATTCAAATATTAACTTTTCTTATGAAAGGATTTTATCTCCATACAAATCCTTTTCTGTGAATGCAGGTTACTTTACACTTCCATCCACCGGAATATACGACAGTCTGAACATCAGTTCCGAAAATAAAAAGCTCGGATTCACCTTTTCGGGTGATTACAGGTGGTATTTCAAAAAACGGAATAAGAACTTTGCACCGGACGGACTCTATTGGGGTACTTACGGCTCATTTCATTACTATGAGTTTACAAATGATATTACAGTCATTAATAGTGACTTAGCCCAGGGTTCCGTCACTTTAAACGGCAGATTAAATATCATTAGTGCGGGAGTTGAGCTTGGATACCAGTTTGCTGTCGGAAAAAGATGGACATTCGACCTTGTTTTTATGGGTCCGTCGCTTTCTCTGTATTCAGGAAAATTCACCTTGGGTGGAAATTTAACAGTTGACGAGGAAAGTGAATACCTTCAAGCGATTTATGACATTTTTGTCGGGAAATTCCCGGGATTAAAAACATTAATAACCGAAGGAAATTTCAGCCCGGGCGGAACGGCAACAAGTATCGGCTATGGGATGAGATATTTGATACAGGTGGGGTACAGGTTTTGAATTATGAATTATGAATTATGAATTACGATTTACGAATACGATTTACGATTTACGAAAGTGTGTGCTGGCTCTTCCCCTTTAGGGGAATGAGGGGCGCGGCGGATTTATGAATTACGATTTACGAATACGAAATACGAAGTACGAATTATGAATTATGAATTACGAAAGTGTGCGCTGGATCTTCCCCTTTAGGGGATAAGAGGGGCGCGATGGATTTATGAATTACGATTTACGAATACGATTTACGAATACGATTTACGAATACGATTTACGAATACGATTTACGAATACGATTTACGAATACGATTTACGAATACGGTTTACGATTTACGAAAGTGTGTGCTGGCTCTTCCCCTTTAGGGGATAAGAGGGGCGCGGCGGATTTATGAATTACGATTTACGATTTACATTAATGAAAAGCAACCATATAAGAATAGCGGTATTACTCGGTTCGGTTTCGATAATCGGGATAATACTTTTTCAGCTTTACTGGGTAAATAAGTCATACGACCTTGCTGAGGAACAGTTTAACAAGACCGTAAAAATAGCACTTTACAATGTCGCACAAAAAATGGCCGAATTTAACGGTTCGGAACTTCCTAATGAAAATCCTGTAAAACAAATCTCCTCAAACTATTTTATTGTTGACATTAACAATGTTATTGATGCAAAAATCCTTGATCATTTTCTGAAAACGGAATTTGAATACAGCAATATTCACATTGATTATGAATATGCCATTTACGATTGTGAAACCAATGAGATGGTTTACGGCAATTACATCAAACAAAATGATATACCGAAAAAGGAAAAACAAAAATTCCAGAAGTTTGACGAATTTACATACTATTTCGGAATTCTGTTCCCATCAAAAATGCTGTATATAATCAACAGTATGAACATCTGGTTGATTTCCTCATTCGTTCTTTTCACAGCAATTATCTTTTTTGCCTATTCTATGTTTATTATTCTGAAACAAAAACGTCTTTCGGAAATACAGAAAGATTTCATCAATAATATGACACACGAGTTTAAAACGCCTATCTCAACTATCGGAATCTCGGCAGAAGTTCTTTCCGACCCTGAAATTGTTAATTCACCCGAACGTCTTAAAAATTATGCCGAAATAATAGCCGGACAGAACAAAAGGCTTGAAAACCAGATTGAAAAGGTACTACAGCTTGCCCAACTCGAAAAAAGCAAATTCAAACTCAAAAAGGAAGAGTTTGACATTCACAAGGTTATAAAACAGGTTGGAGAGGCGTTTAAACTTACCGTTGACAGAAAAAAAGGAACTCTGCATTGCAATCTCAAAGCCGAAAATCCGGTTATTACCGGCGACAAACTGCACACAACCAACATAATTTACAATCTGCTTGATAATGCATTCAAATACAGCATTGAAAAACCCGATATTACAATTTCGACATGGAATAAAGATAACCGGCTTTATCTTGAAATTTCGGATAAGGGTATAGGTATCAGCAAAAAATACCGGAAAAGAATTTTTGACAAGTTTTTCAGAATACCGACAGGTAACATACACGATGTGAAAGGTTTCGGACTGGGACTGAACTACGTTAAAAGTATTGTCCACTCACACAACTGGAAAATAAAGGTTGAGAGTGAGCCGGGTAAAGGAAGCAGATTTATAATTATAATTTAAACCCGCAGATGCTTTTAGACTATTAAGAAGGTAACAAAATAAGAATTTCATTAATACCTAAAGGTTCAATATTAAGTTTTTTTTGCAGATGGTCATTCATTACCTATCTTTGCAGACGCTAATGAACGAGAAACCGAAAATATTATATGTGGAAGACGATCTTGAGCTGGGTTATGTAACAAAGGATAACCTTGAGCTTAAGGGCTATGATATTACTTTGATGAAGGATGGCAGGTCTGCTTTGGATATTTTCAACAATAAACAATTCGATTTATGCCTGCTTGATGTTATGCTCCCTGAGATGGACGGATTCACACTTGCAAAGGAGATAAGAAAAGCAAATGAAGATATACCGATCATTTTCCTGTCAGCCAAATCATTGAAAGAAGACAGGATAGAAGGCCTTGTTTCGGGTGGCGACGATTACCTGACAAAACCGTTCAACATTGCAGAATTGATTTTGAAAATTGAAATTTTTCTCAGGAGAAATAAAAAATCCGGTACGAAATCCAATAACAGTATAATAAGTTTCGGGCACTTCCGGTTTGACCCGGCAAATTTGCAACTCTCGTATGATAATGGAGCAAAACGCCTTACATCACGTGAAGCCGAACTGTTGTCATTTTTAGTTTCAAACAAGAACAGGATATTAAAAAAGGAGGAGATACTAAATGCCGTATGGGGTGACGACAGCTATTTCAACAGCCGCAGCCTTGATGTTTTTATTTCAAAATTACGAAAGTATCTGAAAAGCGATAAAAAAGTCAGCATTAACAATATTCACGGAATAGGGTTTATTCTGACAATAGAAGAATAATATATGACTATCCCCCTGAAAACCGGGGATGGCAAGCCGGCAAAGGCGATTGACAAAACTTTATTTATTAATAAAAATATGAAAATAGTAAATTTCATACTGGCGGTAATTGCATTTTTCTTTATCTTTCTTATCGGGATAATACCGTTTTCCATTCTTTACCTTTTTTCCGATCTGGTTTATTTCTTTCTGTATTATATATTCGGTTACAGAAAAAATATCATTTATGACAACATCCGTAAATCCTTCCCCGAACTTCAGGAAAGTGAGATAAAGAAACTCGTTCGCCTTTCATATAAAAACCTTTCGGATATCCTTGTGGAGAGTTTCAAGGGTTTTACAATGACAAAAGGCCAGATAAAAAGGCATCATAAGGTTATTAACCCTGAGGTGTTCGACAAATATTATGATGAAGGCATCAGCATAATTGCTCTTCCCAATCATTACGGCAACTGGGAATGGGGAGCCATGTCTCCTTCGCTGTATTCAAGACACAGAATTGTTGCACTGTATAAACCTTTAAGCAATAAATATCTCGACGGTTTTGTACGAAAAAACAGGTCACGGACAGGTGCATATCTCGAATCAATTTACAAAACAGCAAAGATATTTCAGAAATTCACAACCGGAGAACCTTCCCTGTTTATCCTCGCCTCCGACCAAAGCCCTTCAAATGCAAAGAAAGCACACTGGGTAAAGTTCCTCGGAAGGGATACCGCTTTTTTACACGGACCGGAGACCTATGCCCGCAAACACAACCTTCCAGTATTCTTTGTTGATATCCAGCGTGTTAAACGCGGCTTCTACGAACTGGAGCTAATACCTCTCACCGAAAAACCGGATGAACTTGCTCCCGGAGAGTTGACACAAATGTATGCAGCAAAATTAGAAGCCGTAATCCGTAAAAAACCTGAAAACTGGTTATGGTCACATCGCAGGTGGAAACTAAAAAGGTAACGAAATCCTACCTTGACAAACCGGAATCAAAACATAGAGGTAATCATAAAGCTCAAAATGAAAGGAGAGTTGGCTTTTTGTGATTCTTTGTGCCTTCGTGTCTTGGTGGCAAGAGATTTATAATTCATTTTTCAATTCTGTACAATCGTGAAGTATAAATTCCGCTCTTGGCAAAAAAATGGCGTACCGAAACACCCAAAACACCCAGACCATATTTCATACTCCTTCTGAAATTGATTGATGAGGCTTCGGGGAAATATTTTGTGGGACAGGTTATTTCGGCAATGTCGTAACCGGCAAAAAAAATCTGGGAAAGCATCTGATTATCAAACACAAAGTCATCCGAATTGATATTATAATTGATATTTTTCAACA
This sequence comes from uncultured Bacteroidales bacterium, assembly GCA_964408535.1. Classification (GTDB taxonomy): domain Bacteria; phylum Bacteroidota; class Bacteroidia; order Bacteroidales; family JAADJA01; genus JAADJA01. The sequence continues at coordinate 10,330 of CAYOZZ010000038.1, read as the reverse complement.
CCTCTGCCGAAAAAGCTCTGTATCCCGTATGGTATTCCGAAAGCTTCTGATTTATCAAAATATTCTGAAACAAAGTGAGGATACGGTTTGCAAAATATTTATAGGCCGGCATTCCTCCTTTTATGGCTCCCCTGCCCAAAATCCTGGAACCCAAAACAACCTTGTAAACATCATTGGCAATCAGATAGGCCATTGAGTGAATAAGCTTAGGAGTATATTGATAATCAGGGTGCAGCATAATCACAATATCCGCATTAAGCTCCAGAGCTTTGTTGTAGCACGATTTCTGGTTAGCACCGTAACCTTTGTTAGACTCGTGCCTGATAATATGTTTAATTCCGAGTTTTGCAGCTACCTCTGAAGTGTTATCAAGACTGTAATCATCAACAAGGACAACCTCATCAACTATATCAAACGGAATTTCGGCGTAAGTCTGCTCCAGTGTTGTTTCCGCATTGTACGCGGGAAGTACGACAACTATCTTCTTATCCTTTATCATTTTGTCAGAGTAAAAACCAAAACCAAACTATTTTACATCCAGCTTAAATCCGTTATTCAAATTTATACTCCGGATTTTAATATACAGAACTCCTTTACGGTCTTCCGGATTATAGAACCATCCCTCCCCTGCTTCATTATACTTTTCTGCTGTTTTAAGATTTTTCAGTTTCACTGTTTTATCCAGGCTCAAAGAGACCTTTGCCGGTGAATTTTTCAGATGAACCTCAAAAATATAAGAGCGTTTTTCAGGCATTCCGTTATAACTTCCATTTGCAGGGCTTACCTCAATGGTAGTCTTGCCATTACCGCCGGAAACAGTAATCAATGTTTTTGAAAAAGCCCCTTTACGGTAGTCCTGCGTAAGTCCGTCATCTTCGTAAAGTTCAAATTTTGTTTCTCCTTTCGGATAAATATCAAAAGTCACAGGATCTTTCGGCTTCTCTCCGTCATAAAGCATTTCGGGATACATGGGGATAATTGCCCCTTCTTTCACAAAAAGCGGCAGCTTGTCAAGTGGTGCATTATAATCACTCAGCCAAAGAGGTCCTTCATACTTTGTCCCGTCCCAATAGTCTGTCCAGGTTCCTCCGGGAAAATAGATACTGTCGCGCTTAAGCTCATCTTTATAAACCGGAGCCACGAGTAACCACTCTCCGAGCATAAACTGGTACTGAGTGCTGTTATCCAAAGTAACATTATCCTTTGGAAATTCGAGTAACATTCCCCTGACTGCCGGAGTTCCGTTATCATAGGCTTCACGGCAATATGTGTACATATATGGTGTGAGGCGCATTTTCAGTTTCAGATATTTACGGTTTATCGAGGTATAAGGCTCTCCGTAGATGTAAGGCTGCTTCATCTTCGGTGCCCAGCCCGACATACTCATAAGTACGGGAGTAAAACACTTCCACTGTAGGTCACGCACATAAGTTTCGGCACTTCCACCGAAGATTCCGTCAATATCGCCGGTTGCAGCATTAAAGCCCGACAATCCCGAGCCTATCACAGTAGGGATATGAAACCGAATGTATTCCCAGTTTCCTTTTTGGTCGCCTGTCCAGATAGTTGAATAGCGCTGTGTTCCTGCCCATCCCATCACCGACCAGACAAAACCGCGGGAATTGCTGTTGTTTTCAATACCGTTATAAGCTGTTTTACAGGCATCAAGTGCAAAATCATAACCCCTGTAAACCCAGGCCACATCCAACTTACAAAGCCGCGTACCTGCCGTTCCCACTTCCCAGGCAATCCTGTCAACGCCGTTTTCGGTCCACAGACCGGTATAAAAACCAAGATCGTGCAAACCTTTTACAGTTGAGTCAAGGTCGGTATAGCCGCAGCCGTAACCGTCATTAGGCAAAATCCAGCCTCCGGGCATATCGTTTTCGCGATATTTCTTTGCGATGGAGTCAATAACAACTGGTGTTGTAAAGCCGTCGCGGTTGTAGCAATTTGCATCTCCCATTTCGAGCTGCCAGCGGGCCGGCATAAACGGTCTGCCTGTAATCAATGTGTATTCATTTAAAATATCCTTAAGCGATTCGCCGTAAAAATAGTAACAGTCGAAACGAAACTCATCGTGACTTAGCGTAAGAGGGTCGTGAAAGCCGTATTCACCCGGACTGAATGTATTGCGGAAAGCACCGTAACCGGCTGTACTCATATAAAAAGGTGCGGGATTGGGCCTTCCGCCGTCGTCCCAGCCGCCCCCGATTTCAATTTTAATTGTGCTGTCGCGATGCGAGAAATAACCGTTCTGCATTCCTCCGCCGTAAAAATATTCGTTATCTTTTCTTTTCAGCGTCTGCGATGTCGTTGCACCGTATTTCAGGCTGTTTGCCTCTTCCCAGATCATCACTTTATCATCCTTGTCGTACATTGCAAAACGAAGAGGACTTTTATAAACCCTTACTACAACTTTTGCGGTTGCAATCTTATAATAATCGCCTTCATCACCATAAGAGACATTTACAGGAGTAAAATCATTCTCAACGACTATCTTCCCTTTTGCAGGATCGTTAAAATCACCCAAAGGAGCCATCCAAATCCTGAAAATATCATCGGTCAAAAACTTAACCTTTACCTTTGCATCATAACTTGAAAAAATGTAACTGCCATCCGCTCCCTTTTCCGTTGCGGTTATCTCCTTCAGATAGACAGGTTTTGAATAAACAGTGAATGATTTTGTATTATTGCTTTCGTCCTCATCACCCGGATTATTGATAATTACTTCAACAGAATGGGACGCTTTTGTATAAAGATTAAACGGCGGAAAGGTTATTTCACGAACGGAATTTGATTTAAGCGGATTCTCCTTTACTTTAAATACGGTTTTCAGTGTATCGTTTTCATCAACGACACAATAGATTTCAATATCACTTTTGAGAGATTCGGAACCCACATTTTTAATTGCCGCCTTTATAATATCTTGTTTTCCAAAGACATTATCTTCGGGTAACGGCGAAATAAGTTCCTTGACGGCAAGGTCATTTTCAAATCCTTTAACCAGCTTTATGTCGTCAACCATCCAGTACCAGGCAAAAAATCCTTTCCAGTAAAAGCGAATATATACTTCCGGCTGACCCGCGACCACATCCGAAACATTCAATTCAATATTCATCGGGTTAGGGCTGTCTTTCCGACCTTTTACTCCTTTATTCACCCTGTATTCAGTCCAGTTTTTACCGTCATTACTAACCCCGGCATACAATCCTGCACCTTCGGAGTGCCCCCAGGGATTGTAGCAAAATTTTTGCTGAAATTTCAGCAGAGCCGATTTCAATCCCGAACAGTCAATGGCACCGGTCATAAAAAAGCCGTCGGGGTAAACGCCGTTGTGCCGCCATTTGTTAATATTTGTGTCAACAGCGACACCCGGACTGAACAACATAAAATGTCCACGACTTTCGGAAGCAATGGGAGGCGCCTGTTTTCTGTATTGGTGAGCACCCTGAAAAGGCTGATCGGTACATTCCCACAGGACGGTGCTGTCGCCCACGCTCTTGATTACCCACCCATCCGGCAATTTACCTTCCGAGAAATCTTCAGACCAGTAAACATTATCATTTTGTTGTGCAAAAGATGACAAGGCAATAAAAATAAATATAAAAGCGAAAAAAACAGTTAATCGCATTGAAAATCTCGGGATTGAAATTTTTTTCATTTATCTGTTATTTAAGTATCCTTTAAATCGGCAAAAGTAGGAAAGATTGCGATACTTATAGAACTGAACTTTTTAAAAACTTTTATATATTTGCACAAAAACTAAAGAAATGCAGGATTCATATATTTTCAAAGAGTTTAAGTTACTGCCAAAGGATATTCAACAACAGGTATCTGATTATATTGAATTTTTAATAAACAAATACAAAATCTCAATAAAGGATACCAGTGATAAGAAAAAAAAGAAATCAAATTTCGGCAGTGCAAAAGGTCTGATTATTATGTCAGATGATTTTGATGACCCCATTGAAGATTTTAAACCCTATATGTGATGGATTTTCTTATTGATACTCATGTTTTCATTTGGTACGCCACTGGAGACAAACGATTGAGCGAAACAGTTATTTCAATAATTGAGGATGAAGAAAATAACATTTTCTTTAGTATGGCAAGTCTGTGGGAAATGGCAATTAAAATTAATATAGGACGATTACGATTTAAAAAACCATTTGAAAAAATAATTACACAACAAATTTCATCAAACAACTATCATCTTTTAAACATTTTACCAAAGCATATTTTTCAACTTAGTAATATTAATAATTTTCACAAAGACCCATTTGACAGGCTAATAATTTCACAAGCTGTTACTGACAACCTGATTGTTCTCACTAAGGATAAGTATTTTAAAAAGTATAACATTTCGGTTTTATGGTAAAGTCAAAATCAAATAATCACAATTCAATATATTCTTATTCTTATTAATGTATTAAAACAAACAGATGAACAAAAAAAATATAATAGTACTGGGATGTGGCCTTGTTGGGGGGCCTGTTGCTGCCGACCTTTCAAAGGATAATGACTTTAATGTTACGGTTGTCGATATTAATGCGGAAGCGCTAAGAACTCTGTCATTAAATCACCGGGTGCAGACTGTAACCGCCGACCTTTCAAATACTGACACTGTTACAAAACTTGTCAGGGAATATGATTATGCAATAAATGCAGTTCCGGGGTTTATGGGTTTTAAAACCCTGGAAGCAATTATTGAAGCTGGTACCGATGTTGTGGATATTGCCTTTTTCCCCGAAAATCTTTTCGATCTTGATAACCTTGCAAAAGAGAAAGGTGTCACGGCTATTTCCGATATGGGAGTAGCTCCGGGAATGAGTAATCTTCTGACAGGATATGCCCATAATCAACTGGATAAGACGGATAAAGTTGTAATTTACGTCGGAGGGCTTCCAAAAATCAGGGAGTGGCCATATGAATACAAAGCCGTTTTCTCGCCTGTGGATGTTATTGAAGAATATACCCGTCCTGCAAGAATAGTCGAAAATGGAAAAGAGATTATTAAGCCTGCCCTTTCGGAACCCGAGTTGCTTTATTTTGAAGGAATGGGAACCCTTGAAGCCTTTAACAGTGACGGATTACGCAGCCTGATAAACACTATTGACGCTCCTGATATGATTGAGAAAACACTTCGCTATCCCGGACATGTCGAAATAATGAAAATACTGAGAGAAACAGGATTCTTCAACCGGGAAGAGATTGAAGTAAACGGAGCAATGGTGAAACCGATTGATTTTACGTCAAAACTGCTTTTCCCCAAATGGAAATTAAAAGAGGGTGAGGAAGACATTACAATAATGAAGATAATAGTCGAAGGAGAAAAAGATGGAAAGAAAAAAAGATATGTTTATGACCTGCTTGACACCTATGACAAAAAGACAAAAGTACACTCAATGGCCAGAACAACAGGTTATTCGGCTACAATGGCACTGCGTATGATAGAAGCCGGACTTTATACCCGTAAAGGAGTTTCCGCCCCGGAATTTATCGGCAAATGCCCCGACTGCGTTGAGTTTATTCTTAACGGATTGAAAGAGAGAGGAGTGGTTTACCGGGAAACGATTGAGAATTTAACAAACTAACCGGAAACTTATCTTTGAATCAATATTTTCCGTAATAGTATCATAATCAAATAGTGCAGAAGATTGCCAAGGAATAAAAAGAAAGCCCCTGCTAAAAAACCGGGGCTTTCTTTTTTAAGTAGCGAGGGCGGGAATTGAACCCGCGACCTCCGGGTTATGAATCCGACGCTCTAACCAACTGAGCTACCTCGCCGTCATTTTTTGAGGGTGCAAAAGTAATAAACTTATTTTTCCGTCATAGTTTTTATTGAAAATTTTTTACGTTATTTTGCAGGAAAATTGATTTCAGTGAAAAAAATACCGGAAATGATATTGTTATCCTCGCTTATTCTGCTGTTTGCAGGACATGTCACATCTCAGTGTGAGGTTGAAAATCCGGCTTTTAAATACGGAGAGAAACTAACCTACGAAGTAAGCTACAACTGGGGTATAATGTGGATAAAAGCCGGAAAGGTAACTTTTGATATTGACACAATAAGGTCGGGTAATAAGAACTGTTTTCACTTTATCAGCACAGGGACATCATATAGTTTTTATGACTGGTTCTATAAAGTACGCGATACTTTTACTTCCGTTGCAGATAAAAAAACCCTGCTACCGGTTGAATTCCACCGGAATACATCAGAAGGAAATTATACGGTTAACAATTCATATATCTTCGATTGGGATGAAGGCAGGATAATATCTTCGACCGAAAACTCAAAAAAACCGCTTACTGTTGACACAATAGATGTTGCTTCCTGTACATTCGACGTTTTATCGGCTGTTTACTACACGCGCACTCTGAATTTTTCAGATAAAACTCCCGGATATGAGGTAATAATCCGTTTCATCGTTGATGGCGAATTTTATGAAATCCCTGTTAAATATCTTAATAAAGAGATAATTAAAAACAGGGATGGGATTGAATATAAGTGTATTAAGTTCAGTGCACGCCTCGTTGCCGGTACGATATTCAAGGAGGGGAAGGAAATATTCGTCTGGGTTACAGACGATAACAATAAAATTCCGGTTATGGTGGAAGCAAGTATTATTGTGGGTTCGGTTAAAGCTTACCTTTCGGGATATCAGGGCTTAAAATACAAATTAAATTCCCGAATCGAATAAATTTTCAGTTTTTCACGGCAGCGTTTTTGTTTTTTGAATATTTTCGTGACATATTTAGGAAAGAAATATGAGGAAATTTTTATCATATCTTCGCGATAACAACAGTGAAATATCTAAAGTATTTCTGTTTTTGTTGAGCATTATTGCTCTTGTAGTTCTTTTCCCAAAGGAAGGGAAATTCAAGTACGAATATGCAAAAGGAAAGCCCTGGTTGCACAGCGACCTTATCGCACCATTCGACTTTGCCATTCAGAAATCAAAAACAGAGATTCAGAATGAAGAGAAAGAGGCACTGAAGCAACTCAGTCCGTATTTCAACAGGGATGACGAAATGTTGTTGTCGAAAAAGAAATCATTGATAAACGAATTCAACACAAAATGGGATTTAAAATACGGTAAGAAAAAGAGAAAAGACAAAAAGCGCGAAAAAAGTCTTGAAGTATGTGAATCTATTTTTGACTCTATTGCCAAAAAAGGGATTATTGAACTGGTACCCGAGCTTGACAACAAACCGCCGGATTTTAAAATAATGATTATCAAAAACAATGTTGCCAGCGAGGTGGCACTGAAAGATGTGTTTACAATTCACACGGCCGACAAATACATACAGAAAAAACTGGCGGATATTGATAACATTGACAGGGAACTTGTTCTTTCTTCTCTTGAAAATATCCTTGTCAGAAACATTACATTTGATGCCGAAAAGACCGAACTTGAAAAGAAGGAGATTCTGAACAAAATCTCGCCAACGCGAGGAATGATACAGCGTGGAGAAAAGATAATATCAAAGGGAGAGCTGGTTACGGAAACGAAATATCAGATACTTGAGTCTCTCAGGATTGATTACGAATCAAAGCTGGGGTCGTCGTTTAAAGTAACGGGAATTGTGGCCGGACTGATTATTCTCATATCGGTTTCGATGTTTTCGCTGTTCCTGTTCCTTCTGTTTTTCAGAAAAGAGGTGTATGCCGATGCAAAAAACCTCGTTCTGATTCTTATTGTGGTATTCGGCATGGCAGCAATCACAATTGTTGTTTCAAGATTTCTGCCTGAATATATCTACATAATCCCGTTTTGTCTGGTTCCTATGATTGTCGGGATTTTTTACGATACACGACTGGCACTTTTTGCGCACCTTGTGACAATAATAATTACCGCACTGCTGGTTCCAAACAGCTATGAATTTGTTTTTCTGCAGTTTTTTGCCGGAATCGTAACGATTTTAAGCATTCTCCGGCTCGAACGCCGCTCTCAGTTTTTCTTAACATCACTGCTTGTCTTTCTGACATATTCGGTAATATACGTAGGGATGACACTGATAAAAGAGGGTGCAATAGAGGATATAAACCGCAACTATTTTGCACTTTTTGCCGGAAGCGCAATTCTGACACTCTTCTCCTACCCTGTTATTTTTGTTTTTGAGAAAGTTTTTGGTCTGATAACCGATGTTACACTTCTTGAATTATCAAATACAAACAACAAATTGCTCAGACAACTTGCCCTGAAAGCTCCCGGGACTTTCCAGCATTCAATGCAGATGGCCAATCTTGCAGAAGCGGCTATTTACGAAATCGGAGGAAACCCGCTGCTTGTACGTACAGGTGCTATGTATCACGATATAGGCAAGATGGACGCCCCGCTCTATTTTATTGAAAACCAGACAACAGGAATAAATCCGCACGATGAACTAACATTTGACGAAAGTGCAACTATCATTATTGAGCACGTTATCAACGGCATTGAGAAAGCAAGAAAAAACAACCTTCCCGAACAGATAATTGATTTTATAAGAACTCACCATGGAACGCGCCGTACCGAATATTTTTACACACTGGCAAAACAGGAAAATCCTGATGAAGAGATTGATCCGGCCGTATATACTTATCCGGGACCTGAACCATTCTCGAAAGAGACTGCCGTACTGATGATGGCCGACACTGTGGAAGCGGCCTCAAGAAGCCTGAAAAAACCTGACGAAGAAGCTATAAGCAACATTGTTGACAGCGTGATTGACAAGCAAATAGAAAGCCATCAGTTTGATAATGCACCAATCACATTCAGAGATATTAAGACCGTAAGAAAGATCTTTAAAAAGATGCTTATGAATATTTATCATCTGAGGATTGAATATCCGAAGTAGATGTTGATTATTTGTGGTCATTAGGGGGGCAATAGGTAGTATCAGAAGATTGTTGCTTTTTGTGAATAAATAGACAGCGTAGCTAAATATATTATGTTGGGAAGTGATATGTTTTCAAAGTTTATGAGTAACCGGAAGTTACTGAATAAAAAACAGTATTTTCAGCAGCATCAGGGAATTAATGATATTGACACAAAAAAGGACAGGGAGAAGCAGCATATTTATAAGAAAACTTCAAAAAAAGAACTACTGAAGATCAGAGAAGAAATGACTGTTGAAGAAAAAAAAGAACTTGACAGAAAAGTACTTATACTGTTAATGTCAATTATCCTGACGGTTATTCTAATCTCCCTTATCATCTATTTCGTAAAATACATACCCGAAGACTTTCTTGATTTTCCAAGCGATAAAGGCAAATAAAGAAGTCCGAAAGCGGGCCGGTGCCTTCGGACTTTATTTTGTCAGCCAAAATCTTAACAAACAGTTACTTTTTTGATAGCCTGTCATACATCGGCATATTCTCAAGCTTTTCAATCTGCTCCTCAGTCAGAACCGATTTTATCTCTTCCATTGTTGTTTCCATTTCCTGCTGCCTGCTTTTCCACATACCTTCTCTCATCTCTTTATTTCTTTCCATCAAAGCCTCAACTTTCTTCTTTTGATCATCGGTCAGATTAAGTCGTTTAAGAGCAACATAGTATCCGGGAGCATGGTTACTTTTGCCGTTTCTCTTCATAATTTTATCATATTCAGCCTTTTGCTCATCAGTCAGGATATCCTGAATCTCTTTGGTTGAGGCCTCCCACCTCGACTCGCGCAAATCCTGCATTTGCTGAAACCGTTCCTGCTTTTTCTCCATAATTTCATCAATCTGTTTTTGCTGGTCGGCTGTAAGGTCAAGCTGGCTTAACATCCGTATCATTCCCTGATTTCCGTTTTGCATATTTCCCCGCATATTGCCATGCATTCCCATCTGTCCTTTATGTCCCTGCATTCTATTCCCCATTTTCCCTTTTCTCATTCCGGGTTTATTAAAACTTTTCATACCGGCACAGTCACCTCCGGCAAAATGCATTGACGGACCGTATCCGGAACCGAAGTTACCACCCATTTCCATTCTCTCATTCATAATATTCTTCCGAACGGAGTTTCCGATAAGAAGCATAACGGACATTCCGATAATTATCCCTATTGCTATTGACGCTGTCAGTAATAAATAATCTTTTGTTGTTTTCATTTTTGTAGTGTTTTTAAGTTTTTAACATTAAATCAATTATGCAGCAAAATTGCAGTCTTCCTGCAATATACAAAAATGAAATCGACAAAACGGGAAAAATAATAGACGTAAAGATAAAAAAATTAAAACTTAAAGCCAAATTGCAGGATTGCTCTCGGCACCCATAGTTCGGAAGGCGGATAATCATAATTATCTTCCACAACAGAATATAATCCGGAATTAGGATCAATGGAAGTTTCATCTTTATAA
>CAYOZZ010000037.1:0-11456 GCA_964408535.1 uncultured Bacteroidales bacterium | reverse complement strand
AATTAATTGATGGGAATGTTGGTATTGTCAAAAAAATGTAGTTTTTAACTATGACTTAAATCATTCCTTGATTTTCGGATTTTTACCGGGAAGACGAAAGTCAATTAATACGAATTATAATAATTTATCGGATAATTTTGAAATGTTCCCCCGCACGGTAAAACTTCAGGATGAGATTAACAGCATAATCAACAAATGTTATGTCGGCTATATTGCGATGATTGGTGAGGATGGTACTCCTTATGTTATTCCAATGAATTTCGGGATAGAAGGAAATTATATATATTTTCATTCGGCGAGGGAAGGGAAAAAGATTAATATTTTAAAAAAGAATAAACATGTTTCTGTTGCTTTCAGTACTGACCATAAAATGTACATTAGAAATGAAAATGTAGCCTGTAGTTATACGATGAAATACAGAAGTGTTCTTGCACACGGTTTTGTTGAATTTATTGATGTTTATGATGATAAAATCGCAGGTTTAAATGTTATTATGAAACACTATACCGGAAGGGATTTTTCATATAATGCTCCGGCTGTGAATAATGTTTGTGTTTTCAGGATTGTTGTTGAAAAATTTGAATCCAGAGTTTATGGGTATTAAAATGTTAATTTCTATTTTCTTACAACAAATTTTCATAAAATAATTAGGAAATTGCCACATTATAGACCAATGAGCTTTATATTAAGAATACTGATTACGGCTGTAATTGTCGTTGTTACTGCCTATATTTTACCAGGGATTCATATCAGTGATTTCCTGACGGCAATAATCGTTGCATTTATCCTTGCAATACTTAATGGTCTGCTTAAACCTTTGCTTGTCATATTAACTATCCCTGTAACGATAATTACATTCGGTCTGTTCCTGTTTGTTATTGATGCTTGTATAATTCTAATCGCGGGTAGTTTTGTACAGGGATTTTATGTTGACGGATTTTTGTGGGCACTTTTGTTCAGTCTTGTTTTGTCGCTGTTTTCATATCTGTTTGGTATAAAAGATTAACCCGGATTTAGTTTCATCCCTTCTTGTATATAAAAATTGTCATAGAATTCCTTATAACACTTTTTTGCTTATACTAATGAATAATCGGGACTAATTTATATCATATTACGCGGTAAAAAATTGCTTGCCGGTTCCACCCTTTTTATCTTATTTTTGTGTCGGAAATGGGAAGTACAAAAGAGATACAATTAAATCACATCTGGCTGAAGGCTGCAGTTGTCGGCGGACTATGGGCTTCAGTTGAAATTATTATCGGCAGTTTCTTCCATAATTTACGTATTCCGTTTGCGGGGTCTATACTGGCTACAAACGGGACTATTCTTGCAATAGCTTTCTATCAAATGTGGCCTGAGAAAGGTCTTATATGGCGTGCAGGACTGATAACCGCCCTGATGAAATCCATCTCACCGAGCGCGGTCATACTCGGCCCGATGCTTGGAATTTTGACTGAAGCTCTGATACTTGAGTTGTTCATCAGGTCCCTTGGAAACAATTTAATCTCCCTCTCTATTGCCGGTGCATTAAGCGTATCAAGTGCATTTATTCATAAAGTCATCAGTCTGTTGATTTTGTACGGATTGGATATTGTCAGACTCTACGCCGATATTTTTCATTTTGCAGCCAAACAATTAAGAATTAATAATGCTAATCCGTGGGACTTAATAATCGCTTTAATCTCGGTTTATATAATTCTCGGTGTTGTTGCAGCATTTGTTGGAATCTATATTGGGAAAAAGTCGAAAGAATTTATATCGGAAAAAAGGGAGAAATCGGGATATAAACTTAATTCTGTAACAAATAATGATATTCTTGTCGTAAATAAGAAGCAAAAGTTTTCTTTATCTCTTTTTTTTATTCATCTGACATTAATACCGGCAGGACTATTAATTATAAATATTACAAAACTTGAATGGGCCGTTGTCTTCATTACTATTTATTCATTTGCCTGCATATTAAGATACAAAAACTCACTGAGACGATTGCGCAAACCTGTTTTTTGGATACAACTTTTCATTTTGACCTTTCTTGCAGCCATTTTCTGGAACGGATTTCATTCATCAGGCTCATTTTTTGATTTTGCAGGACTGGAAGTAGGGTTGGAGATGAATTTCAGAGCAATTTTTGTCGTAATAGCCTTTTCTTCTCTCGGTATTGAATTGAGAAATCCTGTTATTAAGGACTTTCTGTTTAATAAAGGAATGAGTAAAATATATCTTGCTCTCGGTCTGTCCTTTTCAGCTCTGCCGGTTATGATAGAGGCAATGCCAAAACCGTTGTATTTTTTACGTCATCCTGTAAACAGCTTTTCGGAAATGATGATGCAGGCGAATGAATGGCTAACAGTGTTTGAAAATAGCTACAAGTAATCAAATCTCTTTTACCGCATCAACAGGTAACCAGCCGACACTACCACTGGCAATCCGGATTTCGTACCATCCGCCTACCTTGTCAATAATCTTAACCTTTGATCCTTCGTGAATCACAAAAAGGTCAACACTGCTCTGACTTGGCGAGCTTTTGACTGTGAGTGTGGGAGTAAATACTATGGCTTCTTTTTGGTTGTGTTCCACATTATACTTTTCAAAAGCGAGAATCAAACTTAAAATAGTTATAAATAGGGCCAACACTCCGCTGTAAAATGATGCTTTCCGTATAAATATTTTGTTCGACAATAAATAAAATGCAAGTAACAGAAAGAAAACAATAAATGAAATTATGGCAATCCATGACCAGACCGTTGAATTGAATAAATTATAAACGGCTCTCCACCAATTTTTTAAAAACAACTCAGGTAGCGGTTCTATCTTATCAACAATTTTTGTATTTACAACCTTTAGATTGAAATTGACATCCTCGTCATTCGGTGCCAGTTTTTTCGCTTTTTCATAATACAATATTGCAGACGGATAATCGTCAATCTTAAAGTAAGCATTACCAAGGTTGTAATAAACTTCAGGCGATTCATAGCCATTCTGAATAATCTGAAGATAATCGTCAATGGCATTTGTATAAAGCTCCTTATTGTATTCTTCATTGGCTTTGGTGTATAAAGTATCTATACCACCGGCATAAGCAGGAAGCAGATAAATTAACATACCCAAAACGAAAAATACTCTTTTCATATCTCTTCAGTTTAATTATTTAAGTTCACTTTCCAATAAACTTATGGCATTAACTGCCTCATTATAAATGTTATCCATTGTACCGCTACTGTCTCCCGGAGCAAAACGGGCGAACTCGCAGTTATTAAGTGTATCAATAAATACCTTTACAGACTCCTCTTTCACACCTTTATTTTTCAGTGTTTCGTTTACGGTATCCATCGAAAGATTTGAAAGCGGGATACTAAACTTATCACTTAAATAACCCCACAGAGCCTGCGAAATCTCAACGAAAAACTCATCCTTCTTCCCCTCTTTCATAAAAGTGTGGGCTTTTTTAAGTCGTGAATGAGCCACTTTTGTAGCCTTTCTGTTACGCATAAGAGCAATATTGCTTCTCTTTTCAAACTCCTTCTTCCAGAAAATAACAAAAAGTATAAACAGTATAACGGGAGCTGCCAACCACAAATAAAAAGCCGGGGAGTTGAAAAAGAAGACACTGATTGGTTTCAGATGAGTCTCACTAACTTTTATATGCCTGATATCGGTACCTATATAATTAATATCTTTTTGATTGATATTGCTGTAAACAACTCCTGAAGAAGATCCGTCTCCCTTTGCAACACTTATATCATATTCGGGACTTTGCAGAGTAATATATTTTTTCTTTTTCAGACTGTAATAGCTGAATTTTACCGGAGGGATTTTAAAATTCCCCGGATTACGCGGTATTATCAGATATTCAAATGTTTTCCTTCCCGATACCGAATACTGGGTTGTAGTAATTTTTTTTGATATTTTCGGATCGTAAACTTCAAAATCCGGTGGGAATTTCACGTTGAGCTTGTCAATTAACTCCACATTACCCTTTCCGCTGACCGTAAATTTTAAAGTTATGGCATCATTTGTTTTGCACTCGTTTTTATCTATTGACGAACTGAAATCAAATTCGCCGACAGCACCGCTGAACTCGGCCGGCATATTTTGCGACGGTAACGGCTTGACATTAATAGTAAGCGGATTGGTTGTCAGGTTCAGGTCAACTGTTTTGTACCTGTTAAAGAACGGGTCATTGAAGAAACTGTCAAAAAACGGATCATTTGTCCGTCTTTGTGCTTTAGTCTTCAATTGAGCCTGACAGATTGCTTCGGCAGATTCGATTGTAAGTTTTCCGCTGCGTTGAGGGAATAAAGCATATTTCTTTATCTCGGCAACGTTATATCGCTTTCCTTTGTATGTCTCTTCGTACTGCTTGTAACTCTTTATGTCTTTCAAAAGATTATTTACCCAAAAACCCGGGAATGCCGGTTCTTTATTAAACTGCGGCGATGAAATATTAACCCTGTAATATAATTTATATGTAACGAGAACTTGTTCGCCAAGCATCGGATTTCTTTTATCAACAACAACCCTGATAAAAACGTCATCCTTTATATCGGTTGATGTATTGGAAGATGATGAGCCGCGGTTGACATTACTGTTACCCCTGTTTCCCTGCTGTTGTGCCTGATTATTGCTTTTTACAACCTGTATTTTCAGCTCGTTCGATTTATACTCTTTCCCGTCAACTTTAATCGTGGCAGGTGGTATTGTGAAAATCCCTTCTTTGTTTCCAACAACATAAAGGGTAAACGTGTTTTCGACCGAACGGCTAACTTTGCCGTTAATTATTTGAATACTTGAGCTTTGTGATGTGTGAGGACCGGAGATAACCATAAAATCCTTCATGTCGGGAGTACGAAACTCCTTACCGTCTGCATTCAGGGTATAGGTTATCTGGAACCGTTCACCCGTGCGGACAACATCCCTTGCCGATGCACTGAAAACAACATTTTGTGCATTGGCGGCAGATGCAACAATTTGGAGTATGAATAATATGAATATTACGGATTTCCTCATTTTATTTCGCAAAAATATCTATAATAACTTGATTCTCCTTTTTTTATTACCAATCTTTTTCAATACTTTTGGCTCTTACACCTTTCATCTTTTGTTTTTTAACCTTTTCAAGGGTTTTCTTTTCATTATTCTTTAAGGCAGCAAGCATTCGTTCTGCATCCTTTTTTGAAATCTGTTTTGTCTGTTGCTGTTGCTGCTTCTGTTGTTGCTGCTTATTTTGATTCTGCTGATCCTGATTCTGATTTTGTTTTTGATCCTGTTTCTGTTGTTCTTCTTTTTTATCCTTTTTCTGCTGATCCTGTTTGTCTTTCTGATCCTGCTTTTGTTTATCCTTGTTTTTATCTTTTTTATCCTTGTCTTTATTCTTATTCTGATTTTTTTGTTGCTGCTGTTGCTGTTTCAACATCTTTTTCGCATACTCAAGATTATACTTGGCATCCATATCGTCAGGCCTGAGCTTCAATGAATTTTTATATGCATTGATTGCCTCTTCATACTTTTTCGATTGCAATAATGTATTTCCAAGATTATACCAGGAATCTGCCCTGGCGTTATCATCCGGAGCATTTTCCGAAAGATTCTGATACAATTTGGCGGCATCTTCATAATTTTCCTGCTTATAAAGAGCATCACCAAGATTAAACTGTCCTTTGGCAGATTCGGGATTCTTTTCGAGGGCCTTCATATAATCAACTTCAGCATCTTTATAATTTTGTTCCTCGAACGAATTATTGCCTTTCCGGATATACCTGTTCTCTTTCTGCGAAAATGCAGTAACAGCAAACAATACTATTATGATTGTCATTAATGATTTCATTTGTACATCCAGCTTTTTTTGTTAAACAAATCAACTTTTTTCGACCATTTTGGCCTTTTCTCAAATACAATAAGTTCAATCAAAAGGAATACCAAACTCAATGCGATGAAATACTGAAAACGCGATTCATAATCGGAAAACATTTTACTTTCAAACTTTGTCTTTTCCAGTTTATTGATATCATTGAAAATTTTTCTTAACCCCGTTGTCGTATTATTTGCCCTGACATAAATTCCTTCTCCGGCGGCTGCTATTTGTTGCAATGAAGATTCATTTAATTTCGTGATAATTGTATTTCCCTGTCTGTCTTTTTTATACCCTGTCCGCCTGCCATATCTGTCGTAAACGGGAATAGGGGCACCGTTTGCGAGTCCCATCCCTATGGTATAAACCCTTATCCCTTTTGAAGCTGCATCCTTTGCCGCTTTTACGGCATCATCTTCATGGTTTTCTCCATCGGTAATTACAATGATAGCCCTGCTGTGAGTATCGTCATCAAAAGATTTGACGGCAAGCTCAATAGCGTCTCCTATTGCGGTACCCTGTGTAGGAACATCTTTCGTGCTGACGGTAGTCAGAAAGAGTTTTGCTGCTGAATAATCCGTTGTGATAGGCAGCTGGGTATAAGCTTTTCCGGCAAATACAATTATACCGATTCTGTCGTTAGCCATCTTATCAACCAGTTTTGAGATAGCCTGTTTTGCCCGTTCCAGTCTGTTGGGTTTAATATCTTCGGCGAGCATACTGTTCGAGACATCAAGAGCCACAACAACGTCAATACCTTTTCTCTCGGCTTCAATCAGTTTTGACCCAACCTGAGGATTGGACAAGCCGAAAACAAGAAAGATAAAGGCAAACATCATTAAAACAAACTTTACAATAATCCTGTTTTTAGAAACATCAGGCAACAGACGTCCGATAACCCCCGGGTCGCCGTAAGTCTCCAGTGCTTTCTTTTTCCACCTTAGCATCATCCAAAAGACAATCACAAGCAGCGGAATAAGCAGCAAAGCATATAATATATCCGGATGTTCAAATCGAAACACTCCCATTTTCTTTTATTTTTTTACGGCATCGTTTTGAAAACCGTATATCTCAACAACATTTCAAAAATTATTAATATAAAAGCTATCAATGCAAAAATGAAAAACTCCTCACTCTTATGTTTAAATTCCGTGACATCAATTTTCGATTTTTCCATTTTGTCAATTTCCCTGTAAATTTCTCTCAGTTTTCTGTTGCTTGTCGCCCTGAAATATTTACCATCTGTCATATTGGCAACTTTTGTAAGCAGGTCTTCATCAATCTGTACTTTAACATACTGAGTCTGAACACCAAACGGAGTTTGAACGGGATAGGGTGCGGTTCCTTCGGTACCTATTCCTATGGTATAAATACGTATTCCGTAAACTTTGGCAATTTCAGCGGCAGACAACGGGTCTAGAGAGCCCATATTATTAACACCGTCGGTAAGTAGGATAATAACTTTACTGACAGCTTTACTGTCTTTCAGTCTGTTTATTGCAGTTGCAAGTCCGTCGCCAATGGCGGTTCCATCCTCAATCATACCGCTTTTAACCTCTTTAAACAGGTTTTTAATCACAGCATGGTCGGTTGTCAGCGGGCATTGCGTAAAGGCTTCGCCACTGAAAATAACCAGTCCGAATCTGTCATTAGGTCTGCCTGAGATAAACTCGGAAGCGACCTCCTTGGCAGCCTCAAGCCTGTCAGGCTTAAGGTCCATTGCAAGCATACTACCCGAAACATCAAGCGCCATCACAATATCAATCCCTTCAATACTGACATTTTTACTTTTGGAACTCGATTGTGGACGTGCAAGTGCAATGATAAGAAGGCCTATTGCAAGTATCCTCAAAGCATAAAGCCCGAAATAAAGGTATTGTCTGACGGTTTTTTGTCCCAACTCAAAACTCTCAGTTGAAGAAACCTGAAGCTCGGCATAATCCTTCCTTTGTCTGTACCAATACCACAACCCTATTAGGGGCAGTATCAGTAACAGATACAGGTAATGCGGATATGCAAATTCAATATTGTTAAACATCTTTCAACTCTTTATTTCTGTTCCACCTCATTATTTTCTTTACTACTGTCAACCTCTTCAACGGTTTTATCCTTGTCACTTTCTTCCGGTTTCTTTTCATTTTCCGGTATTTGAACCGGTTCAAGTGTTATGTGCATAGTCTCTTTCACAAAATCAATTGCATTGTTAAGACTCAAATCATTTTCAACCGGTAAAGGTTGTGCTTTGGCAAACTTCACTAAGTCGGCAAGAACAAATGTCTCTTTGATTTTTGCCAGTGCCTGTTCATTTACCGGTGTCGGTTCAAGACTTTCGACAATCTCTTCTGTTGTCATCTCCAAAGCATGTACACCGAATTTTTCCGAAATATATGTTCTGAGAATATCAGTTAATTCGGTGTGATATTCCTTAACCTTTCCATTTTGCCATAACTTTTTAAATCTCAGGTTTTCAAGTGCGTCAAATGCAATCTGATGAGGCGGTAGTTTCGGTTTTCTTGCTTTGAAAACCGGCTCATCCTGTTTTTTCTTTTTCAAATAGTAGAATATCAGATAGGCTATTAAAATTATCCCCAATCCCAGTAGTATCCAGGGTAAAGCTTCCCTGAAAGTGTATGGAGCTGCAATCGGCATTTTAATATCTTTAAATGCTTTTGTGGTATCCACTTCAACAGTGTGAACACCAAGCAAAAGCGGAGAAGTTTCGGCAAAATGCAATACCGTATCTCCCTTGACCCTGTAATTAAACCGGAACGGCGGAATAGCATAATATCCCGAATCGAAACTTGTAATTGTCAGATTTTGAGTGTAAAGATTATTATTATCTCCCGGGATTGTATCTATTCCGGTTCTGTCAATAACTTCAACATCAGAAACTATAGTATCGGTTATTTGCGGCCAGGCAATTTCGATATCTTTCGGACCCGAAAACGACAGGTGCAGTTTTATCTGGTCACCGATTGTTATGTCGGTGGTGTCTAACTTTGCCACAGCCTCAGTCTGTCCATTCGCAGCTAACCGGAAGAACAGCATAATCAATACTACCGCTATTTTATATAAGGTATTCATATTAAAACCTTGCTTCTCTTTTCTTAAACAAATTAACCAACGGTTTCACATAATCCATATCCGTGCTGAAAGTAGCATAATCAATTCCGCTCTTCAGGAAAACACTTTTCAAATAGGCTTCATGTCCATGCCACCACTTACTATAATTTTCTCTGACTTTTTCGCTTGAAGTATCCACCCACATCTTCCTGTCCGTCTCCTTGTTATAGACTTTGAGCAAACCCACTTTCGGAAGTTCCGTTTCTCTTTTGTCGTAAACCCTCAGGGCAACGACATCGTGTTTGCTTCTTGCTATTTTCAAAGCATTTTCAAAATTTTTGTCCATAAAGTCGGAAATTACAAATGCAGTACATCTTTTCTTAATGGCATTTGTCAGATAACGTAATCCTTCCGAAATATCCGTTTTTTGGCTTTCGGGGTGAAAATCAATAAGTTCGCGAATAATTCTTAAAATATGAGAGCTTCCTTTTTTCGGCGGAATAAATTTCTCCATTTTATCGCTGAAAAAGATAACCCCGACTTTATCATTATTCTGAATAGCCGAAAACGCAAGAACAGCAGCAATTTCGGTCATCTGCTCCTCTTTCAGTTGATTTTTTGTCCCGAATTCATTTGAACCGCTGACATCAATCAAAAGCATAACCGTCAGCTCGCGTTCTTCTTCAAAGACTTTAATAAACGGATGATTGAAGCGTGCCGTCACATTCCAGTCGATATTACGAATGTCGTCGCCATACTGATATTCGCGCACCTCACTAAAGGCCATACCTTTCCCTTTGAAAGAACTGTGATAATGACCTGAAAATATCTGGTTCGACAGTCCTTTTGTCTTTATCTCAATCTTACGTACCTTTTTGAATATCTCTTTTGCTTCCACAACCTGTTTTTTAACGTTTTTCTTGATGATGAGACAGTTGCTGATATTTTATTTCCTTCTTTCATTAATTTCTCATCAACTTTATAGATTTCAGCATCAGCTAATATTTCCAACCGGAAAATGGATTCATCAGCTTCTTCGACAACTCTTACGGAACTTCAACCGTATTTAATATTTCATTAATAATATCCTCAGTTGTGATATTTTCTGCCTCTGCCTCATAAGTAAGGCCTATTCTGTGACGCATCACATCGTGTGCAATAGCTCTGACATCCTCAGGGATAACATATCCCCTTCTCTTAATGAAAGCATAGGCTTTTGCTGCAAGGGCAAGGTTTATGCTTGCACGCGGAGATGCACCGTAGTTTATAAGACCTTCAAATTTCGATAACTTATATTCCGACGGGAATCTTGATGAAAATACGATATCCGTAATATAGTTTTCAATTTTTTCGTCAAGATAAACTTCGCGGACAACTTTTCTCGCTTTAATAATATCCTCCGGTTTAAGCACTTTATTTGGTGCAGGGAAAGAGCCTGCAATGTTTTCCCTGATTATCATCTTTTCCTCTTCCTTCTTAGGATATGAGATGACTACTTTAAGCATAAAACGGTCAACCTGTGCTTCAGGTAAAGGGTAAGTTCCTTCCTGTTCTATCGGGTTTTGAGTTGCAAGTACGAGGAAAGGCTCCTCAAGCGGATAGGTTGTATCGCCTATTGTCACCTGTCGTTCCTGCATAGCCTCAAGTAGCGCACTCTGAACCTTTGCCGGAGAACGGTTTATCTCATCCGCCAGAATGAAATTTGCGAAAATAGGTCCTTTGCGAACCATAAATTCTTCCTTTTTCTGACTGTATATCAAAGTACCGAGCAGGTCGGCAGGTAGCAAATCCGGAGTGAACTGAATACGTGAGAACTTTGCATCAACAGCCTTGGCAAGCGAAGTGATAGCAAGCGTTTTTGCCAGTCCTGGAACACCTTCAAGCAAAATATGTCCGTTTGCAAGCAGCCCGATAAGCAAACGCTCTACCATTTGCTTTTGACCGACAATCACTTTGTGCATCTCCATATTGAGAATGTCAACAAATGCACTCTCTTTTTGTATGCGTTCGTTCAGTTCTTTAATATCTGTCTGCATCATAATTTTAAAATTTTATTTTGAAACGCAAAAGTATATATGAAATTATTATGACATCTGCAATTCGTTGTTAAATATTGTTAAACCCGAATTAATAGCATAATCGAAAAGTGTTAACAGATGATACAAATTCCGGAAGGGTTAAAAAGCTGAATTGCATTAAACCGGGATTATCCCGTCTAATCCATTAGTTAGTGAAACTCATAGTGCATAAGCGGTTTAAAGGGGAAGAGAAGAATTAATTTCAGATGATAATGGTGAAAAATACTATTTTTAAGAATATAACGGTCTGGTCTGCTTTGATTATGACAATAACAGATGGAATCCACATAAGATTTTAAGTCATTCATACAATTAATACTGCTCCCTTTCATTAGGGAAATCCTGCGACTTAACATCATCAATGTAAGCCGTAACCGAACCTTGAATCTCCTCATTCAGATTATGATAACGGCGCAGGAATCTTGGTGAAAACTCGGTTGTTATGCCAAGCATATCATGTAAAACCA
>CAYOZZ010000036.1:0-10372 GCA_964408535.1 uncultured Bacteroidales bacterium | reverse complement strand
CCGCTCGGTTATATCACGAATAGTAATAAGTATTCCAAAGGCATTTCCAAAATCATCCTTAACTGGCGTTTTAATAATACTTAGCCATACCGGTTTTCCGTCTTGTCCCTTGACATATCTGTCGCTTTCCCATTTTTTCCCTGTAATCAGAACCCTGATATCACTTTCTCTGTATTTCCTGGCTTCTTTCTCAGGGAAAAGATCAAAATCTGTTTTACCGATAATCTCATCATCCTCTTTCCCAATGTAGTCTCTGAATTTTTTATTAACAAACCGATAAACAAAACTGTCATCCATTAATATCAACATGTCAGGTGAAACCGAAAAGATTGTCTTTAACTGGTTTTTACGCTTACGTAATAATTCATCTTTCTTCTTTTCTTCGGTTACTTCGTTAATTACGGCAAGAATGTATTGTATAACTCCGTTCTCATCTCTTATTACTGAAACGGAAACCCTTCCTATTTTATAATCACCATCTCTGTCTATAAATTTAAGATCATAAGGCTGTATCTTTTCTCCACTTTTTTTAGTCGAAAGTTTTTTCGCAACGGTTTCCTTGCTAGCTTTGGTCAGAAAGGGAAGGTCCATAATATTCTTTCCTATAACCTCCGACCGGTAGTAACCCAATATGTCATAAACGCGACCATTCAGATCAATAATTTCACCTTCTTCGCTTACAATTACTACTGCATTGGGCGAATTGTTAAATATGGTTTTATAAATATCACCTTTTGAACTTTTGTGTATAGTATATGAACTACTACTATTGCTACTCTTGAATAATCTATTATCAAAATATTGACCTCCTGTCATAAAACTACTTATTAAACTCATAAATTACTCTATTTTTATTCGTATTAACTAAGATTACCTAAACAATGATAAATAAATTAAAGTTGCAGAAAAGAAGCATTTTTTATGTGGAAAAAAAGTGGATAACACTTTTTTGATTAGCTAATTGCATAATCCGGATTTAATTTTTATCATAAGGGAAGAGATAAGGTTACAAAATAATCTTTACCCGAAAATAAGTTCGATAAGCTTGTCGGCATTATTGCTGTTTGAGAAATTTTGTTCGAGAACCTTTTCTCTTTTTTCAATTTGTTTTTTATCGAATTCCGAAGCGAAGAGAACCGGAAGTTTTTGCTTCAGGGCCGAAGGTGTATTTCCAATCTCGCAAAGCTCTTCAAGCCCCGTACCGTTGAGCATTTTATCGTTCACAAGGCAAAAACGTCCTTTATACAAAGTGTTCAGAAGTTTCAGCTTAAGTCCGGTAGCCTGAAATGTGACAAGAATATTGATATGTGCATTTTTTATCAGGTCGAACATCTGTTTATCATCCGGATTGGCAATAATATCAATGTTGGTATGCTCCGAAGCAAGTTTTTTGATATATGCGGGCGGATTCATACCCGCAACTTTCAGTTTTATATCTGTGCCGGCAAAAACTTCACTGATAAGCCACCTGACGGCGTGAGCATTTTCAGGTACTTCAATATTGCCGTTATACAAAGCATAGTCTCCCGAACCTGTTAATGATTCAATCTTGTCATTAGCATGAAAACTCGGCAGGTAATTAACTCTTTTATCCGGAAAATGGTTTTTCAGATAGTTGGTATCCTCCTTTGAGACCACAAGCATCAAATCGGAATACCTGAGAATTTTTTGATAGAGCCGAAGTTTCAGACTTTCGACAATAAAATAAAGCTTCTTGCCGATTTTTTTGTCAACTTTAAACAGACTGTAATAATAACGATGTTCGATATTACTTTCGCGGTATATCTTCGTGCGGTTTTTGATTCTCTTGTCATCAATATGATAGCAACTGTGCAATCCCTCAAAAAGTATCGGATTATTATCTTTTAAAAGGTTTTGCATCAACTCTTCGGAGCGGCGGGATGAAACGATATACGGTTTTAGTGATATGGCAGAGTTTACACCTATTAGTCTCGGGTAGTAATAAACCTTTTCACAGTATCTGTTCAGCTCGTCTGTTCTGTCACGTCCCGGATATTCGTAGCAATGCAATGTTATTTTAATGCCTTTTGAATGCAGGGCCTTTAATTTGTAAAATACGTCAATAACACCTCCGTAGTTGGCAGGATACGGTATGTCGAACGAGATAATATGTAATTGTTTGTCAGGCATATTTTTTATAAACGTCAATCAAAATTTTTTCTTCGTTTTCCCAGTTAAGCTCCCGGGCTGCAAACCTAAGATTTTCTTTCCATTCCGCAATCCGTTTTTCATCCGAAAGCATATCATTTATCTTTTTTGCTATATGTTCGGGATTGTGACTTTCAATAGTATCCCCGATTTTATATTTTTCGATTATTTTTTTTATTTCCGGCAGGGGAGAGGCCAAAATAGGAATTCCTGCGTGGATATAATCGAACAATTTGTTAGGCAGGCTGAAACGGTAATTTATATTCGTATCTTTGTCAAGGGTAAGTCCGAGGTCTGAATTGGTTGTATATTGAAAAAGTTCTTTAAACGGCAATTTCGGTTTAAAAATGATTTTCTCTTTCAGTTCGGGAACCGACCCCGCCTTTTTAAGTTCTTCAATAACATCACCGCCGCCGATAATAAGCAATAGAACATTGTCAAGGTATTTCATTGCTTCCACAAGTTCCTCCGAACCACGTTGAATATTAATTCCGGAACCCTGTAAAATGATGATTTTTTTATCATCGGGAAGGCCAAGTTCCTTCCTGTTTTTTACAACAGTAACATTAAGTTTCGGAGGAATGTTTCTTACTACTTTTACATCAACCCCGTATTTTTCCTTGTAAGCACCGGCAATTGAGCCGCTAACCGTAAAAACGTCGGTTAACTTCGGGAATATGTGCCTTTCGATGGATTGCCAAACGCCTTTAACAAATTTACGGTTTATAACCTCCGGGGTTTCCGTGAAATATTCGTGTGAATCGTAAACAACAGGTATTTTTTTGAACTTATGAATCAGGTAATTGGGTAACAACGTGTCAAGGTCATTCGAGATTAAAATATCCGTTTTCCGGAAAAGGAGATAAATAAACAATCTGATATTGAATTCGGCATAAAATAGAGGCCCTTTCTCAAACAAAAGTTTCATCCTGTGCATTTTGTAACCTCTTTTGTCGAGCGGAATACTGTCTCTTTTCCTTCTTCCCACAAGGGTGACATCAAAACCCAGTTTCTTCAAACTCTTGCAGGTTTTGTTCACTCTTTGGTCTGTCACCAAATCATTTATTACCGATACCACTGCCTTTTTCAAACTCTTTCCTAAAATAAAAAGTGCGAAAATAGTAATTATGCTTTTCCAGACCCCCGATTTCTTGAATCAAAAACCGTAATTAAATGATATTACTTTATCTTTGCCAAAATGAAAATCAAGGAAAAATATTCGCTCCGGTCCTTAAATACTTTCGGACTTAAAGTAGATGCAAAATACTTTACCGTGGTTGCTTCACATGATGAAATAAAAGAGGCCTGTTTGTTTGCAAAAGACAAAAATATTCCCTTTCTCGTTCTCGGCGGTGGCAGCAATATATTATTCAAAGATGATTTTCAGGGGCTGACGGTAAAAAATGAACTCAAAGGACTTTCGGTAATTGATGAAACAGATGATTATGTTATTGTGAAGGTTATGGGAGGGGAGGTCTGGGATGATTTTGTAAAATACTGTACGGAGAAAGGCTGGGGTGGTGTCGAAAACCTTTCGCTTATTCCCGGAAGTGTAGGAGCCGGTCCTGTTCAGAATATCGGAGCTTATGGTATGGAACTGAAAGACAGTTTTGTAGAACTTGATGCTTTTTTTCTTAAAACAGGGAAGATAAAGACATTTTTAAAGGAAGAATGTGATTTCGGATACAGAACAAGCATTTTTAAGAAGAGACTCAAAGGTGAAGTTTTTATAGAATCCGTAACTTTCAGACTGAATAAGAAACCGGTGCTTAAAACCGGTTACGGTGCAATAGAAGATGAACTTTCGGCTATTACAGACAGGAAAATTACCGTACAGGATGTCAGGGAAGCGGTGATAAAAATAAGAAGGTCGAAATTGCCGGATACGGCAGATATTGGCAATGCAGGCAGTTTTTTCAAAAATCCGGTTGTTTCCGAAACCGCTTTTTCGGAACTCAGGGAGAGATACCCCGAAATAGTGTCGTTCAGGCAACCGGACGGCAGGTATAAACTTGCTGCCGGCTGGCTGATTGACAAATGCGGCTGGAAGGGCAAAAGGGCAGGGGACGCCGGCGTTCATTCAAGGCAGGCTCTCGTGCTTGTCAATTACGGAAATGCTACCGGAGAAGATATCCTTAACCTTGCCCGGAAGATAGAACAGTCTGTTGTTGAAAGATTCGGAGTTAAGTTGGAAAGGGAGGTGAATGTTATTTAATTTTATTAATTTAGCATCGGTTTTTGGAGCAAAAAAGTATAAAAAGGTTAACAAATAATTGGAAAAGGTATAATGTTGAATGGCGTAATCAAATATAAAAAAGAAATACAAAAAATATTCGAGCGAAATAAAGTGGAAAATGCTTTTATTTTCGGCTCGGTACTAACCGGTAAATTTAATGAAAATAGTGATGTTGATTTTTTAATAAAGTTCAAAGAAGGAATAAATCCGCTTGAAAAAGGAGAGCTTTGGTGGTCATTACACGATGATTTGAGAAACCTACTTAACAGGGAAATAGATATTATTACCGAAAACTCTTTAAAAAATCCTTATTTTATTGAAGAATTGAACAATACTAAACAAAAAATTTATGGATAACAAAGCAAAAAAATTATTGTTTGACATTCTTACTTCGATTAACAATATTGATACCTACATCGGAAAAGAAAAAATATTTGAAAATTATGAAAACAATCCGATGTTGCAAGATGCTGTGGAACGAAATATCGAAATTATTGGAGAGGCAATGAGCAAATTACTGATAATTTATCCTGATATTAAAATATCAAACTCAAGAAGGATTGTTGATGCCCGAAATAAAATAATACATGGATACGATGAGATTGAGAATGCACAAATTTGGAGTATAATTATAAATCATTTACCTAAATTAAAGAATGAAACGGAAAAGATACTAAAAGAATAGAACTTCTTTAACCGAATTATGCAATAGCATATTAAAAATTATGCAACTGAGCTATTAACAATGGATACAAATTCCTGAAGGGTTAGCATTAAACCGTGGTTATCCCACCTAATCCGTAAGTTCGTGAAACTCTTAATGCGTGAGGCAGGTTTAACGAAATGGGAAATGAATAAATATTTTCTTTTTCTATGTAAGAATCGTCAATTTTTCAATCAGGCTTTTATGCCGGGGAAATTTTGTTATCAGTTCTTCCCTGCGAGCAAGCTCAAAATCCTCAAAATCAAATCCCGGTGAGACGGTACATCCAACCAGTGAGAACGAATTATTAACAGTTACTTCGGCAGCAAACCAGAATCCTTTGGGTATAATAATTTGCAAAACTTCATTATTGTCGGGATTGCGGCCGGCTTTGATGGTCGTCAGTTTTCCATTTAAATCAATCATATAGAGCAGCAGCGGAGAACCGTCGTAAAAATGCCATATCTCGTCCGATTTGAGTCTGTGAAAAGCTGAAAATTCGTCACTTTTCAAAAGGAAAAAGATTGAAGTGGAGAACGCTCTGAAACTTGAATAGCGGTTGGGAAGATGCTTTTTACTTATCAATTCATCCGATCTGTAAACTTCTCTGAAATAACCGCCCTCAGGATGTTTTACAAGTTTCAGTTTTTTAATCCAGTATTGTGCCTGGTTATTCATTTCAGATTATTTTGCTTTCGGCAAGCAGTTTTTTCATTTGCTTTTGCAGTTCAAGAGCCTTTTCACCGGCTTTTTCTGCGAAATCATCTCCGTTTGAAGCAAAGATAATCCCGCGTGATGAATTTACAAGCAGGCCGCATTTATCGTTCATACCAAAGCGTGCAACCTCTTCAAGACTACCTCCCTGCGCTCCTACACCCGGTACCAGGAGAAAATGGTCCGGGACAATTTTCCTGATTTCTGTAAGAGCCTCTGCTTTTGTTGCACCCACGACATACATCATATTCTCTTTTGTGCTCCACTCCTGCGATTTACGAAGAACTTCCCGGAACAACTTTACGGAATCCTTATTCTCGAAATATTGAAAATCGGCAGCACCCTGATTGGATGTAAGTGCGAGCAGTATAACCCACTTATTTTCAAATTCCAGGAACGGTGTAACTGAATCTTTCCCCATATACGGTGCAACCGTCAAAGCGTCAAAGTCAAACACTTCGAAAAATGCTTTTGCATATTGCCTTGATGTATTTCCGATATCTCCGCGCTTTGCGTCAGCAATCGTAAATATTTCATCCCCGAAACTGTTCAGATAATCAATTGTCTTTTGCAGACTCTTCAAGCCGTCAACACCTCTGCTTTCGTAAAAGGCCAGATTGGGTTTGTAAGCAACAGAAAAATCAATGGTCGCATCAATGATTTTTTTATTGAATTCAAAAACCGGATCACCGGAATTCATCAAGAATGCCGGGATTTTTTCAATGTCGGAGTCAAGGCCCACACAAAGGAATGACTTTTTCTTTTTTATCAGATTAAAGAGTTGATTGTAATTCATCTTATGCTGTTTGTCAATAAATTATTAAAATAACCGCACGATTTTTTCTTTCAAACAATCTATATCCGATTGTGTTTGCTATAAATCAAATCGAACTTATTTCCAGCCGGTTTGAGTCAGGTTGAGCGAACTTGAAACCTGACCGGAATTTCCCCAAACTCTATAAACCTGCAAATCTCCCGGTTACTCAACACTCTCCTTCAGCCTTTCCGCATTTTCGGCCAGCTGAAGTTTATCAATCAATTCCTGAATGTCACCGTCAATTATTGATTGTAAATTATACAAAGTCAGGCCTATACGGTGGTCGGTGACTCTTCCCTGAGGCCAGTTGTATGTCCTGATTTTTGCCGAACGGTCACCGGTTGAAACCATTGTCTTTCTTTTTGAAGATACCTCATCAAGATATTTTTGGTATTCAAGCTCATAAATCCTGCTCCTCAAAACTTTCAGCGCCTTATCGTAATTCTTTATCTGCGATTTCTGGTCCTGACAGGTAGCCACAATTCCCGTAGGGATATGTGTCAGCCTGACGGCCGAATATGTTGTATTTACCGATTGTCCGCCAGGCCCGGAAGAACAATAAAGGTCTTTCCTGATGTCATTGGGATTCAGTTCAATATCAAATTCATCAGCTTCAGGCAGAACTACTACGGAAGCAGCAGAAGTATGAATCCTACCCTGTGTTTCGGTCTTGGGAACACGCTGAACGCGATGAACTCCCGACTCATATTTCATCTGCCCGTAAACATTCTCTCCTTTTATTTCAAAAATTATCTCCTTAAAACCGCCGACAGTACCTTCGGTAATATCAACAAGTTCGGTCTTCCATCCCTTTGTCTCGGCAAACTTTGTGTACATCCTGTAAAGGTCGCCGGCAAAAATACTTGCCTCGTCGCCTCCTGTCCCGGCTCTGATTTCCACAATTGCATTTTTGCTGTCCTGAGGGTCGGTGGGGATAAGCATTAATCTTATTTCCTCTTCAAGCTCATCTTTACGTTTTACAAGCTCGTTAAGCTCCTCCTTGGCCATCTCCCTGAACTCCTCATCCTTTTCGGTCTTCAGTAATTCTTTCGTAGAATCAATATTGCCGATAATATCTTTATACTCCTTATATGCATCAACAATTGGCTGTAACTCTTTGTAATCCTTGCTAAGTTTGATGAATTTTTTCATATCCGACATAGCAGCCGGATCGTTCATCTCCTCCTGAATATTACTCCACCGCTGATAAATTGCTTCTAATTTGTCTAACATAGTATTCCTGTTCGATTTTGTATGCAAAATTATAATAATTCCTGCTTCCGGCAGATTAAATATGCTGATGTTAACAAAAAAGTTCATAAATCATCTACAAAACCCGGAATACTGAAAGATATTTTAGTACATTTGGGCATTGAAACAAGATAAGTTTCATTCATATAAAAATCGGGTAACATTCTGTTTATGAGAAATAAATATAAAATAATTCCGGTAATTGTTTTTCTGTTTTTATCGGAAATTGTTTTGTCTCAGATTAGTGAGGGGGGAACACCGTTAAGTTTTTCCGGGAAAGTTTCAACAGCTTTTCAGGAGGTTTTTATTGCGCCTCCCGATTTAGACTTACTTGCACGGGAGGATGCGATACAATCGAAGGACGGTTCGGGATACCGGTTTGCGGTTTTGCTTCCGGTAAATCTGAATATGAAAAATTCGGGAACCTGGGAAGAAATGGATGACGGTAGCAAAATATGGAGGTTGAGGCTTTTTTCCGAAGGTGCTGAGGCGGTTAGTTTGTATTTTGATAAATTTCACATTCCCGAAGGAGGAAAATTGTTTTTGTATGATGATAATATGACCCAACTGCTTGGTGCGTTTACTCTGGAAAACAATAAAGAGAGCGGCAGGTTTGCCACCGGACTTATGCAGGGAAGTTCTGTGATTTTGGAGTATAATTTGCCGTCAGGCTCAAATGATGTTCCCGAAATTTCTGTTTCTGATTTCGGGTATGCATACAGGGGTGTTTATAGCAATGAAAGAGGTTTTGGCGGTTCAGACCCTTGTGAGATAAACATCGGTTGTTCGCCGGAGGGCGACAGCTGGCAGGACGAAAAGCACGGTGTATGCCGTATTCAGATAAAAGTAGGCGGGGCTGCTTACTGGTGCTCCGGGTCGCTTGTAAACAATGTAAGAAACGATAAAACACCCTATGTGCTGACAGCCGACCACTGCGCTTTTAAATTCGGTCATTATGCATCACAGGAAGACCTTGACAGCTGGATTTTTTATTTTAATTATTTTAGCGATGAATGCGAAAATCCGCCTTCCGAACCCGGCTCCGACTCTTTTACCGGAGCTGTGAAAATAGCACAGGGAGGTAATCATTCGCTTACCGGTTCAGACTTCTATCTCGTTTTGCTACAGGATAATATACCGCCTGACTACAACCTTTACTTTAATGGCTGGAATACTGCTGATGTTCCTGTTTCTCATGGTGTGACAATTCATCATCCCGAAGGGGATATCCAGAAGATATCAACTTTTACAACACCATTGCAAACGTCATCTTTTAACGGCAACGGGCTGCCTTCGCACTGGAAAGTTTACTGGTCGGAGACCGAAAACAACTGGGGTGTGACAGAAGGAGGTTCTTCCGGTTCGCCTTTGTACGATTCTCTCGGCAGGATAATCGGCACACTGACGGGTGGGCTGGCATCCTGCAGTAATCAGGAAGATCCCGATTATTACGGAAAATTCTCATACCATTGGACGTCGAACGGCAATGCCGATACGGCACAATTAAAACCCTGGCTCGACCCTGATAATACGGGAGTTACTACATTAAACGGAACTTATGTTGGAATAGATAATCGTAAAATTTCAAATAATAATGAAATAAAAATTCATCCGAATCCTTCAAAAGGTTTTATTAAAATAAATTTTATTAATTTTGGACATTCAAAAATTGAATTGACGATTATTGACTTGTTGGGAAATATCAGGAGAAGCGGCAGGATTGTCGAACCGGATAAAGAATTGGAAATTTCACTTGACGGATTGCCTTCGGGTATTTATTTTGTCAGGGCGGTGCAGGATAATGTTGTAATAGTAAAAAGGATAATAAAAAATTGACGGTTTTATATACTTTAAACTAAAAAATGAAACTTATGAAATCATCTAAACGTGAAACCATTTTCGTTGTAGAGGATGATATTTTATATTTGAATCTTATTAAAAAAGAGCTTGAAAAGCTTGGATATGATAATGTTATAGCCTTTTCATCGGGGACTGAAGCATTGCAGAACCTGAATACAAAGCCCGACATAGCTATGCTCGACTATTTTCTTGAAAAGGATTTAACGGGAATGGATATCCTCAAAAAGATAAAAAAGCGCTGGCCCGACACACAAACAATATTCCTGACTGCCTCCGATGATGTAAATATTGCCGTTGACACAATGCGTAACGGTGCCTACGACTATATTGTAAAAGGCGATACCGCTTTCATAAGAATCCGTCATCTCCTGAAAAAGATTTCCGAGATAAATGAGCAAAAGGCCAAAAGCAGGTCAATAATTCGCTTTCAGATTTATATAATAATTGCTATTATTCTCCTTTCCGTTTTTGGGATACTCTTTTATCACTATTATTTCATAAAAGGATAGCATTTTTCTCTCCCCGGAGAAAAACCGGAGAATAGTCAATTTAACCCGCCTTGTGCACTATGATTTTTATAAATTATTGAATTAGCCGGTAAATGTGTCGCTCCACGGCTCTT
>CAYOZZ010000035.1:0-4991 GCA_964408535.1 uncultured Bacteroidales bacterium | reverse complement strand
TTTCTATCGCCTATCGCCCCATCGCTCTATCGCATTTCGTCCCATCGTCCCTACCTCTCTACCTCTCTCTCCCCAACACCTGCAAGGTTCATCTTTCCCATAGTTCTGCACGCAAACCTTACAGGAGTTCTCCGTCCCATCGTCCCATCGTCTCTCCGTCTCTCCCTCTCTCTCTCCAACACCTGCAAGGTTCATCTCGCCCACAGCCCGGCACGCAAACCTTACAGGAATTCTCCGTCCCATCGTCCCATCGTCTCTCCATCTCTACCTCTCTCTCCCCAACACCTGCAAGGTTCATCTTCCCCACAGCCCGGCACGCAAACCTTACAGGAATTCTCCGTCCCATCGTCTCTCCCTCTCTCCGTCTCTCTCCCTCTCTCTCCCTCTCTCTCCCCAACACCTGCAAGGTTCATCTCGCCCACAGCCCGGCACGCAAACCTTACAGGAGTTCTCCGTCCCATCGTCCCTTCGTCTGTCCCTCTCTACCTCTCTCTCCAATACCTGCAAGGTTCATCTCGCCCACAGCTCAGCACGCAAACCTTACAGGAGTTCTCCGTCCCTACTCACTCCGGATAGCCTCAGCAGGCTTCAGCCTTATGGCATGCCAGGCCGGATAAACCGAGGCCAGAATACCCGTAAGCACAACCATAACCGTTACCTGGACGTAGCCGCTGAAATCTACTGTCGGATAAATTATTGAAGGATAACCTATTGCCTGTAATCCTTCGCTTATTGAGCTGAAATCAATTCCCTTATGATTTAAAACGGTAACCGTAATCCAACTGAGAACGATACCGGTTACACCTCCTGTCAGAGAAAGGAAAACCGTTTCAAACATTATCATTGTAAACACCCTTTTCCGGTTCATCCCAATTGCTATCAGCATCCCAATCTCGTGTACTCTTTCCAAAACAACCATCAGCATTGTATTAACTATTCCAAAACCGAGAGCAAGCAAAATTATACCGACAAAAATGAACATCATAAAATCAAGCCAGGTTGACTGCATAGCAAGTTCGGGAGAAAGGCTTTTCCATTCCGACACATCAATTCCCGCTTCGGCAACCGTCTGAATTTGTTTTATGTAGTTCGTGTAATCATCCGGTTCCAGAATTTTTTTCATCTCCATATTAAACTCATCAAACGAATACTCTTTATCCGATTCAGCTGATTTCAGTTTATTATAAACGGTTTCGGGAATGGAATCGTTGCGGGCACGCAGAAGAGCCTTATCATCAATTCTAAAGCGGGTATATTTTTTCTTCAATGCAAGGGTTATATCCTCAGTGGCCGTCATCTCCTTCATCAGCACAGCTATTTCGTGGGCTTCATCGTTTGAGAAACCGAATATCCGCACTGCATCATCATAGCGAATGAAGACATTTGATTCGTCGAAACCTGTGTTTTGGGTGCTGAAAATTCCCACCACCCTGAAAACAGGCTGTATTGATTCTCCATTAACATCAACGGTATTTATCATAAGCTTACTGCGAACATGTACTTTCAGTTTTTCCGCCATTTTCCTGCCGATCAGAATGGGATTTCGCCTTATTCCTTCAAAATATCCGCTTGTTGAATCAACAAGGTGCTTATACAGTTCGGAAACGGTTTTCTCGTTTCCGGGCTGTACGGCAAGGAGCATTGCCCCCGCTGCCGACCTGTTGGAACTAACCATAACTTCCATCTTAAAACGCTTACTGACAGCCTCCACACCCGGAAAATCCCGGATGTCGTTCATCAGCTTATCCGCATTTTTAAGAACATACCGGATTTCATTATTTTCGAGATATTCAACCCTATGAAGTTGTAACGACGACACCTCTATTTTAATAGCATCATTAAGCCTTCCCAACAAAAGTCCGTTCATAAAAGCCACGGCAACAATCCCTCCGAGCAGACCGAAACATATAGCCATTATTACCACAAGGCTCCGTACTTTATTACGCCAAATATTTTTCCAGGCAATTGATAATATCATAATTCCATAATTTACGAATGAAGAGCATCTATTATTTTAAAACCGGATATTTTTACAATCGAGTATAACACAGCAATAAACAGCAATGCAAGAACAACATAAAACTGATTCAGGAAAATTCCCATATCTCCCGAGAAAGCAAGGACGGGTTCTATCCCGAATTGCTCGTAAATATCCTTCATTTCACCACCTATCCTTATGGGAGATGTGTAGTAATATGCCACTATGCCCATACTGATTATTTCGCCTGTTAAAGCTCCCACAAGACCAAGTAATACCGTCTCGACAAAAACAATAAGTGCAAGATAATATCTGTGCATTCCCAGAGCCACCATTACCCCGAATTCCTTACGCCGTTCGGCGGTCATCATAATTATTGTGCCGAGAATCCCGAAAAAAATCACGACATATAAGATGGCAAGCATAATTTGTCCGCTTACATTATCGCTTTCTATTTGCTGTTTCAGTTCCTTGTTCATATCTGTCCAGCTAAGTGCCACAAGGCTGCCTGAATCAATTATTTTTTTAACCTCCGGCAGGACTTTATCAATATCGTTTTTGCTTTTAATGTTCACGACCATTGATGTCAGCATTCCTTCCGCTCCGTAAAACTCCTGGACTTTTTTCAATGAGCCTATTATCAGAGACTTATCTAATTTAGGGTTGGGCATCTTCACTATTCCCCTGACCGGAAAGAGGTCGGCTGCGGTAACACCATGATATCCCTGGCTGAGCAAGACTATGGTATCACCCACATTAACACCCATATAACCTGCAAGGCGCTGCGAAAGCAAAACTCCGTCATCATTTTTTGTAAGAAAGTTACCCTGAACAACTTTATGCGAAATTTGAGTCATCCGGTCATCAAGGAGCGGGTCAATTCCCTGAAAAAAAGCCCCTTTGGTTTTATTACCGCTTGAAATTAATGCGAAAGATTCAAGCCGGGGCAAAACATCAACAACACCGTCAAGCTTTGCAATTCTTTGCCTTAATTCGATTGAATCGGGCATCAGGTCGTCAATGGTTTTGTCTTTCCAGTATGATTTTTCCTGAACCTGGATGAAACCGGAATACTGTCTGACGGCACTGTCAATCATCCTGTCGTAGGTTCCAAGCTGCATTGAGCGCATCACAACACCGAAAATCACCGCAAACATCAACGATGTTGCCGTAATGATTGTTCTGCGTTTATTTCGCCATATATTACGCCAGGCAAGTTTAATTATTTCCATTATCTGATTCGTTTCATGTTTTGTTGTGAAAAGAATGATTCCTCAATGGGCTTGTCGAAAACAATATCTTTTAACACTACAATTGTTTTATTTCCGGGATTATCTTCGGGAATAATCTCAAATTTCGACGGCAACCGCTTACCTGTGAATATTTTTATTTCGGAAGCAATTTCCGTTTTAACGAGATACATATCCTCGTCGTAAGATTCTGTTTTTAGTGTAAAGAAATCCTCTTTACTAATCCAGCTTACCTTTTTACCCCAGATTACATCATCCTCATCCTTTGGCACGGATTCAATTACGTAGCAGTCCATATCTTCAAACTTTTCCGTCCGTATAATCTTATGATTGAATTTATTTACCAGCGAACCTTCGTTCATCATATCGTCGTTAGTGTAATCCGAGCCCATCCAGCCCTGCGACATAGCTGACGGGGGCAATTTTATCATTCTCGAAATTTTCGGAATCCAGTTCCACATCTCGGTTTTCCGTTTCATAAATACCTGCCCCTTCTCCTTAGCCGGTGCTGTTATCAGAACCATAGAGTAGTCGGTTCCCTTTGTCCACATTTTCATACTTATACTGCGCTTCCACGAAGGGCGAACCAGTGTCATATCCATACTGCCAATGCTTGTTTCGCCATAGCGCAAATCATTTGCCTTGCTTATTATCTCTAAAGCAGTCAGGTCTGTTTTTTGCCCGGTAAACAGACCTGCCGTTATAACAGAGGCGAGGATTAGAATTATGTTATATCGTTTCATATTTTAAATTTTACATTATAAATTTGTTTAAAACGTTCGATACAATACTCCTTTGGAAACTCCCCGGGGAACATCAGGTAGTTAATACTAATTCCGTCAAGAATAAAACGCAGGAAATAGGCTTCGGCCATCGGATTCTCAAAACCCAGTTCAGCCATCAGCTTTGCAAAATCCTCCATATATGGCTCCGATAATTCATTTAGCAGTTCTTTTACCAGATTAAAGACATCGGTTTCCATCATAATTGAAAAATATATCCTGATTGTCTCCTTCATCTCCTCCATAACATCAAAAGTAACCGATATCATTTGTGTCACGTTTTCTTCGGGAGAGAGATTTTTATCAATAACGAACTTTTCGAAAACCCTGCTGTAACCGTCTTTCATAATCTCAACAAGCAGTTCTTCCTTACTTCTGAAATAGTTGTACATCAGGCCTTTCGACACGCCCGATTCTTTGGCAATGGCAGCTATTGAAGTCCCGTGGTAACCCTTCTGCGAAATCACCTTCAAAGCTGCATCCATAATTATACGCTTTTTTTTCTGTCTGATATTTTCAAATTGCTCTGCTGTTCTTGGTGACATAATTCAATAACCGGATTATTAAAATTTTATTGACTGAACGACCGGTCAAAAATAAGTAAAATTATTTAATATCATAAACTTTATAGGAGTTTTTTCGTTTTTCAGTGGTTTGGTCACAAAGGCCAAACCATCCAAAAAGATGATAGATATCACCTTTGTTCCAAGCGTCCACGTTTGGGATCGCTCCTTTGTGAACCTTTGAGCCTTGGAGACTTCGTGGCATTTATAGTCCCGTAACGTACCTTTTGTTTTTTTTGGCACAGAGACACCAAGAAACACAAAAACCCACTGCCGTTCTTCCCTCTCCTTTTTCAACATCCGTAGTTTTAACGAAGGATTGTGAGGAGAGTTCCGATAGCCATCGGAAAGGGTGAGGTGATATTACTATTCCATTATTATCAATGAATAAAAATATGAATTCTTCTATTTTATTTAC
>CAYOZZ010000034.1:0-1530 GCA_964408535.1 uncultured Bacteroidales bacterium | reverse complement strand
TTTCATAAAACAGTAAGGTTTATGCGTATGTATATAAGACGATTTAAGGTGACTTTGAAAATACAGGTTATGATTTTTGAACTTAACCTGGGTTCCGCAAATCTCCTGATGACTATTGCAGCATTAGTCCGGGTGACAATTTAAAATTTCATTCATCCGGCTGATGCTGTCATCTGGAGATTGCGCACCGGACGAAAGAGGCTTATTGAATTGTCAGATTGCTTGTTGGCGAAAAGATGCAGAGGAAATATACCGGGCGTGGACGCTCCGGGCATCGTAGGAGCCAAATCCGGAACTTTTCATATCAGGATTTGAAATCCTGTAGATATTCCGTTCGGGATTCGGAAATCCCGACCAGCCCGGGTTATTGAACTACGTGCCGTTTGAAGGCTATTTATTACCCCCTGTTATTTCTTAATCATAATGAAATCTGCATTTTGCAATGTGAATTTCATTGTCTTTAACTCGATAAATTAGTCTATGCTCTCCGTCAATTCTACGTGACCAGAATCCTTTATATTTATGTTTCAAAGGTTCCGGTTTTCCAATTCCAGAATATGGTTCTCGAGAAATATTTTTTAGTAAGTCATTAATTCTTTTTAATATCTTTTTATTGGTTTTTTGCCAATACAAATAGTCCTCCCAAGATTCGTCAACAAATATATATTTCATGAATCTATAAGGTCTTTTTCAAATGAAGAATTATTTTTCAGTTTCTCAATTGCTGAATCAAGTCTGATTTCATTTATTCTTGACGATAATTCGTGTTGGGTCGCATTTAATGAATTATATTCATCTAATGAAATTACGACTACTCCTGAGTCTTTGCCTCGATTAATAATCAAGGTCTCAAAGTTCTCGGTAACATTGTCCAGATATTTTTTCATATCTTTTCTGAATTCTGAAATTGATGTTGTTAACATGTCAATATTTATTTTGTACATATAATTGTACAAAATTACGTACATATAATTTAAATTCCAAATTTTTTCTGATCTTTTTTTACAAAATGCATTTTTTGAGGAAGGCAAGTTACCTGATTTTTTAAAATGGCACGGTTAGAACCGAAATGACCGGCACTGTTCAAACCGAAATAGCCATTGAAAGCTTCCGGGAGGGCACTACGTGCCGTTTGAAGGCTGTTTATTGTAGTTCGTTTTTCTTTTATAAATTTAAAAATATGTTTTTACAGCAAATTCAAATTGTTCAATGAAAATTTTCTTGAAAGCAGTTATGTTGTTCTGTTCATAAAACAATAACATCGCCTTTTTATAATCCACACTATCAACTGTTCTAAATGAAATAGGACAATACTTGTGATTTATCAATATTGCATTGCTCACTATCCTTGCTGTTCTCTTGTTTCCGTCAACAAAGGGTTGAATATAAGAAATCAAGATCAAGGCTAATAAGGCTTGTTCAAAAACATTCTCTTTCTCGTTTATCAAATCACACATTTCCGACAAAGCTTCTGTTATTTGAAACTCATTATCAAGCGGTTGATAGTTGGTACCTGATATTCCGATACGC
>CAYOZZ010000033.1:0-1704 GCA_964408535.1 uncultured Bacteroidales bacterium | reverse complement strand
TATTCAGACTTATAATGATTTCTACGATAAAATTCTGGGTGAAGATTTTTACGAATAATATTTTAGGTTTAACAGTTTTAATTTTTTTAAATTGAAAAAAAACAGAAGATTTGCAGGGTCTTTTATAACCCTTGTTGTTTTATCGGTGTTGTTGGTTTCTTCCTGTAATAAAAAACCGGAACAAATTGGTCTGGAATTACTTGAGAGTGAACAGAAATTTGTGGGAACCGACACCGCTTTTATTGTTTCTGCCTATTCAACTGTTGAGGATTCGGTTATCACTGATGAAACTTCGCTGAACCTTTTAGGTAGTATGATTACAAATACTTTTGGAAAAACAACCACAAGTTTTTATACACAAATCAGACTGTCAACGGTCTCTCCTGATTTTGGGGATAATCCCGTTGCCGACTCGGCCGTTCTTACTCTTGTTTACAACGGCTATTACGGAAATATTCTGACTCAGCAACATCTTACCGTTTATAAAGTTACAGAAGACTTTTATCTTGATTCATCATACTACTCAAATAGTTATATTGAATATGACAGTTTGCAGGAGCTTTCGGATTTTTATTATGTCCCGAACCCGGAGAATATAATTGTTGATTCAGTTGAAGTTCCCGGGAGGTTAAGAATTCCTCTGAATGATTATTTTTCAGGCCCTATGCTTGACCCGGACAATTATGAAAATTTTACTGATAAGGATAAGTTTGTTGATTTTTTTAAAGGATTGTATATAAAGAGTGAAATCCAGAGTAGCTGGACCGGAAGTGTAGGAGCAATTTTGTATTTTGATTTGCTGGATGCAAACTCAAATGTACAACTTTATTACCATAACGATTCTGTTGACTCATTAAGCTATACTTTTAACATTAATCTGAACAGTGCAAGGGTGGGGCGTTTTATCCACGATTATTCGATGAGTAAGGACGAGACATTTAAGCAGATGATCATTAATGGTGATACCTCACTCGGATCGGAAAAATTATACCTGCAAAGTCTTGGAGGTGTGAAAACATTACTTAGTTTTCCGGGTCTTTCTGATTGGGTACAATCAGATATTGTAACTGTTAATGAGGCAAAATTAATATTGCCTGTTGTTTCTTCAGTTGAGGATTATGGGGTGCCCGGAAGTCTGGTACTTTTTAATTATAATGAGAATGGGGAATTGACACCACCATTGGACTGGCACGAAGGGGAAGCATATTTTGGCGGGAAGTATTTTGAAAATATTAACGCATATCAATACAGGCTTACATATCATATACAATCTCTTCTGAATGGAGAACCCGATAATGGAATGGTACTCTTTTCCAACGGTAAATCAATTAATGCTGACGGTGTTGAGCTTTCAGGCACAGACCGGTCATTGTCCTCACCTATCATTTTAAAGATTACTTATACGAAACTGAATTAAGAAAAAATATTTTCCGCCGTCTTATTAAAATATTTATCTTTGCGCGTTAATAAATCTGATACTAAATGTGTGGAATAGTTGGTTACATCGGGCCTAAACAGGCTTTCCCCATCTTGCTGAAAGGGCTTTACAGACTTGAATACCGCGGTTACGACAGTGCCGGTATTGCCATTGTTAACAATGACCTGAATCTGTATAAAACAAAAGGAAAAGTGTCTGACCTTGAAAGTTTTGTCCAAGGGAAAGATGTTAGCGGAACAATCGGAATAGCCCATACAAGATGGGCT
>CAYOZZ010000032.1:0-14266 GCA_964408535.1 uncultured Bacteroidales bacterium | reverse complement strand
TAAAACGAATAACCCGGAGTTTAAAAGTGATATTGCGGTTTATCCCAACCCCGGTAAAGATATAATCCGCATTTCCGCCGGTATTGACTGTTTACATTTTAAATTGCTGGATTTGAATTTAAATGTTGTTGCCGAAGGTGACTTTAACGGTGAGGCGACAATAAATGTATCTCAATTTCCAAAAGGTATTTATATCTATGAGATTTCGCAGGAAAGCAGGATTCTTAACAGGGGTAAATGGGTGAAGCAATTCTGATGACATAGCTTGTGGACGATTCCAGGTTTATGTGTTTTTTTTACTACATCACTTCTGCAAGTTAATTATCAGTTGTTGTGGCTATTGATTTTCAATTTTGATACCGGCAAAATTAATAGGAGTGGCATTTATGCCACTTATTAAATGATTGTAAAGTGACGGGCTTTAGCCAAAAAATAAAAAAACAGCCTTTCACATTATACCTGATTTATAACCTCTTCCTTAGCTCAAATATCTCATCCCTGAACCGTGCTGCTTCAATAAAATCAAGCTCTTTAACTGCTGCCTGCATCTGTCGTTCAAGTTTGGATATTGCTTTTTGAATCTGCTCCTTATTCATATACCTTATAAGCGGGTCGGCTGCTATATCAATATTCTCTTTTTCAACATAAGCACCAGACTCAACAGGTGCCGGTTTTGCAATTGCAGTCTGCCCCATAATAGAATCGGTTGATTTTACTATCTGTGTCGGTGTGATATTATGTTTCTCATTGTATTTCAACTGCTTTTCGCGTCTGCGGTTTGTTTCCGTAATGGTCTTTTGCATTGAGTCGGTCATCTTGTCGGCATAAAAAATGACTTTTGCATTCAAATTCCTGGCCGCACGTCCGGCAGTCTGGGTCAGGGATTTTTCCGACCTTAAGAAACCTTCCTTATCGGCATCAAGTATGGCAACAAGTGAAACCTCTGGCAGGTCAAGACCTTCGCGTAAAAGATTGACTCCCACAAGAACATCAAACTCTCCGAGTCTGAGTCCTCGCATTATTTCAACCCTGTCGAGTGTGGTGACATCGGAGTGAATATAACGTGTTTTAATTTCAAGGTCAAGCAAATACTTAGTCAGTTCTTCGGCCATCCGTTTTGTCAGAGTAGTTACCAAAACCCTTTCATTTTTTTCTATCCTTTTATCAATTTCATCCAAAAGATCATCAATCTGGTTAAGGCTCGGTCTGACTTCAATAACGGGGTCAAGCAGACCAGTAGGGCGTATTAACTGCTCAACCACAACGCCTTCCGACTTTTGAAGCTCATAATCGCCTGGTGTAGCACTGACAAATATGATTTGGTTTATCAGCGCTTCAAATTCGGGAAATTTAAGCGGTCTGTTATCAAGAGCAGCGGGCAGCCTGAATCCGTATTCAACAAGAGTCTGTTTTCGTGACCTGTCGCCGCCATACATCGCCCTGATTTGCGGAACAGTTACATGACTTTCGTCAATTACCATAAGAAAATCTTCGGGAAAATAGTCAATCAGACAAAAGGGGCGTGTTCCGGGTTTTCGTCCGTCAAAATATCTTGAATAATTTTCAATACCTGAGCAATAGCCGAGTTCTCTCATCATTTCGATATCATAACTTACCCTGTCCTCAAGCCTTTTGGCCTCAAGATGTTTGCCCGTTTCTTTCATATACTGAACCTGCCTGAACATATCCTGCTGAATCTCTTCAAGTGAGCTTTTCATCTTCTCACCCGAAGTGATGAAAATATTTGCCGGATATATATTCAGACTGTCGAAAGATTCGATATTATGTCCGTTTATCGGGTCAAATGATTCTATTGTTTCTATCTCGTCACCCCAGAAGATGACTCTGTATCCCACATCGGCATAAGCCGGAAATATATCAACCGTATCACCCTTTACCCTGAAGTTTCCGTGTGTAAATTCAACCTCATTCCTTGAATAGAGACTGTTTACAAGCATTTGCAGAAATTTATTCCTTGAAATGACATCGCCTGTTTTTATTCTGATGACATTATTTGTAAAATCATCGGGATTGCCAATGCCGTAAATACACGAAACCGAAGAAACAACTATCACATCACGCCGTCCGGAAAGCAGGGCGGAAGTGGCACTGAGCCTAAGTTTTTCAATTTCATCATTTATCGAAAGGTCTTTTTCGATATATGTATTCGTTGTCGGCAGAAAAGCTTCCGGCTGATAATAATCATAGTATGAGACAAAATATTCCACTTTATTATTCGGAAAAAACTGCTTAAACTCTCCGTAAAGCTGAGCTGCAAGGGTTTTGTTGTGCGAAAGAATTAATGTCGGGCGCTGTATTTCCTGAATGACATTTGCAATTGTGAAAGTTTTACCCGAACCTGTAACCCCGAGCAGTACCTGACTTGTATCACCTCTTTCGATTCCTTCAACAAGCTGCCGTATTGCCTCCGGCTGATCGCCGGTAGGTTTAAAATCGGAGGTGATTTGGAATTTCATCAGTTCGTAATTTATTGTTAATTGATACTAAAACGATTATTCGTGACTTCATCCGGTTACATCATTCAGTCCGTCACATTGATTAGATGTATTTCAGCCAAATCGAAAGAGTATCATGCACCTTTTATACCACACGCCGGCAGGTTTATCCTTTTTACGGGTCACAAGAAGTACGGGTTTACCGATTAACCAATTCAACCATTCTATTTTTTCGGTTGATACCCCTTCTTCTTGGCAGCCTCTTCAAGGCGTTTTTGCCAGTTTGATTTTTTCTTCGGCTTTTTCTTTTTATTAATCTCTATCTGAGCTCTTATCTTATCTTCATTAATTGATTTTCTGATAAAGAACATCTGTCCGAAAGTTATCATATTTGCAAGGAAGTAGTAGTAACTCAAGCCTGAGGCATAGTTGTTAAACCAACCGAGGAACATAACAGGCATAAGATACATCATTGTTTTCATACCTGGCATCTGCTGCTGCGACGATCCCATCAACTCCTGATTTATTTTTGTGTAAAGAATTGTGGAAACTGTCATCAGCAGAGTAAACAAACTTACGTGGTCACCGTAAATCGGAATTGTGAAAGGCAGTTGTAAAATTGAATCATAACTTGAAAGGTCTGTCGCCCAAAGGAATGATTGCTGCCTCAACTCAAATGCAGCCGGGAAGAAACGGAACATCGCAAACAAAATCGGCATCTGTAGTAGTAAAGGCACACACCCGGCCATCGG
Organism: uncultured Bacteroidales bacterium; assembly: GCA_964408535.1. Lineage (GTDB taxonomy): Bacteria > Bacteroidota > Bacteroidia > Bacteroidales > JAADJA01 > JAADJA01. Next base: position 11,058 of record CAYOZZ010000032.1, on the reverse strand, counting down.
ATTTACTCCTGCTTGTTTGTAAAGTGCCATTGTAGCCTGTTGCTTTTTCATGGCATCTTCCTTCTTGGGGAATTTTTTTGCAAGTTCATCAATTTCAGGCTTTAACACCCTCATTTTTGCCGATGACACATACGATTTGTATGCAATCGGGAATAATACTATTTTGAGCAGAATAGTAAGTACCAGAATAATAATTCCATAGTTCCATCCGAAACCTTCAAGAAGGTTAAATACCGGAATAACGGCATACCTGTTTATCCAAGCAAGCAAAAAGAAGCCCCATCCGAGCGGAATCTGGCGCTCAAGGTCTAACTTATATTGTCTTAAGGTTTTGAATTTGTTCGGGCCGAAATAAAACGACATAGGAATCGTTGAGTTGGCTCCGGGTTGGAACGGCAGTCCCAGCGTCATTGCCATTGACCTCAAATATCTTGGGTTTGAAGGGTTCTCTTTGTGAAATGCTTTAACTTTTCCGTTCAGAAAATAATTATCGGCTATCAATACCGCACTAAAAAACCTGTGTTTGAATGAAGCCCATTTGACCTTGGTGAGCAACTCCTCTTCATCATCCTTAGTCTCAGACAGATAATCAACTTCATCTTTGTAATACTTATAATAAACTGTCGGGCCATTCATCCTGTCAACCGTCTTTTCCTCTCTTAAAAGGTCTGTGCTCCAGTTTAAATCAATAAAGCTTGAACCCTTATCAATATATTTGTCCATCCCGACAAAATTTATATCGAAATCCATCATATAATCGTTTCCTTTCAGAGTGTAAAGGAATTCAATATAGCTGTTCTTATTGAAAGTGCTGTCTGTGGCGTCAGTATAAAGACGCATTGAGAGTTGTGCACTGTCACCTTCCGCAACAATTATATTCTCTCCGGAAGCAGGTTGGAAATAAAGGTCATTACTATTAATAATCCTGTTATTTGCAAAAAAAGTAATCCCGAAATTTGTTTGAGAAGAATCATAAAGAATCAAGGGTAGTGAGTCGAAAGTCCGGAACTGCTTAATCTGTACTGAAATTATTTTACCGCCTTTAGCCGAGACCTTTAATTTCAGTAATTCACTTTCCAAAATATAAGTCTTATCTTCTCCATTGGCTGAGTTGGCAAAAACTCCGAGCTTATCTCTGTCAATTTTGCTGTTATTATTTTGAATGTTTTCATCCGGAGACGTGGCAGCAGCATTTTCAGTTGTTTGCGCATTCTTAGCTCTGTTTATCGAGTCCTGAAGCTGTCTTTCAATACGAGCTACCGCTGCAAGAGAATCCTGAATACGGTTGACCTCAGCAATAGAATCGGCCTTGCGTTTTCTTGCCTGCATCTCTTCTGCCGACGGTGTCATCCAGATACTGTATCCTATCAGTATTGCAAAAATTATTAAAAGACCTGTTATAGTATTTTTATCCATAAAATAGTTTTTTGCCAATTCAGCCCGCAAAGATATATATTATAAACAACAAATTATAAATTGAAAATAACAAATTATACCGCTTCTGTTCAAAATAATTCAAATAAATTGCGGTATATCTTTGACTATGATTAGCTTTGCCTTTGCAAACTTAATCAGTCTCCGTGAACAAACAGGATTTTTAATATTTTTGCAGTCAAATTAAAACAATAAATGAAGAATTACTCGCCGGTTATTTATGTTGCTTTGCCTGCAATGAATGAGGCGGATTACATAACCGACTTTATTGCCTGCCTGAAATCGCAGATATACAATAATTATAAACTGTTTGTTTGTGTGAACCAACCGGACAACTATTGGGATGACCCGGAGAAAGTTCATATTTGCAAGAATAATAAAAGAACAATAGAGTTTCTAAAATCATTACAAGGTATTGATATTGAAATAATTGACAAAAGCAGCAGGGGGGAGGGGTGGAACGGAAAAAGGAATGGTGTTGGATGGGCAAGGAAATTATTAATGGACAAGATATCGCACGAGGCAAAGGACGATGACCTAATTGTTAGTCTTGATGCGGATACAACATTTTCACCTCACTATTTTTCATCATTGATTGAATCCTTCAAATTTCGTCAAAAAGCAGTTGCTTTGTCGGTTCCGTATTACCATAATCTTACGGGAGATGAAATTGCCGACAGGGCAATACTGCGGTATGAGATATACCTCAGGTATTACAACCTGAATATGTTACGGATCGGAAGCCCTTATGCTTTTACAGCAATAGGATCAGCTATCGTATTGCCGGTAAAATCATATAAAGCAATAGGAGGGATGACACCGCACAAAAGCGGAGAAGATTTCTATTTTTTGCAGAAACTGAGAAAATACGGAGATATCATTTTATGGAACAGTGAAAAAGTCTTTCCGGCAGCAAGATTTTCCGACAGAGTGGATTTCGGAACAGGTCCGGCAATGATAAAAGGCAGGGCGGGGGACTGGTCGTCATATCCCATATATCCTTTTCAGTATTTCGACGAAATAAAACAGCTTTTTGACCTGTTTCCAGGTTTGTATGAAAAAACTCTATCAACTCCGGTAGATACATTTTTAGAGGAAAAGTTCGGTAATGCTGATATTTGGTCTCCGTTACGGAAAAACTCAAAGAAGAAAGAGCAATTTATTAAAGCATGTCATCATAAATTCGATGCTTTCAGGAGTTTTCAGTATTTAAAATGGAGACACGAAAATGATGTGGAGAAAAGTAGTGAGGAAAATTTAATTGAATTTATAAATATTGAATATACTAAATCACTTAATTACACTTTATTAGATAATTTTAACTTTAGTAATACTTCAATAAAAATATTGAATGATATCAGAGACTTTCTGTTAAAGGAGGAAGAGGTTAAACAGAAGAAAACGAGTATTAAATCTGAATAATTATGATAACTGTATTAGGCCCGACTGCAACAGGAAAAACAAAGTTTGCTGCACATTTGGCAGCAGAGTTTGACGGGGAGATAATAAGTGCCGATTCAAGGCAGGTTTACCGTGGTATGGATTTGGCAACCGGCAAGGATATTGAGGATTATAACGTTGACGGTAAACGTATTCCTTTTCATCTTGTTGATATTGTTGAGCCGGGTTATGAATACAATGTTTATGAATTTCAGAAAGATTTCCTTAAAGTTTATGATGATATTGTTAAAAGAGACAAAACACCTGTTCTTTGCGGAGGAACGGGATTGTATATCGAGTCGGTTTTAAAAGGATACAGGCTGATAGAAGTTCCTGAAAACCTGCAACTTAGAAAGACTTTGTCTAATTTAACCGATAATGAGCTTATTAGTAGGCTAAAAGCGTTTAAAACTCCACACAACACTACTGATATAAAAGATAGAGAAAGGCTTGTCAGGGCTATTGAGATACAAACATATTATAATGAACATCCTGACATTGACAGATATTTCCCAAATATAGAGAATACGATTTTCGGGATAAAATTTGAACGTGAAATTATTAGAAATAGAATAACCGAACGATTAAAGAAACGGCTTGATTCGGGAATGCTTGACGAGGTTACAGAATTACTTGATAAAGGATTAACTCCCGGACAATTAAAATTTTACGGTCTGGAATATAGATACCTGACTATGTATATTACAGGTGAAATAGACTATGATGAAATGTTCGGATTGTTGAACACCGCAATTCATCAGTTTGCAAAGCGGCAGATGACCTGGTTCAGACGAATGGAACGAAACGGTTTTAAAATTCATTGGATTGACGGAAGATTTAATATGAAGAAGAAGATATCGTATGCAAGAGAGATATTACAGAAATGACATTCGACACAGTAACTTGTAAAATGATTGATTCAAGGGTAACAAATTCATAATAGAATATTCAGGATAATTATATTTTATAACTCTTTGAATATCAATATATGTTTTTTATAAAAAGTCCTATAATTAATATTATGTTAAATTGTATAATAAATAATAAAGGGAGAAACGAAACCATTCCTCCCCTTATATAATCTTTTATCTTACATTCCTAATTCCGCATTGATTTCTTTCAGTTTATCATACTTTTTCAATCTGGTATAAATTTCTTTAAGAGAAATCATTGTATTTCTGTCGGAAGGATTAATCTCATGAGCTTTTTGCAGATAAGGCAAACTGGTCTCAAGCAATTTATCTGCTTTCTCTTTCAAAGCATTATATTCATCTACAGCATTAAGGTCAAGCTGGTTAGCCTCATCCATAATATGAGCAGCCTTGTTTACATAAATTGCACCCATATTATAGTAAGCATCAAAGTAGTCATCTTTTAAATCAATTGCTTTTTGGTATGCTTCAATAGCTTTGGTAAAAGCATTTTCGCGAACTTCATCAGACTGTGTTGTATCACTAACAATCTTATCATAACTGGTCCCTATCGCAAAAAATATAGTTGGATTTGTTGCATCAAGTGTTGCGGCGGTTTCCAGATTTTTTAACGCTTTATCGGTCTCTCCTATAGCAAGATACAGATTTATTTGATTGAGTAAAACATTTAGATTGTCCGGATATTTCTGAACTCCTAATGCAAAATATTTCTCTGCATTTTCATAGTCACCCTTATCTTTGTATAAATTTCCGAGTGAAACGTATATACCAGGGTCAGGATAATCAATAGAAACAAGTTGATTGAGATAATTAATTGCCTTATTGTTTTCCCCGGCAAGTTCTGCAGCATACGACATATAATATAAAGTCATATTTTTAGTTGAATCGGCAGCACCATACTCATTGTAAATTTTATAAGCTTTTTCAAACGAAGCCAAAGTTCTCAAATAATCTTTCTTGGCTGTAGCTGTGTCCCCTGTTTTTTTTGCTTCACTACCAAGGTTATAGTAATTTGCACCGTCAAAAAAGTATGCTTCACCGAGAATCGGCATCCTTTTTAATATTTCGTCTGTAAATTGTTTTTTTGTATCAAGTTCAAGAGCCTTATTATAAGCTTCTTCAGCTTTGCTCAAAGCATCAGGATCAAGGTCTTTGTAAGCTTCGAGAGGACTTTGGGCAATGTCGAGATAAATATTTCCTCTGTAATACCAGGTTTTAGCCATTCCAACGGTCTTTTCGTTTACGGTAGCCTTATCAATAGCGATTTTTGCTTTATCAAGTTTTCCGTTGCGATGATAGTTGAAAGCACTCACTACCTGATTTTTTTGAGAAAAGCCGGTTAATACGGCAAAAATGAATAGTACTGATAATGAAAGTTTTTTCATGATTATTAATGTTTAAATGATTTACTTTTTTGCGTCGGCAAAAATATTTATTTTCTGATTATTACTCAAAAAGCACGCCAATTTGGAATGATTCTTATTAAAAAAAGAATTTTTCCCGGATGACTTTAATATAAAAATGGCCTATATTGTTATTCCTCAGTGTTTTCCGTTTCTGTCTCCCCGTTATTTTCTGCGTTGTCATATTTATTTTCAGCAGCATCAACTACACCTTCTTCCCCCTCCTGCACCTCAATATTTTCCTCATCTTCATCCACCTCAACCTTGGCAACGGCGGCAATAGCATCATTTTCCCTGATATTTATCAGACGTACTCCCTGTGTTGCACGCCCCATAACTCTTAAACCCGAAACCGGAAGCCGGATCAGAATACCCGACTTTGTAATTATCATAAGATCATCGCTGTCGGAAACAGATTTAATAGCAATCAGTTTTCCTGTCTTTGGAGTAATATTAATTGTTTTTACTCCCTTCCCTCCCCTGTTGGTTACTCTGTAATCATCAAGGTTGGATCGTTTACCGTAACCGTTTTCAGAAACAACAAGAACTTCATTGGTATCCTCTTTTTCCATACAAATCATTCCGACAACTTCATCTTTAGGCCCGGCAAGTGTTATACCCCTGACACCCGAAGCATTCCTCCCCATAGGTCTCACACGACTCTCGTCAAATCTAATGGCACGGCCCGATTTTAAGGCAAGTAATATTTCACTTTTCCCACTGGTTAATCTTGCCTCAATAAGATTATCACCTTCTCTGATATTAATTGCTATTATTCCGTTCTGACGGGGGCGTGAATAAGCTTCAAGTGTTGTTTTCTTAATAATACCCTGCTTTGTTGCCAAAACTATGTATGTATTATTAATGTAATCTTCATCTTTAAGATTTTTTACATTAATAATAGCTCTGACCTTGTCATCCCTGTCAATACTGATTATATTCTGAATAGCCCGTCCCTTCGATGTTTTCGTCCCTTCGGGTATTTCATAAACTTTCATCCAGAAAACTTTACCTTTTTCGGTAAAGAAGAGCATATAATTATGGTTTGTAGCTACATACAAATGTTCGAGGAAATCTTCATCCCTGATATTACTACCTCTTGCCCCTGTTCCTCCCCTGTTTTGTCTTCTGTATTCGGTTAACGGAGTTCTTTTGATATATCCGAGATGAGAGATAGTAATCACAACCTCTTCATCCGCAATAGTATCTTCAATATTGAAATCCTTTGCAGTATATTCAATTTCCGAGCGAGCCTCATCACCATACTTTTCTTTAATTTCAAGCATTTCCGTTTTCAGGATTTCCATTCTCAACTCCTCACTATCCAGAATTTCTTTCAAATGCTCAATATGTTTCATCAGTTCGGCATACTCTTCTTTCAGCTTATCCCTTTCCAGTCCGGTTAGCTTTTGCAACCTCATATCCAAAATTGCCTTTGCCTGAATCTCCGAAAGATTAAAGGTTTCCATCAATCCGTTTTTGGCAATTTCAGGTGTTTGCGAAGCTCTTATCAACGCAATAACCTCGTCAAGGTTGTCAATTGCAATTAACAGTCCTTCAAGAATATGTGCCTTTCTCTCCGCCTCTTTAAGTTCGTATTTAGTCTTTCTGATTAAAACTTCATGCCTGTGCTCAACATAATACTTAATCATATCTTTAAGGTTGAGCAACTGTGGTCTTCCGTGAACAAGTGCAATATTATTTACACTAAAAGATGTTTGCAGAGCAGTATATTGATAGAGTTTATTAAGAACGATATTGGGAATAGCGTCGCGTTTCAGTTCATAAACAACTCTAAGTCCTTTTCTGTCCGACTCATCTCTTATATCGGAAATCCCTTCGATTTTCTTTTCATTGACGAGGTCGGCTGTCTTTTTTATCATATCGGCCTTATTGACCTGATAAGGAACAGAAGAAACAATTATTCTGCTTTTACCGTTATTATCTTCTTCTATAACAGCTTCGCCTCTAAGAACAATCCTTCCCCTACCCGTTTCAAAAGCATCCTTAACTCCGTTATAACCGTAAATAACAGCACCTGTCGGAAAGTCAGGACCTTTGATGAATTTCATCAGTTCCGGAATGGTAATATCATTATTGTCAATATAAGCAATAGTGCCGTCAATTACTTCACTAAGATTGTGTGGTGCCATATTTGTCGCCATTCCTACGGCGATACCTGAGGCACCGTTAATCAAAAGGTTGGGGATTTTTGCCGGTAATACCGTAGGTTCTTTCAAAGAGTCGTCAAAGTTCAATTGAAAATCAACGGTATCTTTATTTATATCAACAAGCATCTCTTCGGCAATTTTCCTCAATCGTGCCTCTGTATATCTCATTGCTGCCGGACTGTCACCGTCCATAGAACCGAAGTTACCCTGTCCGTCAATAAGAGGATAACGTAATGACCACGGTTGAGCCATTCTGACCATTGCATCGTAAACGGAAGTGTCACCATGAGGGTGATATTTCCCGAGCACCTCCCCTACTATTCTTGCCGACTTTTTATACGGGCGGTTCGACAAAACACCCAGTTCAAGCATTCCATACAACACTCTCCTGTGAACAGGCTTCAGCCCGTCGCGAACATCCGGCAATGCCCTTGATACAATAACCGACATTGAATAGTCAATGTAAGCCGTCTTCATCTGCGTTTCGATGTTTACCGGAATGATTCTTTCTCCACTTTCTCTATTTTCCATTTTTTATCTCTTTCAATACTAGCTAATTATAAAATAACAATAAAAGGCACGAATTTAGACATTTCTTCTTAAAAACAGCAAAATTCAGTCAATTATTATTACTAACATTTTGATGTTAATAAAATTTGGTGTTATGAAAACAATACTTTAAATTTGTATCTACATTTGGCTATTCGGACATGTTGTCACTTATCAGGCATTATATTGCTAAAGGTAAGCTTTTTGTAGTGAAGTATAAAATGTTGAAAAACTAAATTTAACTTATTGACAATTATGAACATTAAGGTAAAATTTGCGTAATATTAAAACAAAAGAATCGTTTAAGAAAATCAGGAATTAAAAAATATAATGGAAGCAAAATTTTCGCAAAGAGTAAAAGATGTATTGTCATTTAGCCGTGAAGAGGCTATAAGACTTGGAAACGATTATATCGGACTGGAGCATTTGTTTCTCGGGATTATGAGGGAAGGTGAAGGAATGGCTATCCAGATACTCACTTTTTTCGGTATTGATCTGGCATCAGTCAGAAGAGAGATAGAAATCTCAATAGGAAATTCTCAAGGAACAAAACTAAAAACCTCTGATAATATTCCGTTGATTAAACAGGCTGAGCGTGCACTGAAAATAACTTATCTCGAAGCTAAACTTTTTAACAGTGATCTTATTGGTACCGAACATCTCTTGCTCGCTATCTTAAAAGACAATGATAATATTGTAACAAGACTGTTTCAAAAGCACGGTGTTGATTATGATGCAGTAAAAGACGAATTGAAATCTATGGTAACAAATAAAGATACGGGATTAAAAATGGATCCGCACGGCGAATTGCCGGGAAGCGGTACGACTGATGAAGACCCGGAAGAATCATCAGGTGGAGGAAAACAGTTTGGCGGTAATATCAAAAAAATGTCAGACTCAAAATCAAAAACTCCTGTCCTTGACAATTTCGGAAGAGATATAACCAAAGCTGCCGAAGAAGGCAGGCTTGACCCGATTGTAGGCAGGGACAGGGAACTGGAACGTATTGCACAGATTTTAAGCCGCAGAAAAAAGAACAATCCAATACTTATCGGGGAACCCGGTGTCGGTAAATCGGCTATTGCCGAAGGACTTGCTTTGCGTATCGTTGACCGGAAGGTTTCAAGGGCATTGTTTAATAAACGTATTGTAACTTTAGACCTTGCGTCACTCGTTGCCGGAACAAAATACAGAGGACAGTTTGAAGAGAGAATGAAAGCCGTACTTAATGAGCTTGAAAAAAATCCCGACATTATTCTGTTTATTGATGAGATTCACACTATCGTCGGAGCAGGGAACGCTTCAGGCTCCCTGGATGCTTCAAATATGTTTAAACCCGCTCTGGCACGCGGCGATATTCAATGTATAGGCGCCACAACTCTGGATGAATACAGACAGTATATTGAAAAAGACGGAGCATTGGAACGCAGGTTCCAAAAAGTGCTTGTTGACCCCACAACACCGGAGGAAACGGTTGAAATTCTGAATAACATTAAAGAAAAATATGAGGATCACCATTTAGTGACTTATACTGATGAAGCTATAAATGCCTGTGTTTCATTAACTACGAGGTATATAACAGACCGTAATCTCCCTGATAAAGCAATTGATGCATTGGATGAAGCCGGCTCAAGGGTTCATATTACTAATATTCATGTACCGGTCGAAATAATTGATATTGAAAACCGTATCGAAGATATTAGAGCAAAGAAAACTCAGGCAATTAACAACCAAAAGTTCGAAGAAGCTGCAAAATTCAGGGATATGGAAAGAAAGCTTCAAAATGACCTTGATAAGGAAAAGAAAAAATGGGAAGAGGATTCAAGGATAAACCGTGAGGATGTGACTGAGGAGAATGTTGCCGAAGTTATTGCTATGATGACAGGTGTACCGGTTCAGAGAATAGCACAAAATGAAAGTGACAGACTCGTTAATATGGTTGATGACCTTGAAGGCTCGGTAATAGGACAAAATGATGCAATAAAAAAAGTTGTAAAAGCCATCAGAAGGAACCGTGCCGGATTAAAAGACCCCAACAAACCTATCGGGACATTTATTTTCCTGGGTCCTACCGGTGTAGGAAAAACACATCTTGCCAAGGTTCTGGCGAAATATCTCTTCGACTCGGAAGATGCCCTTGTAAGAATTGATATGAGTGAATATATGGAAAAATTTGCTGTTTCAAGACTTGTCGGTGCTCCTCCGGGATATGTCGGTTATGAGGAAGGCGGACAGCTTACCGAAAAAGTAAGACGTAAGCCCTACTCCATCGTTTTGCTTGATGAAATTGAAAAGGCCCATCCAGATGTTTTCCATCTTATGCTCCAGGTTCTTGATGACGGTGTTCTGACTGACAGTCTCGGAAGGAAAGTAGATTTTAAGAATACTATTATAATAATGACATCAAATATAGGTTCTCGTCAACTTAAAGACTTCGGTCAGGGTGTGGGATTCAATACAAGTGCCAAAAAATCGGCAAAAGGTACTTATGCCAAGGGTGTTATCGAAAATGCACTTAAAAAAGCATTTGCTCCCGAATTTCTTAACAGAATTGACGACGTTGTTATATTCGATTCACTCGACAGGGAGGATATTCATAAAATAATTGATATCGAACTACAGCATTTATACGGAAGAATAAACAACCTTGGTTATAAAATCAAAATTACCGAAGCTGCCAAAGACTTTATGGTTGACAAAGGCTGGGATGAGCAATATGGGGCAAGACCTTTGAAAAGAGCAATCCAAAAATATGTGGAAGACCCTCTTGCCGAGGAAATTATCAAGACCAAACTTTCGGAAGGTGACCTGATAATCGTGGATCATAATAAGGATGATGAGGAACTGACAATCAAGATTGAGAAACAGAAAAAACAACTCACTGAGAAAAGTTAGAAAAATTTTGAATATCCTTTAACCGGCCTTATGCGTTAAGAGTTTTATGAATCAATAATCCTAATCCTTTGTCAGAAACATAATTGCTGCCATTTTGTTTGTGCTAATTATATATATATATAACAAAAATTTTCAATATTATTTAGGAAACAATTATTACGCGATTAATATGCTTTCATAAAACAAGTAAGGTTTATGCGTTTCAGTCCGTTTTAATTAAACGGTTTTAAAATT
>CAYOZZ010000031.1:0-12514 GCA_964408535.1 uncultured Bacteroidales bacterium | reverse complement strand
ACCTTCTCACTTCTACTGCCGCTCTTCCCTCTCCTTTCTCAACATCCGTAGCTTTAACGAAGGATTGTGAGGAGAGTTCCGATAGCTATCGGAAAGGGTGAGGTGATTTTACTTTTTCATTATTATCAATGAATAAAAATGTGAATTCTTCTATTTTATTTACCCCTCACCTTTTTTCGATAACTATCGGAACTTCCATAGGGAGAGGAAAGAACGGCGGAGTGGCACCTTTATCCCCTATCTGAGGAATAGAAAGAACCGGGAAGTGGCACTCTAATCCACTCCCTGAGGGATGAACGGAGTTGCTAACAGTGCGTGCCTCCGCAAATCTCCTGATGACTATAGGTGCAACAGGCAGAGAAACAGTTCAATTCGCCATAATGCCAGCATACTACAGTCATCAGGAGATTGCGTTTTTGTCTGTGTTTATGTTTATGAAGCCGGTATGGTTATTAGGTTAGGTTTATGGAGGATGACGTGCCTGACCATAAACGATACCCCATACCGGTTTCCTTGCCATAGCCTCAAACCTCAATTAGTGTAAATTCGTGAAATTTGTGGGCTCTCACCTATGTTGCCCCTCTAAATCTCTCCCGAAGTTTCGGGGGAGACTAATGAAAGGATAGTCGGTTTTCGGTTACACCATCTATGTTCCAAGCGTCCACTCATCTATGTTCCAAGCATCCACGCTTGGAAATATATGGAACTCCCCCCTTCGTGAATCTTTGAGCCTTAGTGCCTTAGTGGCATTTATAGTCCCATAACATACATTTTGTTTTTTGCCACAACTCCGAAAATTTTCAGAGCAAAGACACCAAGAAACACAAAAACCCACCTCACCCTGACCCTCGCCTTTTTCAACATCCGTAGTTCTAACAAAGGATTATGAGTAGAGGTTATCCCTATGGGACTTCTTGTACGTAATTGTTTTTTCACCGCACGGTGTCCGGTAATTAAAACTGCAAAGACTATAAGGTATAAACAACACCGTTTCCTATCTCAGTCCCTTCACCCTTGGAATTCCTGCAATAAACTCCTTTAGATAAAAAGGTTCGAAGTATGCAACATCTTCAAATTGTTTATTTTTAAACTTTTCTGCAGCAATTGATGCCATATTTTTCGCCGAAGGGTTTATATTGTCATAAAAAACGGCATTTGGATGAGTTATGATATTCCGGCATTTTGCAGCACCGTCTCCGAAAAAGACCACCTTGTGATTTTCAAGATAATCCGAAAAAGAGTTATCGTCAATAATCTCGGCTTTTGTCTCCCTGATTTCCTTTCCGTTGATATCAAAAACGGCAGAGTAAACCTCCATTCTTCTGGCATCAATCATTGGGCAGAGCAGTACGGAAGAGTCTTTACCTGTAAGGATATCAGCCATCCCCTGCCCCATTGACTGAAGTGTATTTACCGAAATTAGCGGGATATCAAGGGCATAGCATAAACCTTTTGCAGTTGATACACCTATTCGTAATCCCGTGTAAGAGCCCGGGCCTTTGCTAACCGCAACAGCATCAATATCAGTATATTCAAATCCGGCCTCTTTTAGGACATCTTCTGTAAACAGAGTAACTATTGCGGAATGGGCATTTTTTTCAGATGATTGTTTTTCAGCGAGAACAACTCCATTACCGGTTAGAGCAACTGAGCAGATGGAGGTGGCGGTTTCTATGCAAAGAATATTCGGCATTTTCTTAATAAATGTTACTTTTCCGTTTTAAACAGGTCTTTTTTATCAACTTTTATCACTTCATCCCCGTTTTTCAATTTTTTTGATACGGCCCGATATGGTCCGGTAATTACTTCATCACCCTCTTTCACTCCTTCAATTATCTGAATATACATATCGTCCTGAATACCGGTTTTTACCTTTTGCATTTTTGCTTTGCCTTCATCATACAGGAAAACATATTCAACCAGCTCCTCTTTTTCTTTGTTAACAGCGTCTTTTTCTCCCTCTTCGGAATTCGTGCTCCTCTTTTCCTTAACTACGCCCGTAGTGTCGGCTCTGGTGGTAACCGCCTGAATGGGTACAGTAGGTACATCCCTTTCTGTCTCGGTCTGAATTTCGACACTGGCCGACATTCCCGGTCTGAAAGGTGAAGATGAAATTTTGCTGTCGTCAATCATATCCTGATATGAACTTTGAAGAATCAGAATCTTCACTTCAAAGTTGGTCACCTGGTCGGCACTTACGCCTGTAATATTAGCCGACGTTGCCATCTCGGTAACGACCCCTTCAAACTTTTTATTCAGATAGGCATCAACTTCAATAATACAGGTGTCGCCGAGGCTAACCCTGACAATGTCATTCTCATTTACTTCAACAACGACCACCATTCTTTTCAAATCGGCAATTTTCATAATTTCGGTACCTGATGAAAACTGTGAAGCCCCTGTAACACGCTCACCCTTTTCAACATTTAAGGTTGATACGGTTCCGTCGGCCGGCGAGTAAATATTTGTTCTCGTAAGATTTTCTTTTGCTTCTTTAAGTGATGCTTCAGAACTGCTAACGGAATATTCGGCTGCTTTCACATTTTCTTCGGCAGCATTTACCTCTTCTTTTGCAACCTCATAAGCCGATTTGGCAGCATCGAAATCAGCCTGGGAAATTACATTCTGGTCGAACAGCTTTTTATTTCTTTTAAAATCTTCCTGTGCTTTCGAAAACTGGGCTTTTACCTGAGCAAGCCTTGCTTTTGAATTGGCAAGCGATGCCTTTTGCATTTGTAATGTTGCAGCCGCTCTTTCGTATGCCGATATATATATTTTGGGGTCAATCTTGGCCAGCAAATCACCCTTTTTAACGGCATCACCCTCTTTAACATACAGTTCGACAACTTCACCCGAGATGTACGGGCTGATTTTAATGTCAAGTTCGGGTTGTATTTTGCCGTTTGCCGAAACAGTCTCTATGAGAGTGCGTTTTTTAACCTCCTCTGTTGTGACTTTTATCCCATGATTTTTACCCTTTTTTGTTGCAGCAAGGGCAATGAGGATTATCAACAGCGCTATACCTCCCCATATTATAAACCTTTTTCTCTTCTTTGATTTACTCATTTTATTATCTTTTTGTTTGGAGACAATTCGTGAATTGTATTTACTGTCGTGTCATTATTGTTATGAGCATTGTTTGTGAGTTATCTGTAAAGTCTTACCTTGTTAATGTCAAAGGTTTGCCAAGATAAAAGTCAATTACCGTCATCTTAAAGACAAACTCATATTTTGCCTGTATCTGCTCTGATAGTGCCCTGTTATACTCTTTTTTTGCATTGTTATAATCAACCGAATTGATTAGTCCCACATTAAATTTCTTTTCGGCATAATTAAAAGATTCTTTTGTTGCTTCAACCTTTAACAAAGAGGCTTTGTGCTTATTCAGTGCGGATGCAGCATCATTATAAGCCTGTTGAATTGTCTTGTAGAGGGTGTTTTTTTGAAGCTGAAGGTCAAGGTTTGCATTTTCAACACCTATTTTGGCCTGGGCTACCGACGAACGGCTTCTCCATCCGTTGAAAATGGGAATACGAAGACTGAGCGAAACAGATTCGTTCCTGTTCTCTCTTAATTGGTCGCCAAAGGCTTTTGTATTATATGATTGATATGCAATTTTCTCTGCAATAACGGTTTCGTGTGTATTTTCGGTATATCCGATTTCTATTTGCTGAGTAAACGGATCGGTACCTACTGTATTTGCACCGGAATAACCGCTTCCCCAGGAACCGCTCAGTGATAAACTCGGATAATATGAACCCCGGGCTATACCCAGTGAACGCTTTGAACTTTCTACCCTTGTTTCGGCGCCTTTTATTTCCGGCCTGACTTCAACGGCAGTTTTGTATATGTTTTCAGGGGACATCACATTTTCCGGAGCCTCAATCAGTCCGAGCTGGGGAACATCAATATCAAATCCTTCTGTTGACGGAAGCTCAAGAAGCTGTGTGAGAGTAAGTAAAGCGAGTGAAAGGTTATTCTCCGCATCAACAACCGATAACTGTTCGGATGCTGCCTGTGCCTGAATTGTCAGCAAATCTCCTTTGGCAAGCGTACCGGCATCAACAAGTTTCTTTGTCCTGTCAACCTGCTGGTTTGAAATGTCAAGCTGGTCTTTTGCAATCTGAACAAATTCTTTATTGTAAAGGACCTGGAGATAAGCTGTTGCCACACTGATTGATATCTCGTCTTTGTAAGCCTCGGCATCATACTGTGCAGCCTCTTTATTAAGGAGGTTTCTTTTTATTGTATTTGTCTGTTGAAGACCTGCAAACAGGTTAAGATCGGCAGACAAATTAAAATTATTCGACCTGACACGATTTGAAGCAAACTCGTTAGTAAAGGGGTCAATTCGTTGCCCCCAGTTATAACCGTGCGAAGCGTATCCGTTTATATTCGGCAGCATTCCCAGCTTGCTCTGAAGAAGAGCTTCATTCTGATATTCCACATTCAGAAGTTGTTTCTTGATATTGATATTGTGCTCAAGGGCATAATTTATACACTCCTCAAGTGTCCATTTCTTTTCAGTCTGGGATCGTCCTGTGAATGCAAACAGAATGAATGCCAGTAATAATGTAAAAGTCACCCGAATCTTAGTTTGTTGTCTGTTCCACGAAATGATTTCCGGTTTAAGAGTCCCTGTTTTTACTATCATTGTTCGATAAATTTGATTTAAACATTCTATTTTACCATAAAATATGCCATGTTCGTAATTAGCTGAATCCTAAAGCTCAACGGATTAAAGTATCTGTCCGTATGACTTAATGTGTCCGCAATATTACACAATCTGTTCGTTAGCGAACAAAATAAAAACTTCAAAAGTAACAGTATTTTAAACAATAGGTTAACCGATAACGTTAAAACTTCATAAAATGTATATTTTTGCGGAGGTAAAATTATAAAAAATGAAAAAGGAATTTTCAGTATCCGGAAATATCGTTGATGTAATCAATGAGAAAATTTTTAAGGGAACCGTAACTATATCGGATGGAAAGATTACATCCGTTGTGGAGGAGGATGTTTCGGAGGACAGGTACATTCTTCCGGGTTTGATTGACGCCCATATACATGTGGAAAGCTCAATGCTTGTCCCTTCGGAGTTTGCAAAACTTGCTGTCGTTCATGGAACCGTGGCTACGGTTTCCGACCCTCACGAAATAGGTAATGTACTTGGAACTGAGGGTGTGAAGTTTATGATTGAAAACGGCGAAAAGGTTCCTTTTAAGTTTTTCTTCGGTGCCCCGTCTTGTGTACCTGCAACGGTATTTGAGACTTCCGGTGCCACACTCGGCCCGAAGGAGGTTAGCGAGTTGCTTGATATGGATAAGATAAAATATCTTTCGGAGATGATGAACTTTCCGGGAGTTCTGTATCAGGATAAGGAGGTGATGGCAAAAATTGAAGCTGCCAAAAAACGGGGTAAACCTGTTGACGGCCATGCTCCCGGACTGAAAGGAAAGGATGCCGAATATTATGCAAAAGCGGGAATTACGACCGACCACGAATGTTTTACGATTGAGGAGGCTCTGGATAAGATAAAGTACGGAATGAAAATCCAGATACGCGAGGGAAGTGCCGCAAAGAATTTTGAAGCTTTGATTCCATTAATGGAAACCCACCCGGACAAGATTATGCTTTGCTCGGACGACAGGCATCCCGACGACCTTGCCGAAGGTCATATCAATAAACTTGTAAAACGTGCAATAGCAAAAGGTTACGACCCCGTTAAAGTTGTTAAAGTTTGCACGTACAATCCGGTTTCTCACTATAATCTTGAAGTCGGTTTGCTAAGAGAGGGAGATGCTGCCGATTTTATAATTACCGATAATCTTACGGATTTTAACATCCTTGAAACATACATTGACGGGATTAAAGCGGCTGAAAACGGAAAATCATTGATTCAGACAAAAAGGGATAAAACACCGAATAATTTCAATGCAAAACCGGTATCGGAGTCTGATATTGCAATAAAAGCGGAAGGAAATGAAGTTAAGGTTATAAAAGCAATGGACGGTCAATTGATTACTGACCTTGTGTATGCAAAAACGAAAGTTAAAAATGGATTTGCCGTCAGTGACGTTGAAAATGATGTGCTGAAAATAATGGTGCTTAACAGATATAAGGATGCAAAACCGGCACTCGGATTTATTACAAATTTCGGTTTTAAAACGGGAGCTATTGCTTCAACTGTCGCACACGACAGCCATAACATTATTGCTGTCGGTACAAACGACAAAGATATGGTCAGGGCGGTAAATTTGTTAACAGAGGCTAAAGGGGGAATATCTCTTGTTGACGGTGATAAGGAGATGCTTTTACCTTTGCCGGTTGCAGGTCTTATGTCGGAAGATGATGGATATAAGGTGGCTGAAGCATATGCAGAGATGAGCAAAGCTGCAAAAGAGCTTGGTTCGAAACTTAATGCACCCTATATGACGCTTTCGTTTATGGCACTTCTTGTTATCCCTGAATTGAAGCTAAGCGATAAAGGTTTGTTTGACGGTGAACGATTCGAATTCACTTTCTTATTTTAAAACTATTATAAATTATCGCAAATATCTACATATTTACTTGTATTTAATTTTAATTTATTAGTTTTGCTCCCTGAATTGAATTATAAACAATAGAAAAATGGCAAAATTAACATTAGACGTTACTAAACTGGAGATGGCTGCCAGTAAATTACGTGCAATTGCACACCCGATGAGAATTGCAATTATTGATTTGTTACACGACAACCAGAAATTAAGCGTAACGGAAATTTATAACAGTCTTGGTATTGAGCAGGCTGCAGCCTCACATCATCTTAATATCCTGAAAAACAAGGGGGTATTAATATCCAAAAGGGAAGGTAAAAAGATTTTTTATTCTCTTAGAAGTGTTACGCTCACAGAAATTATCGAGTGTATCAACAGGTGTAACGAGGAATAAGATTTTTTTACAAAAAGGTTTAAAAGCAGTCTTTTACAAAAAAAGACTGCTTTTTTATTTTACAAGGCTGACCCGCAAAGCAGAAAGTCCTTTCGGACCTTTTTCAACTTCAAAACTTACCATATTACCTTCGGCAATATCATCAAGCAGGTTGTTGGCATGAACAAAAACACTCTCCTTTGTCTCAATATCCCTGATGAAGCCATAACCTTTCGAGTCGTTGAAAAAGGTTACTGTTCCTTTCCTGACAGGGTCATATTCCGCGTCGGAATCCTTGGTGGGTACACCGATTTCAATATCTTCCAGCTTGATATCTTTCTTTTTTGACGGATCGGGAGGCTCGGAGGTTATGTTGCCGTTTTCATCCACATAAGCAATCATATCGTCCAGGCTGCCTTTTTTCTCATTCTCTTTTCTCGCTAACCTTTTCTTTTCTTTTTCTTTTCTCTTTTTTTCTTTTTTGTTTCTTACATCCTTCTTATTGAAGGACTCTTGTGATCTACCCATAAATTAATTAAACTTTTTAATGACTAAATATTAATAATCGGTTCTCTTTGGCCTTGCTTCATTCACCGTTAAATCTCTCTCTTTAAATGTGGTGCCATTGAGCTCCTCAATTGCTTTTTTTGCTTCATCATCATTTTCCATTGTGATAAAACCAAAGCCTTTACTTCTTCCACTGAATTTGTCAGTAATAATTTTTACAGAATCAACTGTTCCGAACTCTTTGAATAATTCTTCCAGTTCACTCTCACTTACCTTAAAACTAAGGTTACCTACATAAATGTTCATAATATTTTATTTTAATGTTTAAAAACAGACTTAAAAAATGATGGCAGATATTCTAATTAAGGAATTAGGTAATAAGAGCATAAATTCTTAAATCACGACAAAGGTAATATTTTATTTTAAGTAACAGGTGTTTTTTTAATTCTAATTCAGACTTCCGGTATCAGTTACCTCATATTTACCTGTTTTGGAGTTTAACCGGAAAGTTCTATACCCTACGCCATTTTTGTCAATAACGACTTCAATAAAAGTGCTTCTTGCTCCCTTATCACCGGTACCTCTTGCATGTCCAACATCAACATGCCAGAGTTTGTTTATTTTGGCAATGCTGTAATTGTGTGTATGCCCTACAATGTAAGCGATTACATTGTTTTCCTGCAAAAGTTTAACGAATTTGTCTCTGTTTTCAGGGTGTTGATTAAGACAGTCATTTGCGTGTCTGAGTCTCTGATTTTCAATATCAGGAAGGGGATAAGCCGGTTCGTGACCTATAACAAGGATGTTTTTCTTTTTCGTGGTTTGCAAATCATTTTGTAACCAGGTGTACAGAATATCAGGAATATATCCTTTTGTGCAATCGTCGCAGGTGTCGGTGCAATACTCATTAAGGATTACGAAATGTGTATTTCCGTAATCAAAAGAGTATGTAGTTTCTTTACAGGGTTCAGGCCCTTTATTCACAATGTATGGTAAGGTTTTGCCGTCTTTATTGTAATTTCTCAACCAAACCATATCGGAATTTGTTTCAGCCTCGTGATTGCCGACAACAGGATACCAGATAACATCTTTACCAATGTATTTATGAATTGTGTAAAGGACGGAATCCGGAGGGTCAATATCCCCCGGGGAAATAATAAACTGAAACGTATCAATTGCTTTAATTGCTTCGCAAGCTCCTCTAAAATAGTCTTTATTGTCGCCTGTGTAATTTCTTGTATCGGCAAGGAGAACAAAGGAAAAAGGTTTGTTGTTGCTCTCTTGTAATTTGCCACCCGATGTGCAACTTGCTAACAGGGTGATAATTGTCAGAATCAGGATACTATTTCTCATAAAAGCTATATTTTGTCAACATCATAAATTTATTGCCGGTTTACAGGAAATCTATTCATTATGAATAACCCTCCCTGCCAAAAATTCAAAATCTTCAACTGTAAGTCTTTCCGCACGTTTCTGTAAAAGGCTGTCAACTTTGTCGTCTCTTTCAAGGTTAAACCTTCCCAGTGAATTGCGTAAAGTCTTCCGGCGCTGGTTGAAACCGGCTTTGACCATTGCAAAAAATATTTTCTCATCACAATTTAGCCGGTCTGTTTTATTTCGTTTCAGGCGAATTACCGCCGACTTTACTTTCGGGGGAGGATAGAAGACAGATTCGTTAACAGTAAAAAGATATTCAATATCGAAAAACGCTTTTATAAGAACACTCAGAATGCCGTATTTTTTACTTCCGGGTGGTGACGCAATACGTTCTGCTACCTCTTTCTGAAACATTCCAACTACTTCACCGACACTGTTTCTGTATTCAAGAACCTTAAAAAGAATCTGACTGGAGATATTATAAGGGAAATTGCCTATTATTGAAAACCGTCCGGTAAATAATTTATCAAGGTCATATTTTAGAAAGTCTTCATTTATTATCTTCCCGCCAAGTTCGCTGTAATTTGAATTCAGATATTCTACTGATTCCCTGTCAATTTCAATAACGTAAAGACCGGGAAATCGCTTTTCGATTAAATGTTTTGTAAGTATTCCGGTTCCTGCACCTATCTCCAGAACATTTTCCGTTTCGGGCAGAAGACTGTCAACAATCTTTCTTGCAATGTTGTCATCCTTTAAAAAATGTTGACCCAAGTGCTTTTTTGGTGATACCATAATTTTTTTCTGTTTAATAGGCTGGCCAGACCTAACAGGTCTTTGCCCTTTAAAATGAGACAAGCGTCCACGCTTGTCTGTTTACTACTTACTACTACTTTAATATTATCTTTTCAGAAAAAACCTTTCCTCCCGATTTTATTTTTACAAAGTAAACACCCTTTGCATTTCCGGTCATATCAAAAGAGATATTTTCCCTGTCAGGTGTATTATAATTTTTTGAAAAAACAGTCCTGCCGTTAATATCCGATACAATAATCTCCGTATTTGCTACGGACTTGTTTTTCATCCTGACATTTACAATTCCGCTTGCCGGATTTGGAAATACAGTGAACTCACTTTGCGTAATCTCCTTAACCTGTGTTGAAGGATTGTAATTCCAAGTTCCCCACCAAAGGCCACGCCCGTGCGTTATTACAAGAAGAGTGTTATCGGCTTTCCTGATCTGAAGATTGTCAACCCTTACATTGGGGAATGACGCATCGTGCTCCCATTCAAAATCGGGAACACTTGCATCGTCTGTCATCCAGATACCCAATTCGGTTGCCAGGATGATTTGTTTTGCATTTTGAGGATGGAACAAAGCCCACCTGACAGGTACATCCGGCAGATTGTTTGTTATGTTGTTCCAGTTTGTTCCGCCGTCATAAGTCAGCCAGACTTTTGAAACACCGTAGTTTGAGAATGTGGCTATAAGCGTATCATCCGAGCCTCCCACTTCAATACAGGAGATGTATGCTTCGGGGAATTCGTCCGAACCAAGCTCCTCTAACTGTGGAGAACTGTTTGCATTCGTTACTTTAAAAAGTCTTCCCACCTGCGAACCGAGGAACAATGTTGAGGTTCCTTCCGGTGAATTTGGCGAAACCTTTACATTGGTGTAATATGATAACAGTCCTGTACCCAGGGTAATGGTGCTGTTTGACGGATTCGGAATGCCTGCCATTCGTAGTATTTTATTTGCATTACTCCCGTTGAATTTACACTTATTGGCAAAAAGAATATTGTTTTTACTGTCGTAATCGCAAGGATTTATAAAAACACCGGTTCCGTTATCTCCAAAGCTGGTATAATAGTTGAAATTGCTGAAAAGCGTATAGCTGTTGTAATATGTTGACGTTATCATATACTGGGGTTGTGTCTCATCAAAAAAGCAGTAAGCTCCGTCGCCACCTGTAACCATATCGTTTATTACCAACGGCTGCCCCTGATACAGTAAAGAACCGTTATCCTGCAATCCGCCTATAAACTTGTTTTGTCCTGCGACAGGATATATGTCGCCGATATAAAACTGCAAAGTGCTCAGGTCTTTGCTCTTTTCCTGAAAAACCGGATAAGCAGCCGACGCATTTTCGGAGTAGAATATCCCGCCGTCGCTGCTGAAAATTGCAATGTCGGATGAGCCCGGCTTGTAACGTCCCCAGTGCTGGTCGGCGTGAACATAATCGTCTCCGCCTCCGTAATACATTAATGACCAGTCGGATACGTGGTTCCAGGAATTTCCTCCGTTGGTTGATTTCCAGAGGTCGAGTCCGCCTACGAATACATTGTCCGGGTCAGTGGGGTTGACAGTGACCTCAAAAGCGTGCCACGAAAGTGAGGCCCAATCCACTGAGCCTCCGGGTAACGGTTTTTCAGTCCAGGTTTCTCCGCCGTCATCCGACCTGAGGATATATCTGCCGCGCGCATAATTGAAATTTGAGCTGTTGAGCCAGCCTGCGCCAACTATTGCATAAACTATATCTGGATCAGAAGGAGCAGCGTCGAGCACTACTCTTCCCGGAATTGGATAGTCAGGGTCGTTGGGAATGATTGTTTCGTAGTAGTCGTAAACTGTCCAGCTACCCGGATCACCACTATCGGAATAAAGAATTGTCGCTCCCCCTTTTCCGTCAAGATTTTTCAGAGTACCGATAAAAATTCTTCCGTCCGAAGAAATTTCAATATCTGCCGGAGCGTAAGGAACGTCTTCACCATCAATATCCGGCAGAACCTGTTCCCAGGTTGCGCCGTTGTCACCCGAGCGGTACAAACCGTCCGACGGTTCACTGATATGATTGATTCCGTGATAAACGCCGGATACAACACCTGCATAAATATAACCGTCGTTGCTGTTAACGGCAATATCGGAAATATACTTAAAATCCGTTGTTGACGGAATTACTTCCCAGGTTTCACCCGCATCGGTTGATTTCCAGATTCCGTATCCCACTCCCGATGATTCCCTGTAAATGATTCTTGCCGTTTGATATTCCCCTGTTCCCACATAAAATGTTTCCGGCTCACCGGGATCATAAGCAATACAGTTGGTTGCAAGGCCAGGCCAGAAATCATCAACCTGCTGCCAGCTTGTATTTCCGGTAATATCGTCATTGTACCACAGCCCGCCGGTCACACTGCATGCCCACACTTTATTATCTTCATTTGGGTCCCACATAATACCCCGCATACGTCCGCCCATATCGGAGCTTGTCTCCGACCACTCTATCATATTTCCCGGTTTCAACGAATTTTGCTTGTCGAGTTGAACGGTTTTTTTTGTGGCTTCAACCAGCCTTTCAACCGGAACACGGTTCAGTCCGGGATCGAATGTCATAAACCAGTTTTGCAATGCAGCCAGCTCGGAATTTTCGGGTTTGTCATTTTCCGTTTTGTCCGTATTGATAAGCTTTTCGGCCTTTCGGTATTCCCGGGTAAGGAAACGGTCATATTCGGCTCTTTTGTCTGTTTTAAGAGGTTTAAGATAAAAAAAGCCGGTTAAAAGAACCGTTGTAATGATAAGAATTCCGGGAAGTAAAGTTTTTTTATTCATAATATTATAATTTGAATTATTTCCTTTTTTTCTTTTAAGACAATGTACAAAGGTAAGAAGTTGTTTCGGTTTTTTTCTTGACTTTTTATTTTTTTTGTTTACCTTAGCAACCGG
>CAYOZZ010000030.1:0-1697 GCA_964408535.1 uncultured Bacteroidales bacterium | reverse complement strand
GTAAACAACATCAAAACTTGTCAGATTTAGCAAACCGTAGTTTGTAACAAGAACAGACGGCTCGATTGAGCTATTGCAAACAGCCTGAGGAACATAAACATCTTTTAACGATACATCATAATCGTTTGTTGATGCAAATTCCGAAATATCGTATTTAACGGTTTGAAAAACCTCTTTCGTACTTAAGTCCTGCACAAAAAATACAACCTCACAATTTTCGTTAACCCAACTTGGATTCATTGTAAAATTAACGGGTATCTCCAATGTATTGTTCGAACTAAAGTCGAGAGATGTTCCGAACTGATTCGGTGCCATCAATCTTTCAACCCATTCAAGATGATCCTGGCCCTGCCAGCTTTGCTGGATTCCGGATTCTGTAACTGCACACATTAGCTTTAAATTACTACTGCTGTTTGCAGCAACCTTATTAACAGTTACAATGATATTATAATCAATCAACCCTCCATTTGTACCTTCAGCCTCAATAGTGAATGGTGATTGGATGGCAATTCTTTGATTATACTTCGGGAGATATGATCCGTACATACTTGAAGTATGATCACCACCAACAACACTTAAGACACCATCAAAAAATGCAGATGGGACTCCTGATACATTATAATACGAACTCCTTGCTCCGGAATAAGTATTTTCATAATTATCACCTGTATGATACTCAATAACGGCAACCTGTTTACCGTTCGCTACAAGGTCTTCCGCACCCATAGCAGCACCCGGACAATAATAGCACCAGGTACCTGTTACAATTTCCAAAAGAACATTCTCTCTGTCAACCTGTTGGGCAAAAATATACCCTGACATCAGAAAGACAATTGATAATAATAAAGCTTTTAATTTCATAATAATTTAATTTATGTTTAACAATTTGTTGCAAATATAGAGTTATATTTAAATATGTATCTTTATTTCTTGAAATTTATCCAAAGACACCTCAGAAAGTTGCAAGGTTGCTTTTTTTTTGAGTTTTTTTATTTTTTTACATTTGTTTAGCACAGTTTTTGTTTATTTTTGTAAAGTTGTTTCTTTTAATAAGCAACTTTTTAAATATTACGATTGTCTAACGAATATAAAAAATTACAAACTATGAAAAAATTTATCTTTACTTTATCATTTATTACACTTTTTCTTATTGCTGCTTTTTCACAAAGTAGTCTCGAAGTTTATTTTAATGGTGAACTGCTTGAACCGGGACAGGAAATAACAGTTTCAGGCGAAGCTTCAAGCGATGCAATAATTCTTGATGCCATTGACGTAAAAAATATCGGAAGCTCGGCACTCAGCGTTAAATGTGCCAGAGAAAATATTGAAATAGTTCCTAATACTTCCAATTCATTCTGCTGGGGTCTTTGCTATCCTCCTACAACAGATACATCTGCCGTAGCAGTAAGTATTGATGCAGGTGGAATATATGATGAATTTAGTGGTGACTATTACCCAAATGGGAATGAGGGTGCTTCTACAATTAAATATACTTATTTTGATGAAAACAACCCTTCGGATAAGATATCGGTTGTTGTAGTTTATTCAACAACAGTTGGTATTGATGACCCCACGGACTACAAACTTTCGGCTGCCTATCCGAATCCGGCTAACGGTTTCGTAAAATTCGATTACGATTTTAATGATATGCCTGGCGATTCGAAAGTTATGATCTTTGACCTGCTGGGTTCAACGGT
>CAYOZZ010000029.1:0-1709 GCA_964408535.1 uncultured Bacteroidales bacterium | reverse complement strand
CCTGAATCTTTTTTCTTCTTTTTCCTCCCGGCTTCCTGCAATGCTTTGTTTATAATCCACTCCAACTGACCATTTGTACTGCGGAATTCGTCTGCTGCCCACTGCTCAACAGCCTTCAGAATCTCGGGGTCCACCCTCAACACAAACGGTTTTTTCTTTGCCATCGCCTTCCCTTTTTATTGTTTTAATTATAAAAACTATTCGGTCTTCATCATTTTATTCATTGCATACCTTATTGCCTCACTTCTTTGGGTTCCTATAAGAATTTTTCTTCCGTCTTTCAAATATAATTGAAGTCCTGTATTCCCGGAAACATTATATGCAATACCTTTCGAACGTCTTCTCCTGATATGTTTTACTCCTTTTATCCCATAACCTCCATATTCACGTATGGCGTTATATTTTCGCACTTCAAATCTCTCTATTGAATCCGGTTTTATGTCCTTAAATTTATTGATAATCGGGGGATATTTAAAATAAATTCCGTCACTTCTGATTTCCGTAATCAGTTTCATTTTAATAAATAAAATTGATAAAGCGGACAAGAATACCAATACAAAAATAAATGCAACTATCAGTCCGGTGTCTGACATCGGTTCATTTCCCCAGGGCTCACCAAGATACAGCTGTTTGTAAAAGCCTATCCCAAAGATGACTATTGTAAAAATGAGACCCGGCAGCAATATTAGCTGCATCATCGGTCCGAATTTTTGTTCTTCTTTGAATAATATCTTTTCCATTTTACAATGAGTTAAAAAACGATGTTATTGCTTTTACATATTCCGGATGCAACGGCATATCCGGATTATCATAAGTCTCCATATTTTTCTCCTTATCGTTACCGGCTTCTTTCAAAATATGATTCATCCCTTCAACTATAACAAGTTCAGCCTTTTTATCCGCTTTTTTCAGTGCCTCAGCATCCTTTACCTTAACCTGCAAATCAGTAGTACCCTGGATTATCAGAACCGGAATTTTCAGTTTCTTAATCTCCCTGGCAGGGTTGTATTTAAACCACGAAATAAGATATGGCTGAACGCTTGGTCTGAACAACGAATTAAGCAAGGGATTTATATCGGCAACGGTATCACCTTTCTTAAGCTTGTCAATAATAGGAAAGGCGAGGTCTTTGACGTAGGAAGGTTGTGTTTTAAGCTGCTCTTTAAGAATCTCATCGGCAGGTTTTCCCGCTCCGGCCACAGAAATAAAGGCATCGGCACCTGTTTCTCTTGCAGCTATCATACCAATCAATGATCCTTCGCTGTGTCCCAGAACAATTACTTTGTTAAATCGTTCATCTCTCTTCAGCATTTCAATCCAGCCGGCAGCATCATCAATATAGTTTTCAAATCTCAGTTCCGATTCATCACTTCCTGCTTTTTCACTTTTTGCAATCCCTCTTTTATCGTAGCGTAATGATGCTACTCCGGCATCAAACAGGGCTTCCGCCGTCATTTTAAGCGAGTTGTTTGTCATCATCGGATTATTACCGTTTCTGTCTGTTGGCCCCGAACCGGAGATTATCAAAACTACCGGAACGGGATTTTTACTCCCGGGCACTAATAGTGTTCCGTAGATGTCTCCTGTTGCCGTTTTTAATATCACATCTTCACCCGCATTCCCCATATTTGCCTTTTGTGAAAGACAATTTAGTGATAATGAAAGAAGAACAATAATTCCCGGGATATACCCGATTATGCCGGACAGGT
>CAYOZZ010000028.1:0-11321 GCA_964408535.1 uncultured Bacteroidales bacterium | reverse complement strand
ATTTTACTCTTATAGTTTATGATTTAAGTGGTAAAATGATTGAATCCAAAAAGTTTATAAACGAACAAATCAATATAATTACAAAACAATTGAATAATGGGATATTTTTTTATAGAATGATTAATAATATAAATGGTAGTATAAGTTATGGGAAATTCATTGTGAAAAAATAAATTACAGTTGCCAATAAATAGCCTTTAAACGGCACGTAGTGCCCTCCCTGAAGCTTTCGGGAGAAGCCCTTGATAACTTCCGTATTAAATCGTGCTTCTGTTCGGTATCTTTTACGTATATTTGCACAAAAGAGATAAGAGCTGTCCCGCCGAAGGGCAGGATTTAGTTCTAACAATTAAAATTAGGAATTAAATAAAGATGTCATTGATATCAATATTTTTTACCGGCTTAAAAATTAAAATTATATTAAGCTAATTATATTTGAAAAAAAGAATTGATTTATATGAAAAAATACCCGTCTAAAATATCTTATGGATTGTTGATTTTTCTCTTTATAGTTTTTTTCAGTCCGTTTATTTATGAGTTTATTAATAATGGAATTAGTGGAAAGCTTATTCCTGCAAAATAAGGTGAACTTTGCTAAAGACTTGACAAATTGCTACAATATTTTCCTAAGGCTCAAAGTTTCAAGTAAGAAGGTAAACCTAACTTAACAATCATACATACTTCATAAACATAAACACAGATAAAAAACCTTGCCCGCAATCTCCGGATGACTGCTGTATGCAGGCATTATGGCGAATTGAATTACTTTCCTGTCTGTTGGACCTGTAGTCATCGGGAGATATTAGTCCGAAAGAAGTCCCTTCGGGATAATCTGTTTCTAATATGTTTTGTCTGTCAAAAATTGAAGGTTCCGGTACTTTTCTTACTTTTGCACTGTTATGCGATTTCGGAAATTCATATTGTTTTTTATCCTGACAACGGCAACATTTGTATCCTGTCATAAAGAAGATATATCGCTTAATTACACTGTCGTCGGTTTGAATACTTCAGCGGAAATACACAATCTTTTTTTTATTGACTCCGTTACCGGATACGCAGTTGGCGGGATTCAAAACGAATCTGGGTACATATTTAAAACTGCTGATGGCGGCAATAACTGGCAAAAAATATTTCAGTCCGATACAAACCTGAATGACATTTATTTTTTAACTCCGGAGACCGGTTTTGCCTGTGGTGACGATATTCTTTTACTCAGAACCCCGGATGCGGGAAACAGCTGGTTAAAAGTTACTTACGGCTGGGAACCGCCGGAATCGTACATTTCTCCGTTAAAGCATATTGAATTTGTTAACGACACAGCCGGCTATATAGTAGGAGGTGCATATTTCGACAGAGGTATTCTTTTCAGGTCGCAAAACGGCGGTCTTTGGTGGGAGCCCTATCACTTCGACAACGAATTGTCGGCAAGTCATTTCACCGATAATTTGACGGGAATAGTTGGCGGTTACGGACTTATATCCAAAACTACGGACGGAGCAAACTCCTTCGAACCGATTGATATCAGAGGAGACTTTTTTACTTCGTTTTATTTCACAACAAAAGAGATTGGTTTTGCCTGCGGCTATAACGGTGGTATCTACAAAACCGGTGACGGCGGAAACAACTGGACAACAGTATATTCTCCAAACAATGCAAGTTTCGACAGAATTCATTTAAACGATATTGCATTTACAAAAGATGAAAAAGGTATAGTAGTTGGAAATGACGGTTTGATACTAATTAGCAATGATAACGGCAGTTCCTGGGAAAAAGCGCAACATTTTACTTCCGGCAAATTATTTTCAGTTACGGTAAATTCTGACAATTCAGTCTGGATAACATCCGAATACGGAAACATCTTTCTTTTAAAACTTTAACCGTCAATAAACAACAACAAAATTACCACCAAATAAACCTCAAAACCCGCACCCCACAGCAATTTCAACAAAATCGGCCTGACCGGCATTACCATTGAGATACAAACCGATAAACGGCTTTAATTTTGTCGTCTCCACCTGATTCAAAATATAATACTGTGCGCCAAGTTTACTTGAAATATATCTTTTCGTGAAATTTTTAAATCCGGTTGTATTTTCATTAAGTTCCTGCAAATCGTTATAAAAAGGATTGTAAACGTTTAATCCGAGGTGAAGCAGAAAACCAAACCTTCCCATAATCATTTCAACACCTCCGAATGCAATCAGTCGTATTGATTTTAACCGCCCGTTATCATTATAAAAACTATTTGAAGTAATAAAATCGTAATAACTGACATAATAATTACTCTGTAATCCGAAAACAAGATTTGTAATTACGCTTAGCCTTTTTGTCAGAAAAGCAGATGCCACATAAACCGGATATTTAGGCCCGCCGACCGGTATGGTAGGAGATGCAAATTCGTGCATTCCCATTCCCGCACTCAATACAAATTTTATTTTCTTGTCAAAATTAATCAAGCTATCCTGCGAATGGAATTCAGCATTATTTTCATCAATAAAAAATTTGACTCCTGCATTAGCAAACGGAATATTTGCCCCTACATTCGGTATCTGTATATGCCCGTTGGAATAGTGCTGCGCTCCGGCACCAAAAATAATTTCCAGCTTTTTTGAAGCCTTATAAATGCCATTTACCGAAAGAGTTGTGATATTTGTGATATGAGAGCCTATAACAATATTATCGGGATTGCCGACAATATCATACGGCTTGTCGAAATATGAAAATCCCATTCCGAATAAAAGTTCAAGCGACAATTTCCCTTTGCCGGCAAGTTTGAAAGAAATGTTTGGGATAACCGAGATATTACTACCCAATACATCCTTATTGCCAAGATAGCCGTATGACAACAAAACTCCGGTCTGAGGAAATTTATAGTATTTGTTCCACCACTGTCTGCCGGCAGATTGCCATCCGAAGTTAACTCCCGTAAAAAAAGCGGCATTCCTTTCAGGAAAATCAGGATAAATATCCAAAATTTTACCTGTCAGAAAAACCGGTTCAACAAAAAATGAACTTTTTACAGCTGAATTTTTTTTCTGCCCGAAAATCATTATCGGAACAAATAGAGTGAATAAAAGCACTAAATACCAGCTCTTTATATTTGTTATTCTAACCATCGGACAGGTTTGCCGTTAAAATAATTTTTATTTGAATTGCCAAAAATCCGAAATTAAATTGAAACATTGATATTTTTCGTAAATTTGAAAGCAAAATTTTTTACAAATCTTGTTATTAAAACTATGGAATATACAATATTAAATTTGAATGTTTCCGATGGTGTAGCATTGGTAACAATTAGCAGGCCTGAGGCGCTGAATGCGCTGAATACCAGGTTTTTTCAGGAAATGGATTCGATGATTGAAAAGATTTCGGCAATGCCGGAAGTTAAAGTTATGGTAATTACGGGAGACGGCAAGGCATTTGTCGCAGGTGCCGACATTGCAGAAATGGTTGACAAATCGCCTGATGAGGGGACGGCTTTTTCGAAAACCGGACAAAATACTTTCAGCAGTCTCGAAAAAATGGATATTCCGGTGATTGCTGCAATAAACGGATTTGCACTTGGCGGCGGTCTTGAACTGGCAATGGGTTGCGATATCAGAATTGCAAGTACGAAAGCCAAATTCGGGCAACCTGAAGTTAACCTCGGACTGATACCCGGATATGCCGGAACTCAACGCCTGCCACGGTTAGTCGGAAAAGGGGATGCTCTCCTTCTGCTTTTGACAGGTGATATGATTGGAGCTGATGATGCTTTAAGAATGGGTCTGGTACAAAAGATTGTTGAGCCTGAACAATTAATGGAGGATGTTATGAAAATTGCAAAAACCATTGCCTCAAAAGGCCCGCAGGCTGTACGCAAAGTAAAAAAGGTTGTAAATGAAGGATTACAAACCGATTTTGAATCGGGAAGCAACCTGGAATCGGAACAATTCGGTTCTCTCTTCGGTAAAGGAAGCGAGGGTGAAGAGGGAATGAAGGCGTTTTTGGAAAAAAGAAAACCGAAGTGGTAACAAGAAATTAATATCAATATTTAAAATATCAAAATATGACATACGACGAAAGACTTCAGAATGTATCGGTATTGGGAGCCGCCGGAAAAATGGGAAGCGGAATTTTACTCCTTACCGCTGTTGAGATGGCAGACCTGAGCCTGAAACAGGAAAACAAAGGTAAAACTTTCAGCCTGAATGCAATTGATGTTTCATCAACGGCACTTGCAGGTTTGATGAAATACCTGAAAGCACAGGTGCTGAAAATTGCAGAGAAAAAAACGGTTTTACTCAGACAGCTTTATAAAGAGAGGAAAGACCTGATTGAAAATGAAGACATCATCAACGAATATATCTTTGATGTTATGAACATTGTCCGCCCCACAACAAGAGTTGAGGCTGCTTATGATTCGAATATCATTTTCGAAGCGATAATCGAAAATCAGGATTTGAAGATAAAACTCTTTAAACAAATTGACGAAAACAATCCGAATAAACCCTGGTTTTTCACAAATACATCTTCGGTGCCGATTCATATTTTGGATGACGGAGCAAATCTTAACGGCAGGATACTGGGATTCCATTTCTACAATCCTCCGGCTGTCCAGCGTCTCGTTGAATTAATTACAACCGGCAAAACGCTGACTGAGATGGTTGATTTTGCCAATACTTATGCTAAGAATCTCAAGAAGATAATAGTTCCTTCAAACGACAAGGCAGGATTCATCGGAAACGGACACTTTATGCGCGATGCACTCCACGGAATTAAAGAGGTGGAACGCCTTTCAAAGGATATGCCGTTTGTCGAAGCCTTGTATATGATAAATAAAGTATCTCAGGATTTTCTTGTTAGACCGATGGGTATATTCCAGTTAATTGACTATGTCGGAATTGATGTGGTTAAATTTATTATGGCGGTTATGAACCCTCACCTGCCTGACGAAGACCTGCACAGCGACCTGCTCGACAGGATGATGGATATGGGAGTTAAAGGCGGACAAAATTCAGACGGTTCGCAAAAAGACGGTTTCCTGAAATATGAAAGAGGAAAACCGGTAGCTGTTTTTAATCCCGACACAAAAGAGTATGTTGATATTTCGGAATTCAGTGCAAAATGTGACGAAAAACTCGGAGCACTTCCGCAATCGTGGAAACCATGGAAAGTAGTCAATTTCAGCAGGGGGAAGAAAGATGCAATGCTTGATACATATTTCGGTGAACTTGCTTCAATGAATACCCTTGGTGCGGAACTTGCCAAAAAGTATAACGCAAAATCAAACGAAATCGGTAACCTTTTGGTTTCAAGCGGTGTGGCAAACTCTGCAGATGATGTAAACACAGTGATGTTAACGGGATTTTATCACGCTTACGGTCCAATAAATAACTTTTTAGAGGAATGAAACAATTCGATTTAAAATCAAATAACATAGTTTGGGATATTAAAAAGAAGATTCTTGAAGTAAACCCTTCAGCAGAAATTTATTTATATGGGTCAAGGGCAAGAGGCGATGCACAAAAAGAATCCGATTGGGATATTCTAATATTGTTAAATGAGGATAATTTTTCCAGAAAAGATGAAAAGTTATTTCGTGATAATTTATTTGAATTGGAATTAAACAATGAAGAGATAATTTCAATTATTGCTTTTTCAAAAAATGATTGGCATAAAAAGCATTCGATAACTCCTTTTTATGAAAGTGTTATGAGAGAAGGTATAAAACTTTGAAATACTTTAAAGTGAATCATCAAAGACAGGATTATATTAATTACAGAATTGCAAGAAGTTTTGAAACTTTTGAGGATGCAAAGATTTTATAATGATTTTATAGTTTTTGATGAAAGCATTGTCATTCCATTAATTAATGAAACAGAAAAATTTATTAGATTAATAAAAAACAAAATAGAAAAGTATGAAAAATCTAAGACGTAAAGTATATATGGCTGCCGGCTATAATACCGTATCTCTCGGTACAGGCCGCAAAGAGTTTAATCCCAAAAAGCCCCGTCCGGGAATTGAACATTACATTAAAGAAGCCGGACAGGGAACTCTGAAGCAAATCGGAGGAGCAAAAAATGTTGATGAAGGTGTCATCGGAAACTTTATGGCCGGACGCTTTAACAAACAGGGTCATCTTGCAGGTTTTATCCCGATGATAGATGAAGGCCTGCAATACAAACCTTCGACCAGAGTTGAAGGTGCCTGTGCCTCTGGAGCACTTGCGCTTGCAACGGGAATAAAATCAATTCTTGCCGAATCGGCTGAGGTGGTTCTTACAGTCGGCGTTGAGGTCCAGAATACTATGAAAGCTATTTACGGTGCCGATGTACTTGCAGGCGCCGGCTGGTTTCAGAAAAGAAAAGACGGTCATGCCTATTTTTTCCCGGGACAATTCAGTGACAGGGCAGGCGCTTATTACGAAAAATATGGAATGGATTATGCCCGAAGAGGGATGAAACAGTGGTTTATTAATGCCATTGAAAATGCACGACTTTGTCCGACAGCGCAGGAATATGAAAATAAAGTTGAAGACCTCGGTGCGTTGTATGATAAAATGAAACCGAACGGAAAAGCATTTGTTGATAATCTCAATGTGCTTGACTGTTCAAAGGTTTCTGATGCAGCTTCGGGAATTGCCATTTTATCGGAAGAGGGTTTAAAAAGATGCGGTATTCCGAAAGACCAGGCTGTGGAAATCGTAGGTATTGCCCAGGTTGAAAGGAACATCACAAACGACCCTCCTGACCTGACTGAATTGACGGCAATAAAAAAAGCCGCACATCAGGCTCTGGAGAATGCCGGTATAACCATAAACGACCTCGCCACTCTGGAGCTTCACGACTGTTTCTCAATTGCAGGAGTTCTGACAATGGAGGCGCTCGGTTTTGCCAAACCCGGAGAAGGTGCGCAGTTCATTGCCGACAGAA
Organism: uncultured Bacteroidales bacterium; assembly: GCA_964408535.1. Classification (GTDB taxonomy): domain Bacteria; phylum Bacteroidota; class Bacteroidia; order Bacteroidales; family JAADJA01; genus JAADJA01. The sequence goes on along the minus strand of CAYOZZ010000028.1, from coordinate 4,404 downwards.
ATACTGCAAGAGACGGTAAAATTCCGACTAACACTACCGGCGGACTTATCGGTTGGGGACATCCGACAGGCGGAACCGGTGTTCACCAGGCGGTAACAATTTGGGAACAACTGACGGGTAATGCCGGTGATGCCCAGATAGAGATACCTGAAGACCGTCCCTACGGAATGACTATAAATATGGGTGGCGACGATGTGACGGTTGTGGCTATTATCTATAAAAGGGGGTAGTTGCCAGTTCTATTTCATTCGTCGGATGACTCTTGTCGCAAGATTTCGGATAACAATATACCGATAATACAAAAGTCATCCGATGAATGGATAGCTATTTTGTTACAATCCTTCCTAACTCCTTGTTAATCAGGCGGCTGATATTTTTCAGTTTCTGTTGCTCCTTTAGCAGAATGACGATATCTTCATCGTTTTCCGTCTCTTTAAGTTTTTCCTGATTATCAAATATCAGTTTTTCAATCATTTTGGCCTTAAATGACAGTACAGAATTAACGACGGCTTTTTTCAGTTTGCCGGATTCCGTAACGACCTCTATTTTAGCCAGTTTCTGCCAGTTTTCGCTCAACTCATAAGGTGATAAAAGCATATTCACGGCAAGTGTCGAAATTTCCGGGTCCTCATGATTTTTAAAATGATTTTCATCCGGTATTTCATCCCTTTCAATATGTTGAACATACTCATCAAATATCTTTTTAAAAGCAGGGTCTTTAAATTCAAGTGAATCTCTCCGGATATCGTTAACAATAAACTTTGCAACTTCAACAGCTATTTCTACGGGATGACCGTTTTCATCCGTTTCCTCGAAAATTATCTCCTGCTGACCGTAGTTTAATAATATCCTTATGATGTCCCTTTCCTGATATTCGGTTTCATAAACGTCAAACTCTGTTTGTTTCTCTTGTTGATACTCCTGCACCTCAGGCGTCATGGTCTCGGGAGGAGTACTCCGGCTTTTCTTTTTGAAATTCTCACGCAATCTCTTATTAAGCTCATTCATAAGAGTTTGCTCGGTCATATCAAGCAGTGCAGAACATTCCTTAACGTATAGTGAACGGGTTATTCCGTCAGGTATAAGCGAAATTGTCTGCACAATCTCTTTTATCAGCCCGGCTTTTTTAACAGGATCGTTTTGGGTTTCTTCAAGCAGTACACTTGTTTTAAATCTGATAAAATCTTTCGCCTGCGAGGTAATATAGTCTTCAACTTCGACAGAGCGGTGTGTGCGGGCATAAGAATCGGGGTCTTCACCTTCGGGGAACAGAACAACCTTAACATTCATTCCCTGCTCCAAAATCATATCTATCCCGCGGAAAGATGCTTTTAAACCGGCAGCATCGCCGTCATATAAAATTGTAATGTTTGGAGTATATCTCTTTATCAACCTTATCTGCCCGGTTGTAAGTGAGGTGCCTGATGAGGCAACCACATTTTTTATACCTGCCTGAAATAATGAAATAACATCAGTATATCCTTCAACAAGAAAGCAGTTATCCTTCTTAATTATTTCGTTTTTAGCAAAATATATTCCGTAAAGGACTTTACTTTTATTATAAATTTCAGATTCGGGAGAATTAACATACTTGGCCTTTTTATCATCCTTTTTCAGTATTCTTCCTCCAAAACCGATTACCCTCCCGGTAAGATTATGTATCGGAAAGATAACGCGTGCCCTGAATCTGTCGAAATGCTTGCCGTCCTTATCAATTGTGAGTCCTGTTTTTACTAAAAATTGCTTTTCGTAACCGTTTTCTTTGGCCGCTTTTGTAAATGCATCCCACCTGTCGGGGCTGTAACCAAGCTGAAATTCATCAATTGTTTTGTCAGTGAAATCCCTCTCTTTAAAATATGACAATCCTATTGCTTTCCCTTCATCCGTATTTAAAAGTTGTTCCGTAAAAAACTTCCTTGCAAATTCCGTAACGGCATAAAGACTCTCTCTCTCATTAAGTTGCTGAATTTGTTCGGGTGTCTGCTGCTCCTCCTCAACCTCGATATTATATTTTTTTGCAAGAAATTTCAAAGCCTCAGGATAGGTGTAGTGCTCGTGTTCCATAATAAAGTTCACCGAGTTGCCGGCTTTACCGCACCCGAAACATTTGTAAATACCTTTGGCAGGCGAAACAGTGAATGATGGTGTTTTTTCGTTATGAAAGGGACATAACCCGACATAGTTAACACCTCTCTTACGGAGATGAACAAATTCTCCGACCACCTCCTCAATTCGGGCGGTTTCAATTATTGTCTGTATGGTATCCTTTGGTATCAAGACTTCAAAATAAATGCAAAGATAAATAAAAAAGGGTGACACCACCGGTATCACCCATATAAAGAAGATTGACTAACGGCATTATTTTATTCGACAATCATTTTTTTTGTCACCGATTCATCACCTACTTTTACAGTATAAAAATACAAACCAGGCATAAAGCTTTTAGCATCAATTGTAAACGTATGCACTCCGGAATTCACTAAACCCTTGTCTATTTCATATACAACCTGCCCAACAATGTTTACAACCTCAAGACTGAGGGCTGACCGCTTTGTTATAGTAACGTTAATAACAGAAGTGGAGCTAAAAGGGTTGGGTAAGTTTTGAGATACACTAACTCCTGTAGTTATTTGGTTTTCACCTGTGCCTATTACAATTTCAGAATAATCGTAAATGGTATTGTCTGTAGCACTGCTCTGGGAGGGAGTTTGAAGAAAATAGAGGCCGGGTAACGGGTCTGCATTGTAAATCAGATGAAAGTTCTGTCCTAATGGTACGAATTCCACATTACCTGCGAGAACCGGATAAATACACTCATCAAGCCAATGATTGATATCCGTATCAAGGTCGGTAAGTTCACTCCATGTAAATGCACTTCCATTTTCAGTTGAGTACCGCCTCCATATATGCCTGAAATTAAATTGTCCGTTATCATAGCCTTCGGTTACCGATGACCAGGCAACAAAAACAAAATTGGTCGGGCTAATTGATATCGTCGGCATTGTACTTAATCCCAGCTCAGGATAAGTCAATACCTCATTAAGCAAAGGAGTACTCTGGTCAACAACATAACCAATCAAAGTCTTATTTACAACAAGATTTTCATAAGCCAGTGCCCTGTGCTGATTTTCAGCGGTAAAAGGAGGCATGGTCTCATCCCAGTAAACTATTCCGTCGGTAAACGGCCAGAAAGAAAAGCTTGTTCCAGGTTCCGTATGGGCAACTCTCGTGAGGCCGCAAACTGCATGAACCAAACCATTGGCATCAATTGCAATATCAGCCGAATAATCGGGAGCCCATATTGTATCTGTTGTAATGGTACTATTCCAGTCCCACATTGGATACGGATGTTCCCAGATAATAATTTTAGTCCAGGTGTCGCCATTATCGGTTGATTTCATTACTATCCAGTCGTGCCAGGGACTTGCAATAGTGAAAGCGATTGTATTTCCTCTTGACTCTGCCCAGGTGTAATCATCGGCATGAAAACCGGAATAGAAATCCGAGTTTATTTCATCAAGGATTGTCCAGTCAGTCCAGTCTTCACCCCCGTTTTCCGATTTTATGTAAAACAGGGGTCTGTTTTGTCCTTCAAAAACACCGTCCAAAGCACAAGGAACAATAATATGGATAATACTGTGGTCGGTACCGGATGTTGTCATTCGCGGCCAGGTGATATCGCTACCACCCATATCGGCCGGTCCCGGAAGATAGATTTGTGTCCACTCTCCTGTCCCCTTTTCCTCTCTTTTGTTAATCAATAATCCACCGTCAGGATAGATTGTCTGACCCGCAAGATGAGAAACAACGATCTCACCGTTTTCACCCCAGGCAGCATAAGACGGCCATCCGCACCTGTCATCTTCAATACGTTCTGCCGGAGGCTCACTCCAGCTTGTACCATCGAAATAATTATATCCTGTTCCTCTTTGGGGGCCTGCCGGACTGTTTCCCAGTCCCATTGTCCAGACGGCAGCGGCAGTACCATCGTCGAAAAGCCACATCCTGTTACTTAGACAGGAATTTGTCTGGACATCATAAACGGTTCCTCCGGCGATTAGCTCTCCTTTTGACACAGCCGGTACCGAAGGAACAGGAACTACAGGTATTTGAACAACTTCTGCACCTGCTAATGCTTTCTGTAAAGTTATTGTTTTCGATTCATTTACCTTCTCTTTCGGAAGGATTGCACGTTTTTGCGAAAATCCTTGCATACCTATGCAAAGGATTACCGTTGTAAGTAAAAATTTTTTCATGATCTTTTTTTTGTTATTAAATAAATGAAATAAGGGTTCTAATATTTTTCAGCCTCTGTGTTTTCAAAAATAATAGATTAATTTACTAAAGTCAATAGGAAACAAGTTATCGGTAGTGATAAATCAGTTAACGGTTTGAATATGGTGC
>CAYOZZ010000027.1:0-8359 GCA_964408535.1 uncultured Bacteroidales bacterium | reverse complement strand
ATGAACAAAGATATTTGCAATATATTAAACATAAACCGAAAATAATTAAATTTTATTAACATATTAATTAACACCGTTTTTAGAGCTTATCGCTATTTTATCAATATGTTTATATGTATTTCTAAATTACGTATAATATCTCGTTATAACCCTATTAATTAACAATTAAAACCAATGTTGTTTATGCTAAATACCTCATCCTTCGCCACTTATGCACTAAAGACACTGTTTGCAATTTAGGGGACTTGATTGATATGAAAATCTGTGTTCATCATTCTGAAGCCGGAAGGATGTGTACCGTCCACCTAACCGTATTATACTAATCTACTTCAGTTTTTTTACAAATAGGTTTTCTCCGGTCTCACTAAATCCCAGTTTTTTAAGATATTTTGAATGCCTCCTGCTGTTTGATTTTACAACCACTTTTTCAAATCCGTCTTTTAAAAAACGGTCTCTCAGGCGATGATAAATGAAATGTCCGTTTTTATAATCCCTGTATTGCGGCACAACATAATCAAGACCAACCTTCAAGGTATGACCGTCTTCGCGATGTGCAAGAAATATACCCGCAACATTCATATTCCTCAAAACAAAAAAGCTTACCGTATTCTTTTCAGGATTATATGAGAATCCGGGAAAAAATTTTTGAATTTCCTTATTGTGAAAATCTAAAAATTTCAGCAGGTATTTATTGTCACCTCTTACTTCAAGCGTACTGAAAAGCTCCTTTTTCGAATATATTCTGTAAAGATAAAAGATGTCAACAGAAGCGATAAACCCGTTCAGAGCCATCACCGGAATAGCATCAATTAAATAACCGTATGTTGAAAAACTCAAAGCTCCGGCAAGGTTAATCCATCGGAATTTAACAATGGAATTCATTGTCATTGACAAAGCAATTATACCCGAAGCAAAATACCCGAAAAGGGTTAAAAAATCACTGTTCATTCAAGAAAATTTATTTTGCAATGATACGAAATTTTGACTTAAACCTGTATTATGCGTTAAGAGTTTCATTAACTCAATGTATTAGTTGGAATATCCCCGGTTTAATATAATTTTGCTTAACCATTCCGGAATTTTAATAATACTCTGAATCCTTTGTTAATAGCTTAGTTGCTCTGTTTTTAATATGCTATTGCATAATTCGGGTAAAAGGCTACTTTCCGACAATAACGAACTCGGTCCTGCGATTCCTTGCCCGTCCGGTTTCCGTTTCATTTGTTGAAACAGGTTTCAGTTCACCAAAACCCTGATAACTTAACCTGTCTGCATTGATACCCTGTTCAATAAGATAATCGTAAACAGCTTTAGCCCTCTCCTGCGAAAGCTCCAGATTGTCTTCTTCATTGCCTATGTTATCAGTGTGCCCCTGAATAGAGACTTTCAGTGTGGGATTGTCATTCAAAAAACCGGCAAATTCTTCAATTACAATTTTCGATTCCGGTTTAAGCTCTATTGAATTAAAATCGAAGTATATATCGTTAAGACGGTATGACTTTCCGACTTTGATAGGCTCAAGGTTTAAATCAAGAACTGCCGGGGTTGAAAATCTGGGACTCATTCTCGAAATATATTTCGATTCCTGAACATAACCTTTTTTCTTTACTGTCATTATAAAATCATTCTTAAAGAGCAATGCGGAAACATATTCACCGCTGGTTGAGTCAACCTTAATTTCAGTAATTTTCTTTGTTTCTACGTTTTTTACTTCAATCAATGCATCGCTCAGACTACAGGAGCTATCGCTTTCGACTTTACCTTTCAGAAACAGCACTTTTTCAGGGCGTGCCTCCGGATAGAGATCAAAAGCGTAGAGGTCCCAGCCGCCGAAACCGTTGTATTTGTTTGATGCAAAATATCCGGTTTTGCCGTCGGTACTTACAAAAAAGCCCACTTCATCATCTTCGGAATTAATAGGGTATCCTATATTTTTCGGTTTGTTCCATTTTCCGTCATCCCGGAGTTTCGTAAAAAAAATGTCATATCCGCCAAGCCCCATCAAACCGTCGGAAGAGAAATACAATGTCTGGCTGTCGGTATGAATAAAAGGTGACTTTTCATTCCCTGCGGTATTTATCTCAGGTCCGAGGTTTTCGGGTTCGCACCAGTTGCAGGAATCCACCATTCTCGTTCTGTAAATATCATATCCTCCGTAGCCGCCCGGCCTGTCGCTGACAAAATAGAGTACTTTACCGTCGGAGGTTATACTTGGTTGCGATTCCCAGGAATCTTCACGGTTGACATTATCACTTACACTGACAATTTCCGTCCATTTATGGTCTTTAAACTCGGAAGTACAAATATCGCAATTATAATACTTTTTATCTTTTGTGAATTTGCAGAGTGTATAAAACAGCCTCTTATTATCAATCGTAAGCGTTGCACCGCCTTCGTTATCATTCATATTGAACGGAAAAGGCATTTCACGTCCCCTGTCGAATTCACCGTCAATACGTATTGAATACATAAATTTTTCTTTTGTCGTTGTTCGTCTTACAAAATCATCACGTGAAGAGGCAGTTTTAACACGTCTTGTAAAAAGAGCAAACTCATTATCAGGAGAGATTATCGGCAGGTATTCATCCATTGAGGTTGAAATTCCTGAGACAGGTTTCGGGTCAAACGGCACGGGATGGCTGAGTATTTCGCTGTAAAACTTCGAAAATTCCTGAATACCCACCGCCTCGTTATAATCTTCATCGCTTTTTATCTTGTCAACATCATCAAGAAAAAATGAAACGGCCTCATAAGCCTTTTCGTATTCACCCGCCCCGTAATATATTCTTGCAAGGTGGTAATAGGCATATATATCATAATCAGGGCATAGCTCAATGACTTGCAGGAAATTTGCTTTTGCCTCCTTAAGGTTCATTTTTCTGTCCTGAATGTATATCAATCCGAGCACAAAATAGGCATCGGTATATCCCGGTTCGATTTCCGTGACTGTTTTTAATTCTTTTATTGCTTCGGTATAATTCCTGTGTTTGAATGCCGTAATAGCTTTATTGTATATTTTATCGGCTCTCGGGTTGTTAACTTCAGGACAAACTGCCGTATCCTGGGAATTAACTTTACAGACAAAAACCAGGTTCAGTAAAATTACCGATAAAAACAGATTTACTTTCATAAAGGCTTCTCTAATTACCTTTTAAAATTCTGTCAGCCTCTTCCTGTGCTTTTTTCTTAATGTCTGCCGCCTGTTTTTTCGCTGCATTCACAAGTTGCGAAGCTTTTTTATCTGCCTCGGCAGTAAGTTTATTTGCTTGTGTATCAGCTTCCTTACGCACCTTTTTTGCACCTTCTTTGGCAGCCATTTCAGCCAGCATACCGTTTTTCTTTCCTTCGGCTATCATATTCTGTGCCTGCTTTTCAGCTTCATCACGGATAAATTTTGCACCGTTTTGTGCTTCTTTTCTAATCTTTCCCGCCTGTTTTTCAGCTTCCCATATCAACTTTTGTGCTTCGGCATCGGCATCATCAATCAATTTCTTCGCTTTTGCTTTCGCCTCTTTACTGAGTTCCGCTTTCTTTTTCTTTATCTCCTCTTTGACCTTTTCCTTGATATTTTCAGTCGTACTTTTACCGGAATCTCCGAGACCGGTTTTTATAACAGGCTTTGACAATGTTCCGCCTATCGTGATGTTAACCGGAACCGTTTCGCCGAGACTGAAATCGGTACCGTATTTATTTGCCTCTTTTACAAGATTTTCAAGTGCATTATTTGCAGCCGAACCGAACTCCTTTCTCGGGATATTCAGTGTCATTACATACTCGATTGACTCGTCAAAACCTGTCCAGCCGCTTATTTCACCGTCAATATCATTATATTTTATCTCAAAAGGCTCAACCATTATCTTGCCGTCAACAAATTCAAATTCAAGCATAATTTTATTGATATCCATACTTTTAAGCTTCTCATATTTTATTGCTTCGGCAATTTTATTCAAAGTATTTACATCCTGTATTTTTATGGGTGATGTTTCGAGCTTACCTCCTCCGGTAAGTGTTTCATAAACAAGTGACATCTTATCGTCCAGCACACCGGTCATATGCATATCAACGGACATTTTCCCTTCTGTCTTCTTTGCAACCGGGACATATTTCTCAATAATAGCAAATGTATTGTACGATTCCTGAATATCAATATTGTTAATTTTCAGATTGAAATCAATTTCAGGATTTTTTACATCAGACGTACCGTATAAGCCGTTCATAGTAATACTCCCTTGTAAAGTGTTCATTTTCAAATTATCAATAACAATCTTTTTATCCTTAACAGAGAGTTTGCCCGACACATCCGATATTGTCATATTATCATAAACCAGAGTTTTAAAAGAGGTATTGAGATAAAACTCAATATCTGCAGGCACCTCAACAACAGACATTTCTTCCGAATCTTCTGCTGTCTGACCGCCACCTGTTTCTTCCTCACCTTCGTCCGTTGCCATTAAAGCACTCACATTAAAGAAGTCGGAGGTTGTTTTAAGATTTCCCTTTAAAGTTTTGTTTTTTAAGAAGTAAGGCAAGTAGTTTTCCAGTTTTCCGGTTGCACTAAAGTCGTTTTTTCCTGTTTTAGAACGAAAAGAGACCAGATCAACATAACCGGGAGCAAAATTGACTTGCGCAAGATTTATCTCCAAAGGGTCGGCAAACATTGAAGAGTGATATGTCAGATTCTTAATCAGCATTGAGCCGAGAGCCGTAAACTGCTCATATTGCTCGTTTTCAATCGCCGACATCTTTCCTTTCAGCGTAATGTCAGCCACAAAACTTCCATTCAATTCCTCTCCTTTTTCAAGCGGATAGAAATCCTTTACGGTTGCAAAATCCATTTTCCCTTTGAAACTTGCATCTATTTCAAGGTCCGAAACAGGAGTTTTCAGCATAAGTGAGGCATCAAAAAGATTTCCTGCAAGATTCAAATGCAGTTTTGATATGTCAATAACCGTATTATCAGCATCACCTCCCTTATTTGAAATATGTGTTGCAATATTAATATCCGTCACAGCTTTCGGTAAATCGGGATATTTGAATTTTCCGTTCTCAACGGCAAGGTCAATAACAAAACCGGGCAGATTATTTTCGTTGTAAACACCTTTTACATTTCCGTTAAGCGACATTGTGCCGGATGTTTCAATTGTTTTAAAATCCTTTGCATAGACGGCAGGTACAAGCGAAAGAATCTCCTTAAAGTTTGTTTTGGGTGCATTAAAAGTCATCACAAGATTTATATCGTCATTTTCGAGCATCGAAACCGAGCCGTCAAAAGCAACGGCAAGCTCGTTTAGCTTCAACTCGTTGTTTTTCAGAGTGAAAATCTCGTTCTTCATATCCGCATCAATATCAGCGCGATATCTGACCGTCACATTTTTCAGGTAATCAATCCTGTCGTAATTAAGTGTCATTGACCGGATGTCGGTCACCGTTTTAAGAACCGTTTGATCAGCAGTAAAATTCCCGGATAGAGTGTGATTAAAATCAACCATAACGAGTTTCATTCCAAGTGATTCATCATCATAAACTATCTTTCCCTGAACAATCTCAAAATGTCGCAGTGTCATCTTAAAAGGTGCCGCACTCTCTTCGGATGAAGATATTTCCGCCTGACTATCCTCAGACTGAGCAATGTCATAGTTGGCTTTACCGTTTTTCAAAACCTTAATAAAAACATCAGGATTAACAATACTTATCTTTTTCACTTCATAACTCTTTGCATTTATGACACTTATCAGATCAATAGTCACTTCTATTGCATTTACCGACATCAGAGTGTCATTCTCAAAATCCTCTTTTCCGATAATTGTCAGTCCTTCGATTGAAAGGGTGAAGTTCGGGAAGTTAGTGAACAGCGACAAGTCCATATCGGTAAAATCAACCTGTGCATTTACACTTTTATTTATCTCCTCTTTGGCGATTTCAATTATCTTACCTTTGAAAAAAATCGGAAGGATAAAGGCGGCCGCCAAAATGAGAATTACTATTATTCCGGCTATTTTAAGAAACGTTTTCATATTACAATTTAATAAAGTTCGTGATTTGCAAAAATAATCAATTACACAGACAATTTAAAAAATGATTTGGTTTCAACAAATCAATATTGTTATTTGCGGGAAAAGAGGAAAAATTGAAAATTCAGATTGTCAGTTTTGCCGTATTGTTTCTCAACAAATAATCAGCCAGGACAATAGCAGCCATTGCCTCAACAATCGGCACTGCACGCGGCACAACGCAAACATCGTGACGGCCTTTCCCTTTCAAAATTACTTTTTCGCCGGACAAATTGACTGTTTCCTGAGCTTTCATCAGGGTTGCAACCGGTTTGAATGCGACATTGAAGTATATATCCTGTCCGTTGGAAATGCCGCCCTGTATTCCACCCGAAAAGTTTGTCCTTGTTATAATTCCGCCGTCAATATTTTCAAAAATATCATTGTGTTCGGAGCCTTTCATTCCGGCGGCATCAAAACCCGAACCGTATTCAAAACCTTTGACCGCATTTATACTAAGCATAGCTTTTGCAAGAGCGGACTGCAATTTGTCAAAAACAGGTTCGCCGAGTCCTGCAGGAACTCCCGTCACAATACAACTGACAACTCCTCCGGCCGTATCTCCTTCTGTCTTAAGACTTTCAATCAGCTTAACCATCCTTTCCGAAATTTTTTCATCGGGACACCGGACAGGTGACTTTTCAATACTTTCAATATCCGGATTTTTGAATGGCTTTTCGAGTTTTATTTTCCCGATTTGCGAAACGAAACCTGTAATGCCGATCCCGCTTTTCATCAGGAGTAGTTTGGCAACGGCTCCCGCGACAACCCTTGCAGCCGTTTCTCTTGCAGAGGCTCTTCCGCCTCCCCGGTAATCACGGATACCGTACTTTTGCTGATATGTATAATCGGCATGTGACGGGCGGAATGCCTCTTTCATCTCATTATAATCCTCTGATCTGTAATCTTTATTTTCAATGATGAAAGCGATTGGTGCTCCGGTTGTTTTATTCTCGAAAATACCGGAAAGAAACTCAACCTTATCCTCCTCTTTTCTTGACGTTGTAAGCTTTGATTGTCCGGGTCTGCGCCGGTTCAACTCGCCTTGAATAAAGCGGAAGTCCATATCCAGTCCTGCCGGACAGCCGTCTATGACACCGCCGACTGCTTTTCCGTGCGACTCCCCGAAAGTGGTTAACCTGAATATTGTTCCGAAACTGTTTCCCGACATAATCTGCAAAAATACATTAAATTGTAAAATCAAACCGGTGATGATGTTAAAAGTTATGAGTTTTTTGAATCCGAATATATATCAGCCAAAAAGTAGAAGCCCACGAATTACACGAATTTGCACCGATTATGGTGGAGGGCAATGGCAAGGAAGCCTGTATGGGAATATGGTCAGGGTTAAGGTGGACGGCACACAATACCGGGCTGGTCCGGATTTGAGCGCCGGCACGTGGGTAAGCCTAATCCGGAACTAAATATAATCCGGATTTGCAATCCGGCAAAGCAACCTGCCCGCAATCTCCGGATGACTGCTCTATGCCGGCATAATGGCGAATTGAACCGTTTCCCTGCCTGTTGCCCCTGAAGTCATCAGGAGATTTGCGGAGACACACCCTGTTTACAACACCGGACGCAGTTCGCAAAATAGGTTGATAGAAAAAATGAGAAAGCAACCGTAAACGGACTATCAGTTCAATAGTCTCCCCGACAGGGGAGATTTAGAGGGGCAACAAGGATGAGAACCCACGAATTACACGAATTTGCACCGATTATGGTGGAGGGCAATGGCAAGGAAGCCTGTATGGGAATATGGTCAGGCACATAAAGCTATTTCAGGATAAGACCGTAACTGCCTCCCTGATAAAAATTTACCGGTTGTGTCAAAGCACATAATCCGGGTCAAAATGGCGGCATAACCCAACTCAATTGTATTAATCATCACCCCATTATCCCTTCTACGAAACAGTCGTTTTTTATAATTCTTTTTTTTCGTATCTTTGCTGCTTTGTGAGGTGACGAGTAATATAATTATTTAACGTTGTGCATAAGATAAATAAAACATCCCAATATGGAATCTGACGAAATTGTAAGGAAACAAATTTTTGAGATTGTTGAAAATCAAATCAAAAACAAACAAAATGAAGAGGAAAGCATTTGAATTTACGGTTTTTTTTCTTCTCATGATATCTTTCGTCTTTTCAGACTTGAAATCACAGACTTTTCAAAGTGGAGATACATTAATACGAATTCAAAGAATTAAATTGTTTCCTGTTAGTAATCCGCCACCTCAATATATTGTTGAAATAAGAAATGACATGAGTATAAGTTTTTACAACAATTTACCAATAGAGATTTTTCAA
>CAYOZZ010000026.1:0-5678 GCA_964408535.1 uncultured Bacteroidales bacterium | reverse complement strand
TCCCTGAGGCCCCATTTTGTAGATGCCTTCGGCAGAGGGAGTCATTTCGAGTGCATCGGCATACCACAAAGTGCTGTAAACCCACTGAACTGGAGTAAAAGAGCAAAGAGTATTTCCGGGCACAACATCAAGTTGTTCAACACCGATTCCACCGTCATCAACATATGATTGACCTGCATAAGTTGCAATACCCATATAATCATAGACAAACTGACCCGGAGTAAACGAATCGGGAGCCGTTCCATAAACATCATAAAGAAAATCAAGACCCTGAAGCCAGACTATTCCACCTGCATTAAGATATTGTATTAATGGTTCATTAAACTTATAATTGTTTGGGTCACTTGTATCCCAAAGGTAAAGGTCAACTCCGTCGTTTCCGGTGTACCATATAACAACATTAAACGGGCTAAGTGTGGCAATATCGGGATAATCTCCAGTTTCAACTGTGTTGTAAATTGTATGTGCAACACCGATATTAGTCAGTGTAGTATCTAATTCCTTGTATCTTTCGGTGCCATAACCGTTGTCATTAACAAGTAAAACACTGAACTGTGCACTTGCCGTTATTGCAACGACAATCAGCAATGCTGAAATAAATGTAGGTGTTTTTTTCATTTTGATATTATTTTTTATTTGTAAATAACCATCCTGCCGGGAGCAGGATGGTCGCATAGATATAATCTGCGAAGATGTATATATCTTTAAAGAACGAGTTTATTAATCAGGTATCTGGCAGTGTTGTGTCTGATTTTCAAACCAGATATCATTTTTATCTTTATTATCGGATTGACCGTCAAGAGTGGCATCACTTGAAAGATATCCGCCTGTGCCGGCTTGCGGGTACCATTCCTGGGTACCGTCATCATCATTAATAATACCGTCGGCATTGGCATCACCTCCATACATTCCGTAAACGCCGTTGCCCAAATCTTTTTGAGCATTTGTACCGTAAGCCTTTGTATTGCTTGCTGTGAAGTCATAAGAAAAAGTTGTTGTAAAACTAACTAAGTTTGTAGCAGACATTATTCCAAGATGGTTTTTGTGCCATACAACAACAAACAGATTTTGTGATACCGGGTGTGTAAAACTTAATGTTGATTCACCGTCGAGACCGACAACCGAACCGTCTTTTAAAACGAAGGCTGCCTGCCGCTCAATAACGGTTGCCGGATTAGCATCTGCTGCCGTTGCTGCATCACGCAATTCGACAAGTACCCAGTCAACAACATCACTGTTTGGAATTTCCGTTACTGTTGCAGGGCATTCAAAATTCCATGGAGAAGAGTCGAAAGGTTGTGTCAACGGAAGCAATCCTTCGCTATTCAGATCGGTATTCATTTCGGTACCGTTAAACGGTCCTTCGAGGAAAACCTTCAAATCAACATAATATGTGCCGCTCAAAATATTTTCAAATGATGTTAAAACCTGACTAAAAAGAGTGTCGGTATTTTCCTGCGAATCAAGACGTGCCGTCTCGGTTGCAAGTGTGAATATTTTTGCCTGGCAATGTTCGTTATAAACGCCTGACACAAGTGTGTCAAAGACATAACTGCCCGCAGGTCCCATTTTGTAAACGGCTTGTGCCGACGGAGTAATTACGTAGCCGTCGGCATACCACATTGTTGAGTATGTCCATTGCAAAGGGTCTAATGTACATAACGGATTTCCGGGAACAAGGTCGAATTGCGGAACTCCGGCACCACCGTCATCAACTTTTGATTGAGCTGCGTACCGGCTTATACCCATATAATCATATATAAATTGTCCCTCGTTCAAAGTATCCGGAGCACCACCATAGATATCATAAATAAAATCAAGACCCTGAAGCCAAACTATTCCGCCGTTATTCAGATATTGCATTAACGGAGCATTGAATTTATAGTCACTGGGGTCGCTTAAGTCCCAAAGTTTTAAAGCAGTACCGTCATTTCCGGTGTACCAGATAACAACATCAAAACTTTTCATCAAATCGTATGATGGATAAGTTCCTTCCGTAACAGTATTATAAAGCAAAAAAGTATAACCGAGATGAGTGAGTGCCGTGTCAAGTGTCTGATATCTTGTTGATCCGTAGTTGTTATCATTAACAAGCATAACTTCAAAATCTGCACCCTGATTTTCGATTGTAATCAACATTGAATCTGCAATATTTGTTCCGTCAGTCGAGGTAGCCTTAACCCAGACATCACCGTTGCCTGAACTGAACCCTCCGGCCTGTAAAAGTCCGCTCTGGTCAATTTCGGCATGTCCGGTAACATCAATAACCTCCCAGTAAACAATCGGATTTGTTGCATTAGGCGGCTGGATATCAGCATACATCTGTAATGTGCCGTTGTTTACATCAATGGAAGTTGCTCCGCCTTCACTTGTAACGGTTACATCCGTAACAAATACATCATTACCGGCAATACCTTCAAAATATGTCAGAACCTGCGAGAAAAGAGTATCGGTATGTTCTTCGGTATCAATACGTGCTGTTTCAAAGGCGAATGTAAGTACTCTGGAATTTCCCGTTACATTATAAACACCCGAAAGGTACATGTCAAGTGCATAGCCCGGAGGGCCCATTCTGTAAATTCCTTCTGCATTTGGAGTAATTTCAAATCCGTCGGCATACCAAAGTGTGGAGTATGTCCACTCTATCGGAGTAAAAGTACAAATCGGGTCGGGATTTCCCGCTTCGATATCCATTTGTGACACACCGGTTCCACCGTCGTCAGCTTTTGACTGTGCAGCATAGGTTTTAATTCCCATATAATCATAAATAAACTGACCGGGTTGAAGAGTATCGGGTGCAGAACCGAAAATATCGTACATAAAGTCAAGTCCCTGGAGCCAAACTATACCGCCTCCGTTCATATAGAGTCTCAGCGGTTCGTTGAATTTATAGTCGCCCGGGTTGCTCAAATCCCATAATTTCAGGTCAACTCCGTCATTTCCGGTGTACCAGATAACAACATCATAATAACCCAGTGTAAGGATATCGGGATATGTTCCCGTTTCTCCCGTATGGTAAATGTCATAAGCATAATTCAGATTTGTAAGTGTTGTATCCAGTTCTTTGTATCTGTCGGTATAATTATTATCGTTAACCAGCAACACCTGAAAATCTGAGCCCTGGTTTGAGATTGTTATTTCGAGCGAATCAACAACGCCGGAGCCGTCAACGGCTTCCGCTTTTACCCATACAGTTCCGTTTCCCGGAGTTGTCCCGGAAGCTTTTAGCAATCCGTTTTGGTCAATTTTTGCAGTAGTAGTTCCGTCAACCACGCTCCACAAAACGGACGGATTAGTGGCATTTGCAGGTAAAACATCCGCATACATTTGCAGTGTTCCATGATTGACATCAATGGTTACGGCTCCTCCTTCGCCCGATACTGTAATATCCGTAACATAAATTATTGAGGATGCAAACTGCTCAAAATATTGTAATCCCTGATTGAATATTGTATCCAGATTTTCTTGTGTGTCAACATAATAAGTGTCAAATGCAAAGGATAAAATTTTACCGCTTCCTTTCTCATTATAAATTGCCGAATAATAATCGTCAAAATCATAACCGGTTGGTCCCATCCGGTATATTGAGTCGGCACCGGAAGCCGGTAAAAGTGCATCTACATAATATAATGCACTAACGGTCCATTCAATCGGATTAAAAGTAAATATACTATTTCCGGGGACAACATCCAACTGTTGTACACCGTCGGAAAAGGTTCCGTCGTCAACGTGTGACTGACCGGCATACTCTTCAATGCCGAGATAGTCGTAAACAAAATCCCCTGCGACAAATGTGTCGGGCGCACCTCCGTATCTGTCATACAGGAAATCACGGCCTTGCAACCAAAACATTCCGCCTCCGTCAATGTAATCTTTTATGTCTTGATTGTCAGTGTCATTTGTATTCCAAAAATACAACCCACCTCCGTCATTTCCGGTGTACCAGATTACTAAACTGTATGTCTGCATTAATGTCAACGAGGGTGCTCCCTGAGTATTTGCATTATGAAATGTGTAAGTGTATCCAAGGTTGTCAAGCGAAGTCTTTAACTTGTCAACCCTGGTTTGGTCCGCACTATTGTCGTTAACCAGTAAAATGTTCATTTGTGCCTGAACAATAACGTTTACCAGAAGGAATCCGGTAATCAGCAGAAAGTAAAGTTTTCTCATTTTATTATGTTTTAAAGTTAGAATAATCCAAGTGTAATATATAGGTGACGTATTATTACCGATTTTCCCCTATTGAAGGGAGTAATATTTCTCAATTTTATTTTGTTGATAAAAAGCAAAATAGCGCAAAGGTTTCTTTGCGCTATTTAAAGTCTAACTAAAACTGTATGTTATTGAATATAAAGCTTTTGTGTTGTTACTGATGTTGAAGAAATTACTTTTACAAAATAATATCCTTTTTGGGACTGAAGTTTTAATTCATTAAATCCCGGATTAACTGATTGTTGTGCAATCAATTTGCCGGAAATGTCATAGACAGAAACTTCACAGGTTTCCCGTAACAGGTTATTAATGAATACTGATTTACCGAAAGAATAAATACTGATATCATTGGCGGTATTTTCAGTTTTTAAGTGAGTCAAATCTGGGTTGAAGTGCAAGACGAACCTTGAGTTATCAGTTCCCTGTGTGCTGTAAAAAGTATATTCGGGATTGTCTCTGAGGTTAATCATTTCTCCGCTCAGAACATCTTCTAAGTAAACATCAATATTTATATCGAAAAATTCCAGACCTTCGGCGGTAAAAGTATATTCACCTTCGGCTCCTGTTCTTATTGATAGCGCAATTGCTTTATGGCCTGTAAATCCGGGAAATAAATTTACAGAGTATTTTATATCCTGATCACAGGAATAAAGTTGTGGTGCCTCTTCAAATCCCATAAGTTTATAAGCATCATAATCGTAGTCGAAATTATCAGTTGCATCAGGGTTAATGCCGACAATAAATTTGTCGGAATAGGAATTCAGATTACTTGAAATTTTAATGCCAAAAACATTTTCGTAACCGTTACTTTCTTTATAAAAACCCGAAGTGTGAATTCTTGCGCTGTTAGGAATTGTCATGGAGGGATTTGCTGCTGTTGCCAAAACGAAAAATCCCTGTGTCGGCGGTATTTCTCCGTCAGTCAGATCACCAAGTCCTGTAGTGTAATTATATGATATCCAGTTGCCTGAAGTACCGGCATCAAAAACATAAACCGTTGAAGTTAGATTTTGTTGAGACCAGGTGTTATCCCATTTTAATCCTGACGGATATGGATTTCCTGCCAGATTCCATCCGTCCTGACCCGAGTAATTTTGCGAAGTGTACGTCATCCACGATACCGCCTTGTCTCCGGCATTTAATGTTCCAGAATACTCGACATCAGTAGGTGATGAAATGGAACTTTGCGAATAGGCATAATAGCCGTATGTTAGTGTTAAATTATAGTTTGTATCAACAATGTTTGTGAATATCGAATCGGCCTCACTCCATTCGTATAAATACAATCCCTTATAAACTTTTGCCTGAGCGCTTGAAACCGGCATTGAGACCAAGTGCCAGTCATCTGCGGATAAATATTGTTCAACGGTACCGTCAACCTCATTATCAACTATTAATGAACCGATACCATTGTTGTCAGCCTTCAGAATAAGGCCTGACGTACCGGAATTGTTATCAAGAATTGA
>CAYOZZ010000025.1:0-1536 GCA_964408535.1 uncultured Bacteroidales bacterium | reverse complement strand
TTAGTTCAACAGAAAGCACATATTCGGCGAAAATGCCGAAAACGATGCTTAATTGTTAGCAACTGGGCGTTTTGTTTTTCTAGCGTTGGGGCAGTTATACTTATCCCGACAAAAAGTTTCATTTTTTTCTTTGATGAGTTTTTTCACTCTTTGCCGGGATGTGTATAGCTGCGAAGCGTTGGCGTTTTTTACCAATTGTTACTTCATTATTGTCATTTTCTTTGAATCTGTTGTTTGTCCGTTAACGCTGATTGAATAGAAATAAATTCCATTTTTAAGTCCGCTAGCATCAAAGTCAATGTGATGGGCCCCTTTTGTTTTTGTTCCTTCATTTATTGTGCTTATCAATTGTCCGGTAGAATTGTAAACCTTCAACAGAACGTTTGATCCAGTATTCAGTTTATACCAAATCCGTGTACTTCCTTTAAAAGGGTTCGGAACATTTTGTAGCAATTCGCCTTCTTTTAGGGAAGCGATATTCCCTTTCATTGTTTCGCCCATTCTGTCGCCCGGCAGCAAGGAAAGCAAAAAATCCCTATGTTCAAAGAAATCTTCCCTTGATTTTGGGATGTATTCGGTAAGTTGACCAGAGTATGCGGATTTATTTCCGCCGTTTTCCATCAAAAAGTAAACATAGCCCAAATCAATAATAGCAAAAACACTATCTTCAACTGATTCGGGGGAAAGGATAACATTTTCGTAATAATCAATGGCGGCAGACCAATTTCCAAGTTTTACATCACACTTGTTTGACAAGGAACTTGCAAGTTTTTGTAAGATTGTGTCGGTTTGAACACTGTAATTGGTTTGGTAGTAATTTTTAAGTGATGCATAATCATTGGAAGCATATTTTTCCAAAACAACCAGT
Source organism: uncultured Bacteroidales bacterium (assembly GCA_964408535.1). GTDB lineage: Bacteria > Bacteroidota > Bacteroidia > Bacteroidales > JAADJA01 > JAADJA01. The sequence continues at coordinate 668 of CAYOZZ010000025.1, read as the reverse complement.
TCTTTCATGGCCGATACGGCATGTTCAGTTTTTGGGAATTGGTCAATCAATAACAAAAACGTTGCTTTTGCATCATTATATTGTTGGGATTCAAATTGTGTCCTGCCATCTAAATATAACTGTTCGGCCAAGTCGGTTTCTGTTGGAATGCCACCCGGGCACCAGGTAGGTGTGCAATCAAAATAAGTGCTCGGATACAGGTCTTCACTTGCAATGAAATTGTTCCCCCAACAATTATATCGGATGTCTTTTTTGTTGACTTTGCCTCCCTCAGGACATGCAAAATAGAGCAATGGATCATCCGGGTTGCCTGCATTGTTTTCATCTATGATTACATTATAATGAAAATACCAAGGAAAACTATACTTTGAAACATAAATCTCAATATCGTCATTATTGGTGATATAATTGGTCTGCGAATTCGAAGTAGCACTGGCATTTCCAACTAAGGCAATATTACAGCTGTTCAACAATTTTATACCGAAGTTGTTATTGTGGATGTAATTTTCGGCGAATGAACCGGTTGTATTGTATGCCAAAATACCGCTATTGTTACAGTCGTGTATTTCATTATCGAAAACAGACTGGTTTCCTGAATTTCCATCACCCGAATTACAGATTTGAATACCGTTATGATATGCTTTTATGTCATTATTTTGAATAAAATA
>CAYOZZ010000024.1:0-1732 GCA_964408535.1 uncultured Bacteroidales bacterium | reverse complement strand
TGATATTTGCCTTCTACCGCCAGAGGGTTAAGAAAGACAAAATCATATCAGACCAGAGGATAGAGAAACTGGAAAGAGAGAAAAAGCTTCTTGCAGCCAAATCCATAGTCGAAGGACAGGAAGAAGAACGGAAACGAATCGCACGCGAATTACACGACGGCCTCGGAGTACTTCTTTCCACAGCCAAGATGCAATTCAAAACCATAGAGGACAATAGCCCCGGAAACAGCGAAATGCTAAAAAAGGCAGCCGGATTACTTGAAAAAGCATCAAGCGATGTACGTCGCATCTCACACAATATGATGCCCGGTATTCTGACAAAACTCGGTCTTGACGAAGCCATAGAAGACCTTTTCGACAATATAAACGACACCCCCGGAATAACAGCAACACTGAACATTGAGAATGAAGAAGAAAGACGACTTTCTGAAAACACGGAGATAATGATTTACCGTATGGTACAGGAGATGGTAAACAACACCCTGAAATATGCCGGAGCAGATAAAGTAAGCCTTGACCTGATATATGAAGATAAAACGGTAAGCCTTCAATACTCCGACAACGGAAAGGGATTTGATGTTGATGAGAAGCTGAAAAACAAGTCAATAGGACTTACAAGCATACAATCAAGAGTCAACTTCCTTGGCGGTAAGCTCAATATCAACTCTAAGCCGGGCAGGGGTACGACATATTTTATTAGTATTCCCTCTTGATGAATTTTTGAAAATAAAACTATTTTTTAGTTGAGAAAAATTTCTATTTTTGTGCTGAGAATTGGTAAAGATAGTTTTTACTCAGGATATCCCGAAATGATAAAAATTCTTGTGGCAGATGATCATCAATTGCTAATTGACGGCATCAAGACAACACTTGATTCTGTTAAGGAGATTGGCATTGTAGCCGAGGCTAACAATGGAGAGCAGGTATTGGAGAAGTTGAAAGAAACTAAGGTTGACGTAGTCCTCCTCGACATTAATATGCCTGTGATGGACGGACTGGAATGCTGTAAACTGATAAGCAGAAATTTTCCGGAAGCAAAGGTCATTGCCCTGTCGCAATACAGCGAAAAACGCTTTGTTAAACGAATGATTAAGAACGGTGCAAGGGGGTATGTGTTAAAAGATACTGACAGAGAGGAGCTTACGGAAGCTATTGAAAAGGTTAACTCGGGAGAGACGTATTTCAGTAAGAAACTTTCCTTTGATCTCATAACAAATGCAACGTCAAAAAAAGATAAAAACTCAAAGCTTTTTCCAAAACTTTCGGCCCGCGAGCATCAGGTTCTTAAACTTATTTGTCAGGAATATAACACTCAGGAAATTGCCGATGCCTTGTTCATCAGTCATTATACCGTTGAGGGACATCGTACCAGCCTTTTAAACAAATCGGGTGCAAAAAATCTTGTAGGTCTTGTAAAATGGGCTATTGAGAACGAATTGGTAGATTAACTCCCATTCGTAAAAACACGAATCCCCCCCTGAAAACCACCGTTTTTTTTTTCGGTGGTTTTCAGGGGGGTTTTTCGCTTTTCAATGTTGTAATTTTAAAACCTGATATTTTGATAAACGGATCTATGCAAAAATGTTGAAGATTAAAATGTTAAGAAAAATATAAAAGCCGGATGATATTAAAAAAATTAAAAAATAAGAAAATGGAAAATCAATCAACATCTTTTAAATTGTCGGGAATTTCACTTACTTATCTTATAATATATCTTTTAACACTTTTTTTA
>CAYOZZ010000023.1:0-5232 GCA_964408535.1 uncultured Bacteroidales bacterium | reverse complement strand
TCATAAGTTTACTTTTCACCTTTATTGAATTAATTTTCAATGCCGACAATTGCTTTAAGCTCCTGTCGAACTCTACAGATGCATCACTCAGATAACGTAATGTAGCCTCCTTCTTAACCCCCCAGGCATACATTAAATAATAAGATGCAAGGCGCTGTGACAACATCTGCATACGCATACTCAGATAATATGCTTTTAATGTATCACCACCACCGGGCGTTTGAACAAGATTCAGACAAGTATTGGCTGCAAACAATAAAGATGAATTTGTTTTCAGCAACTGAAAAGCACCTTCTTTGGTAACTTCATCTGTAATGATCAACCGGAATTTCATCCAGATATCATTCGACTTTTGCATTGATGCGATAAGCTGATCGGATAGATCTGCATCCTCACAGGAAAGTCTGAACTCTTCATACCTTGAAACCGTTTCATCCAGATCCTCTCTGGCCTCATTCTTTTTAAGGTTCATACCAATCATCATATAATCTTTAACCATCCGCTGGGATAAGATCTCCTGATTGAGAATTCCGGAAGTATATTCCGACATCTCAGAATTCTGTGCAATTCCTATTTGAAAAATCAGCCAGGTACTAAATAATAAAATATATTTTATCATAACTAAAATTTTAATTTGCGATATTCAGGAACTCTTTTACCTGAATAACCCCGGAGGGTTGCAGAATCAATGGTTTTAGGGGGTGGAAAAAAAGTGGAAAGCTTTTTACGTGACGGGAAAACAACGTTTTACAGAGGTCAAAAATATGATATTTTTGACATTTTTTTATGTAACCCTGACAAAAAAGTGATTCTAATCCCTCTTAAACAGGTTAACTGTTTTTTGATTATATCTTCTGTTGGAATGACTTCGCCAAATCGTATCAACAACCCATATCGGTTCAACATTCTTCGACTCCCACAGGTGGAGTTCGGATAACAAATCGGCAGCTATTTCAGGGTATTCCTGAAAAAGGTCGGTTGTTTCGCTGATATCATCTTTCAGATTGAACAGCCAGCGCTTTCCGTATGGTGTTATAACGAGCTTCCAGTCGCCTTTGCGTACTGCCTTTCGATAAACATTACGCCAGAATAAAACTTCGTGCGGACTCTCCAAATTTACCCCGCTCAGGTAGGGAATAAGGTTAACGCCGGGATAATCCCTGCCGGAGGGAAGTTCCCCACCTGCAGCTGCTACAAAAGTGGGTAGTAAATCTAAAGTGCTGACGGGATAACTATAAACAGTACCCGGTTTAATATGCTCAGGCCACTTCATTATAAAAGGAACACGGATACCTCCTTCGAGAAACGTTCCTTTTGTACCGCGTAAGGGGTCATTCAGCGATGCATTGTAAGGCATTGCACCACCATTGTCGTTTGTAAAAACAATTAACGTATTTTCAGTTAATCCAAGTTCATCAAGCTTTCGCAACACCTTTCCGATATTTTCATCCAGCGATGTCGTCATTGCAGCATTTTTCTTTCGAACACCGGTTCTGAAATCCGCATCAAAGAGTTTTATCAGACTGTCGGGAGCCTGTAGAGGAGTATGAGGTGCGTTAAATGACAAATAGAGAAAAAAAGGCTCGTCTTTATGCCTTTCGATAAAACCGACCGCCTCATTACCAAATGCATCAGTGAGGTATGGAAGCGGTTTCTTTGTAATATCCTTATAGTTACAAATCAAAGATTTCAATGATCCGGGATAAAAATATTGACTACCTCCACCCGGAATTCCGAAAAATTCATCAAAGCCCCTGTTATATGGAAGAAAATGAGGTTCTTTTCCGAGATGCCATTTCCCGATTATTCCGGTTACATATCCGTTCTGCTTCATCAGATCGGCAATTGTAATCTCACTAAGAGGCAAACCTCTGACGGAATCGGGGACATTAGGGTCCGGTTTACCCGGCAGATTCGTATAATGTCCGAAACGTTGCGGATAACGGCCGGTTATTAGTCCGGCTCTTGAAGGACTGCATACGGAGGCTGTCACATATCCGTCGGTGAACTTAACTCCTTCATTTGCCAGTTTATCAAGGTTTGGGGTTTTATATTTTGGATTGCCCTGAAATCCAAAATCGGCATAACCTGCATCATCCGAAAAAAAGAGGATTATATTCGGTTTGCGCTCTTTCTTCTTACAACTTGTAATCGAAAAAACGGCAATCAATACAATAAATACAGGAATTGAATATTTTTTCATTTGTTTTGAAATTATGTCACCCCTTCGGGGTTCACTCTATTTTACAATTTTATCTATAATTGTTTCATCCCTTCGGGATTATTGATTGTTATTTTTTATTTTCGGAATTATAATTATTTCATCCCTTCGGGATTGCTCATTTTTGTTTTATTTTTTCAGAATTATTATTGTTTCATCCTTCGGGATTGTTCATTTTTATTTTATATCCATTTGAGGGTTTCTTCTATATCAAAATAAATTGTTTACAAAAATAGCTATTACCATAAACTTCAAGGAAGTAAATCAGTAAAAATTTTGTTTCAAAGAGTTTATGCAAATAACAATCATTTTCTAAAAACTCCGCAGGAGTAATATGATTGTAATCAAATAATACTACTACGCCGTAAACCCCGAAGGGGTGATATTATTCAATCCAGTCAAAAAGGTATTTTTTATCATATTCGATTTTAAATTTTTTCAGAAATTTAATGTATTCCTCCCTGAATGTTTTCTTGTAGTGATGCTTCTCCTGATTCATAATATAATTGTAAACTCTCTCAATATGTGAGTGAGAGTATGAGAATGCACCATACCCTTCCTGCCACGAAAAATGATATCCCGTAAACTTCTTATCATTAATGAAGTTACTGGAGTTATTTTTTATATCACGAACCAAATCTGAAATCGCCATTGAAGGACGTAACCCTACAAAAACATGTATATGATCGGAAACTCCATTAACAATTATTGATTTCTGATTTTTGTTTTCTATAATTCCGGTGATATATTTGAACACGTCGTCTCTCCAGGGTTTTTGCAGAAGATTTCTTCTTCCACTTACAGCAAAAACAATTTGAATGTAAAGTTGTGAAAATGTTCCAGCCATAACATTTTGTTTTTAATGTTGATATATGATTATTTTTCAATTATGTCACCCCTTCGGGGTTCATGCTATTTTACAATTTTATCTATAATTGTTTCATCCCTTCGGGATTATTGATTGTTATTTTTTATTTTCGGAATTATAATTATTTCATCCCTTCGGGATTTGTAATTTTCATTTTATATTTTTGCTATTCTATAATTGTTTCATCCCTTCGGGATTACTCATTTTTGTTTTATATTTTTGCAATTCTATAATTGTTTCATCCCTTCGGGATTATTTAACTTTTCGGGATTTCCTTACAAAAATAAAAAATCCAATTAAACTATGGAGTAATAATTACAAACAATACCTCCATTTCCAAAATCCATAATTATTTCTCATACAGATACAACCCAAACTCACTTAGTGCGGGGCTGACGGGTGCTTTTGTTATGCGTAGCCGTACCTTAGAGGTTTTACGGTTTTTACCTCTCCACAGTCTTCTGTTACCTATTGAAGCACCTTTGGCAAATGTTTCCCACTTTCCGTCCATCCAACTATCCAAAGCCCATCCGTCAATACGTTGTCCGAGAGGAAGGAATTCACGCAGACTGACTATGTTAAATGTCACAGGTTCATCAAATTCCAAAACTATCTCGGATTTTGTAACCGAATCATCACAAGACCAGTAGGTATTCCGGTTGCCGTCAATAACATTCGAGGGGTCATAATCTTTACATTTCCCTCTCACATTGGAGGCTGATACACCGGCTGCCGACACAAGGTTTTCAGAAAACATCCTGTCAATAATCTCCCTGAAGCCATTTAATGCTTTCACATCGTTTTCATGAATCAGTCCTCTTTTGTCGGGTGGGAGGTTAAGCAGGAAATTCGCACCTCTGCCAATTGATTTAAAATAGAGATTAACCAGGTTCTCCGGGCTTCGCACCATTGAGTCCTGTGACTGATGATAAAACCAACCCGGACGTATTGAGACATCGCACTCTCCCGGAATCCAGTATTTTCCATTTCTTGTTCCTGTAGGATTCAGCCGGTAATTTGATATTCCCGGGCCGGGCTTCTTTCCGTCCCTTCCTTCGGGAGTGAGCGTTGCCCAGCAGGTATCATTTGCAATTCCTCTCTCATTCCCGATCCAGCGAACATCAGGCCCTACATCACTAAAAATACAGGCGTCAGGCTGCAATTCTCTGACAATCTTAAAAGTACTGTCCCAATCATAATAGGTAGAGCGGTCAATCTTTCGATTTTCTTTTGTGCCGCCGTAATAACCTGTGCCGCCGTTTGCTCCGTCAAACCAAATTTCATAAACCGGACCGTATTCTGTAAGTAACTCTTTAAGTTGATTTCTGTAATAAGTGATATATTCCGGCTTACCGTAATCCTTATGATTTCTGTCCCATGGTGAAAGATAAACACCGAATTTCAACCCATACTTTTTACAGGCATCGGATATCTCGCGAACCACATCACCTTTTCCGTCTTTCCATGGACTGTTTTTAACCGAATGCTCAGTATATTTCGACGGCCAAAGACAGAAACCGTCATGATGTTTGCAAGTGAGGATAAGTCCCTTCATTCCTGCATCCTGTGCTGTACCCACTATCTGCTCAGCATCAAAATCAACGGGGTTAAAAACTGCCGGGTCTTCATCACCATACCCCCACTCCTTATCCGTGAAAGTGTTGACAGTAAAATGAAGAAAGCCGTAAAATTCCATTTCTTGCCATTTCAATTGTCTTTCAGATGGAGTTGCACCATAAGGCTTTGGTGGATCAACCTTTGATCTACAGGATATCAGAAATAATAACAGAATCAAATAAAGGAGAAGGTTTTTATTTCCGGCTGTCATAAATTTTCATTTTAGAGGTCTTAAATATTTCATCTGGTTCACATTACAATTCATTGACTATCTGCCCTCAAATTTTGTTATGACTTTTGTCCTTCGACAAGCATAAGCATTCCGTCACAGATGTTTCATTTATAATATAACAATCTGTGAATCTTCGATTTTCACTATCCAACCTTATTATTAATTACTCTATTTCCTCTATCAGGCTTTTCAGGTTAAATGCCAGCACTATAAGCAGGATACCCATGACAACAGCAATTATTCCGCTAAGGACAACAAGAAATGCCGCCGACTGAAACGGATTAAAGAAGAGTA
>CAYOZZ010000022.1:0-1555 GCA_964408535.1 uncultured Bacteroidales bacterium | reverse complement strand
CGGTATCAAATCAGTAGAACCCTGCGCAGGTCTGTTAACCTCTTGTGAAACTTTAACTGTTCCGTTCACTTCCAGTTTCTCGGTAGGTGGAAGTGTTGTCCCGATACCCACATTTCCACCATCAATAACCGTCATTACAGGTACATCATTGTCAAGTAAATTCAATATGGGATATGTGTCGTTTCTGTTACTGATCTGTAATGCCGCCGCCGGGATAGTATGCGTACTCGGGTCGCCAATTCCTACTGGCCCCTGAGGCATAAAGACCATTCTCATTTCTGCACCGGTGCTTCCCGGAGTGGCATCAAACTGAATAATTCGTAAACTTTCGGTCACAGGCCCATAACCTATAAAGGGTTCTGCATCACCACCGCCAAGGCTGTAGTTCTCCATTGCCATTCCAAGCCATGACTGAAACCCTTCGGTTTCAAGTCCTATTGACGCTCTTCCGGCAGTGACATCAAGGGTAGAGGCAGAGACGTGGAGCTTCCCGACAGGTAATGTTGTTCCAATACCAATATTCCCGGTTGATGGTATCATTGACAACATTGTGTCGTTAACTGACCCGTTGTTAAAAATAAAACTGAAACGTTGCGTGGCAGGACCTGCTACTGAAATGTATCCTTCCAATGATCCTGCCAGCGGGCCGCTTAAAATCGGTGCTGCACTTAACTCGAAATAGTTGCTGATGTCAATAGACCCGCGAATTGTTCCCCAAACATCAAGGCGGCTCTGCGGATTATCGGTTCCGATACCGAAGTAACCCGTAGCATCCTGAACAACAACATGCTCCTTCGTTGCTGCAGAGCTTTTGACATCAAAAATAGTTCCCGTTGAAGGACTTGAACCGTCTTTATTCACGGCAACCTGAGCATTAACAGCAGATATCGCTACTAATGCAATAAGCATAATAAATAGTGTAAATTTTCTCATAATTTTTTAATTTAATTATTAAACTGTTAATTAGCTGTCTCAAATTGAATGTGACAAAGATATGAAAAAAAATCGTGAAAAACAACTATTTTTTCAACATAATCCTAAAAGTGGTTCCTTTTCCGACTACTGATGATTTGACGAAAATTTTGCCTTTGTGATACTCTTTTATGATTCTTTTGGCGAGCGAAAGGCCAAGGCCCCAGCCCCGCTTTTTGCTGGTATAACCGGGATTGAAGATTGTTTTAAACTCAGATTTGGGGATACCTTTTCCATTATCGGAAATGTCAATTATTACATAACGTTCATCTTCCGAAATGTCAATATCAATATTTCCTTCACCGGCAACGGCATCAATTGCATTCTTACAAAGGTTTTCAATAACCCAGTCGAAAAGGTGCAGATTTATCGGTGCATAAACTTTTTCATCCTCGGACCTGTTAATCGAAAACCCGACTTTTTTTGATGAACGCGTACGAAGGTAAGAAACATCGTTATAGATAACCTTTACAATATTTTCTTTCTTCAATACGGGTGTGGAGCCTATTTTTGAGAATCTGTCGGTTATTTTATGCAGACGGTCAATATCCTTTTTCAGTTCATCAATTGTTTCGCTTTCGTG
>CAYOZZ010000021.1:0-15624 GCA_964408535.1 uncultured Bacteroidales bacterium | reverse complement strand
TTTTGAGGGAGTACCCCAAAGCGAAGTATCAAAAAGCGAAGTTGAGGCAGGAATCGGTATCATTGATTTTGTTTCGGAAAAGACAGGCATTTTTAACTCTAAAGGTGAAGCCCGCCGGATGTTGAAAGACAACGGCGTTTCTATCAATAAATCAAAAGTTAAAGATACTTATGAGATCGGAACAAAAGATTTGCTGAACGGTAAGTATGTCCTCGTACAAAAAGGAAAGAAGAATTATTTTTTGGTAACGGTTAAGTAAAATACCGGTTTGTTAGGATAACGGTTTGACTGTTTATTCAGTCAGGTCAATTTAGGGTTTAACCCTTCCGGAAATTGTGAAACGTTTTGAACCTTTTGTTAAAAGCATAATTTTACTTTTTCGATTATGTTATTGCATAATTCGGGATTATCTATTAAAAGGTTTATTTTTACAATCCTCAAGCTGTAATATTGCGACTTACTTCAGCCGTGCCATAACCGTTTGGCAGCCGGTAACTTTTTGACCTAACCGGACATCTACCTTAGCGTCAAGAGGAAGGAAAAGGTCGAACCGGGAGCCGAATTTTATTATTCCGAGATTTTCGCCCTGCGTTGCCTCTTTCCCGTCTGTTGCATAACAAACTATTCTGCGGGCAACGGTCCCCGCTATCTGGCGGAAAAGTATTTCGGTTCCGTCTTTCAGTTCAATAACGGTTGTCGTACGTTCGTTTTCATCCGATGATTTCGGTTTTGAAGCTATGAAATAAAAACCGTGGTTATGCCTGAAGTATTTCACCTTTCCACTTACAGGAAACCAGTTAACATGAATATCGAGCGGGGACATAAATACCGAAACCTGTTTGCGCTTATCCTTAAAATACTCTTTTTCAAACACATCTTCAATAACAACCACCTTGCCGTCCGCTCCGCTTATTACCAGATTATCATCAGGTACAACCTCCCTTATAGGGTCTCTGAAAAATCTGACTACAAAAAAGTAAAAGATTATTGCCGCACCGTAGAGAATAAAATGGATGATGGTCTGCTGCGGAAATATCAGGTTGATTACAACAAGTATTATCAATACGAGCAGCAAAACAAGCCCCATAACAGCCCAGCCCTCTTTATGTATTCTCATTTTCATATCAGTTCAACACAATCATTAAATAAACAAAAACAAACGGAGAAGCCATCAATACACTGTCGAATCTGTCAAGGATACCGCCGTGTCCGGGCATAATATTACCCGAGTCTTTAATATTTGTGCTTCTTTTGAACATTGATTCAACGAGATCGCCGAAAGTGCCGAAAATCATAATTACTGCTGCCAGCCCCAGCCATTCGTATAAGTTTAACTCACTGAAAATCAATGAGAGGATATATGCAGCTGCCAATCCGAAAACAAAACCGCCGAGACTGCCTTCAATCGTTTTTTTTGGAGAAATACGTTCAAACAGTTTGTGTTTTCCGATTGCCATTCCGGTCAGATAAGCAAAAGTGTCATTAACCCAAATTATGAAGAAAAACCCCATAAGAATACCTTTTACAGGAACTGAAGTATCCATACCGGGATAGAAAAAGAAATTCATCAGGGCAAAAGGAATTGCAACATAGAAAACCGCAAGAAACCCCAGTCCTATATTTTGGATTGGTGTATCGCTCTTCCTGTAAAGTTCAAAAATAAATATCAGAAAAAGGAGAGGTACTCCGGCAGCAACCCAGCTTACCGGGAAATAACCCCAGATATAAAGCAGTATTACGTCATAAATCAGGATTGCGGTGACAATTACCGGAACGGTTGCCGGATTATAACCGGCAATCTTTATCATATTAAGCAACTCCATCATTCCCAGTACAAGAAATACAAGAAAAACAAATCCGAAAGTAAACGGACCGAGGAAAATAGAACCGATTATCAGAATTATAAAAACCAGTCCCGAGATAGTTCTTGTGATAATTGTTTTCAACTTTGCTCTATTGAATTTATTAAATGTATTGCTTTAATAACATCTCCTGATTGTACATATAGCTCAATCCTTCCGAAAAGATATGCCGAGTCTTTTTTATTCATTGTTATTGCTTTTATACCTTCAGCTTCGAGTCCTCCTTTATAAATTTCCACCTTATAAAGATCGGATGATTCATATATTTTAACCCAATCGGAACTCATTCTTTAACAGATTTTGAACTCCAATAAAAGCTGAAACACGCCGGCAAAGAACTATATATCATGTTTTTCGATAAGCTCCAGGGCTTTTTTCTCATCCTTTTCATCAACAAAAAGACGGATTTCGCCGACCAACAGTTCCGAGCCTTTTTGATTTAAAATAAAACTTTCAATATTATTACTTTTAAGTAATTGTTGCATCATCTCCACCTTGTATAATTTATCGGCAGTAAAGACTTCTTTCATGTTTTCTTCCATAATATTTATTTTATTCGTTATCAATCAGAAACAGGTATAATTCCTTAGGACCATGCGCACCCATAACTAATGTTTTTTCAATATCTGCGGTTCTGCTTGGACCTGTAATAACAGAAACCAGCGAAGGAAGATTTTTTCCGTAACGTTCTTTCATCCCGATTAGTGCATCTTTAATATCGGGCACTATTTGCGATGTGTTTGCAATCACAATATGATGTTCGGGAAAAACATTTAACCTTCTGCCGGAAGCTTGTTTTGAGGATATCATTATGCTTCCGAGCCGGGCAATAAGAAACTCACAATACGTTATTCCGGCATCCATACTTAAAAAATCATCCTCATCCGATTTAAAAGGTATTCCGGCTTCCTCAAGAACCTTAATTATTCCGGGTTCACGGCAAAAAACGTTACTCCACCCATTCTCACCAATCAGTGTTATAAGATTTTCTTTTAATTCGGATTCATTTTCACAATAGACAAACTTACCGTTTACTTTTGTAAACTCCTGTGCAAAAGTAATATCAGGGGTATCTTCTATCTCCTTATGAATTGGAGAATCAATATCAATTGCAGAATAGGGGTTCTCATTTTTACTGATAAGTGCATTTCTGACTTTTTTCAGAACCTTTTCTCTTGATGTTGTTTCGTCCATTATACAGATATAAATTAAATGATATTAACTCTCCTTATCCGGTTTATCCTCAACGTCATCAGTTTTGTCGTTATCCTTTTTACTTTCATTTTCAGCATTTTCAGGCAGAGATTTAACACTATTATTTCCGTTTTTCTTTAACATTTTAACTTCTGCCTCTGCCTCTTCTTCAAGTTTCTTTTTTATTTCGTCGAAAGGTCTTTCGCCGAATATCTTTACAAGGTCTTCGCGAAAGATAACCTCCTTCTCAAGAAGTACCTGGGCAAGCTTTTCAATTTTGTCTTTATTGTCCTTAACAATCTGAACGGCGCGTTTGTAAGCTTTTTCAACGAGTGTACTTACCTGTTCATCAATAAGTTGTGCCGTTTTTTCGCTGTATGGTTTTACAAAAGTATATTCCTGCTGTCCGGTTGAATCGTAATACGATATGTTCCCGATTTTTTCATCCAGTCCGAAATATACAATCATATTAAACGCCTGTTTTGTTACTTTTTCTAAGTCGTTTAAAGCACCTGTCGAGATTTTGCCGAAATTTACAAATTCCGAAGCCCTTCCACCCATTGTAGCGGTCAGTTCATCAAACATCTGGTCGTAAGTGGTTATCTGTCTTTCTTCGGGCAGATACCAGGCTGCACCGAGTGCTTTTCCACGGGGGACTATTGTTACTTTCACGAGTGGGTGCGCATGCTCGGTAAGCCAGCTAACGGCAGCGTGTCCGGCTTCGTGATAGGCAATAACTTTTTTCTCATAAGCGGAAATCAATTTGTTTTTCTTCTCAAGTCCGCCGATAATTCTGTCAATAGCATCCATAAAGTCCTGCTTATCAATCTCCTTTTTGTTACTTCTTGCAGCAATCAAAGCAGATTCATTACAGACATTAGCGATGTCGGCACCGGAAAATCCGGGTGTTTGTTTTGCAAGAAAATCAAGATCAACATCTTTCGATATTTTAAGAGGCTTAGAGTGAACTTTGAAAATCGCCTTTCTCTCTTCCAGATCGGGTAGTTCGACATGAATTTGTCTGTCGAAACGACCGGCACGGAGTAACGCCCTGTCCAGTATTTCCGCCCTGTTTGTTGCAGCAAGAATGATTACACCCGTATTACTTTGGAAGCCGTCCATTTCGGTAAGCAACTGGTTCAGGGTGTTTTCCCTTTCGTCATTGGCACCTGTCAGAGTGTTTTTGCCTCTTGCACGGCCTATGGCGTCAATTTCGTCAATAAAAATAATACAGGGAGCTTTTTCTTTAGCCTGTTTGAAAAGGTCGCGGACACGTGATGCACCGACACCGACAAACATCTCAACAAAATCGGAGCCGGATATTGAGAAGAAAGGTACCTGAGCTTCACCGGCAACGGCTTTTGCGAGCAGTGTTTTCCCTGTTCCGGGAGGGCCTACAAGCAGTGCACCCTTGGGGATTTTCCCTCCGAGGCTTGTGTATTTATCTGGATTTTTCAGAAAATCAACAATTTCCATCACTTCAACCTTTGCTTCCTCAAGGCCTGCAACATCGTCAAAGTTTACATTAACTGCCGCTTCCTTGTCATATAGTTGAGCTTTTGACTTTCCAATGCTGAATATCTGACCTCCACCGGGCCCGCCGCGGCTCATCATTCTCATAATAACTATCCATACGACAATAAGTATCAGCAGGGGTAAAATGTAACCCAATACTTCGCCCGACCAGTTGTGCCGGGTTTCATTTGTCAGATATAAGGGATTTTCGATTCCTTTTTGTGCCTTTTCAACATCTTCCTTAAAACTGTCGTAAGAGCCTATGGTGTAAGTGAACTGTGGCCCGAATTCTCCTGTTCCTTTCGGAATTTTATCTCTGTATTTGGGATCGTCAAGTTTGTCCTTTTTGAGAAAAATTTCAGCCTCTTCCTTATTTACAACGATTATTTTTTCAACATCCTGATTGACAAGCATCTCTTTCAACTCACCCCAGTTGATGTTCTTGACCTCTCCCGTCCACATATTTGGGAACGAAAGGATGAGAAAAACGACTGCAATTATTCCGTAAATCCAATAAAAATTGAATTTATTTTTTGAAGGCTTACTTCCGGGAAAAGGTTGAGGAGCCTTTTTCTTTGTATTGCTTTCCTCCTTTTCCTTTTTTGAATACCTGTTTTTTTTAATATCCTTTGATTCCTGTTTATTTTCTTTATTGTTCTCTGCCATTATGACCTAACTTATTATCTAATCTTAATAATTAATCTACTTCAAATCGAAGCTTTTAACTTCAGCATCAGCCCACAGTTTCTCAAGGTTATAGAACTTACGCGTCTCTTCCTGAAAAATATGGACAACCACATCAACATAGTCAAGCAATATCCATTCCGCATTTTCAAAGCCTTCCCTGTGCCAGGGTTTGGCTCTTAGCTCTTTCAAAGTGTGCTCCTCAACGGAACCGGCTATAGCTTCAACCTGAATTTTCGAATTTCCATGACACACTACAAAATAGTTGCTAACCGAATTTGGAATATCGGTCAAATCAAGCCTGACAATCTCCTCGCCCTTTTTGTCCAGTATCCCTTCTATTATCACTTCCGATAAACGTTTCGATTCATTTTTTTGTACTTTAGCTGCCATATAAATTATATTTTGTGCAAAAGTAATCATTTTTGCAACATTTATAATGAAATATTGACTAACAAAATAGGTTTTAAAATGTTTGGGTTTTTATTTTTTCGGATTGAAATATGATTGGAGACAGGGAAAATATCATAAAGCTTGAAAAGTTGAATTCAACAAACGAATATGCGTTGAGTTTATACAGGAGTAATGCTGCTTTGCGTGAAGGTACCGTAATTATAACCGATAATCAAACGGCCGGTAAAGGACTTGATAAAAACAGGTGGGAGAGTGAGCCGGGTAAAAACCTTACTTTTTCGGTTTGCCTGTTTCCGCATTTTCTTCCGGTTGAAAAACAATTTGAATTGAATAAAGCCCTCTCTCTCGGGATTTATGATTTTGTCAGAGAAACGATTCCTGATGAAAAGGTTACGGTAAAATGGCCAAACGACATCTATATAAATGATGAAAAAGTTGCCGGAATTTTGATAAATAACACTATAAAAGGAGATGTTTTGGATTTTACGGTTGCCGGATTTGGCATAAATATAAATCAAACTGAATTTTATAGTGATGCTCCCAATCCTGTTTCACTGATTAAATTTACCGGCAAAGAGTTGAGCCTTGAAGAATCTCTTGATAAGATAAATAAAAAGCTGAATGTCAGGTATGAGCAACTAAGGGCGAGCCGGTTTTCGCAATTGGATTCGGATTATCTGAAATCCCTGTACCTTTTTAACAAGACTCACACTTTCGGTTTCGGAGGTGGAACTGTTGAAGCGAAAATAACGGGTATTTCGGAATACGGTCATCTGCAACTGATTACTTCTCGCGGAAAAAAACTGGAATGCGATTTAAAGGAGATTTCATTTCGCTTATCAGATGACTATTCTGCCATTTGAGCAATTAAACCCGCAAAACTTTCTTTTACATCACAAACCCTCCTCAAAAATCCCACTTTATAAATCGTAAATCGTAAATCGTAAATCAAAAACCTACTTCTCCATCTCCTCTTTCAGCTTTTCGGCGAGGATATTGACAAAATTGCTTAAAGGTCTGGAAGCCATCATCTTTAACATAGGATTTAACTTTGCATTAATTGTGACCTGTGTTTCGGTCCGGCCATCGGGAATTTCGTTAAACTCAGAGTCCATATGAAACGGGAATGGGGATTTCCCTTCCGAAGAGTATCTGATTAAAGAATGTTCGTTTTTCTCGGCTATATGCATAGCCAGATCAGCCATACCTTTAATCGTAAAAGAGCATTTATCCCCGGTTGACTGCCAGTTTGTAACCTGTTCAGGCAATAGTTTCTCAAAATTATTAAAATCGGCAAGAAAAGAAAAAATTTTCTCCGGTCTTGCATTTATTACAACTTTATTACTCTTAAATTCAGCCATAGTAATTTTAGTTTTTGTCAGTTATACGAGACAAGCGTCCATTCCACCTTCCTGCGAGACAAGTGTCCACGCTTGCCAATCAATCCTACGAGACAAGCGTCCACGCTTGTCAATCAATCTCCTCCCCCTATGAGACAAGCGTCCACGCTTGTCAACCTTATCAATAATTTATTTAACAACCCTCTCCTCACTCCATTTCTCAGGATTTGTTCTCCATTCCGCCAGTGATTTCAAATCATTTTCCGTGATATAATTATTGTTTTCGGCATATTCCACCAGGATATTATAATCGGAAAGCGTGAAAAGCGGGCACTTTGCCTTTTTGAAATTTTCCTTTGCCTTTTCGAGGTTATAACTGAAAACGGCAACCATTCCTCTGACATCGCAGCCAACCGACCGTAAAGCTTCAACGGCATCCAGACTGCTTTTGCCGGTTGAGATAAGGTCTTCGATAACCACCACCCTTTGTCCCGACTCGTACTGGCCTTCAATTTTATTTTCCAGACCATGATTTTTCCGTGATGAACGTACATAAACAAAAGGCAGTCCCATTTCCTGTGCTACGAGAACACCATGAGCAATAGCACCTGTTGCAACTCCTGCAATCAGGTCAACACTACCGTACTCCTCCTGTATGATATCAACGAACTGTTGTCTGACAAATGTTCTCACTTTAGGAAAAGACAATATTTTACGGTTGTCGGTATAAATTGGTGCTTTCATTCCTGAAGCCCAGGTGAAAGGATTGGAAACATTTAGCCTAACTGCTTTAATTTGAAGCAGATGTTGCGATATTGCGTTAGCCGATTCTATATTATAAACCATAGCGGCAAAATTAGGATATAATATCCTAAAGTAGGAAGAAAATTTGGAAATTATTTTCGGGATTTGCTATTTTGCCCGTTCTATCTTCTATTTAAGACAAAAATTATTTTTCCACCTATATTCCACCTGCGGGTTTAGCCGATCATTACTATACCGGCCACTAAAAATATTATTTGAAATGAAAACCATTCTCTTTATTTCAAACTTTTTACCTAATTTTGCCTGAAAACTTAATCATAATGAAAAAAGTCGCAGTATTCCCGGGTTCATTCGATCCTATAACCATTGGTCACGAATCGGTTATAAAAAGGGCATATCCTCTGTTTGATGAGCTGTATGTTGCCATTGGTATTAACTCGGACAAAAAGGGATTCTTTCCCGTAGAGCAGCGAATGGATTGGATAAAGCAGGTTTTTGCCGGCAAACCGGGTATCAGAGTGCTTCAATATGAGGGACTTACGGTTGATCTTTGCCGGAAACTCGGTGCTCAATATATTCTCAGAGGGCTAAGGACATCAGCCGATTTTGAGTTCGAACGAAGTATTGGTCAGGTAAACAAAAAATTGTATAATGATATTGAGACGGTTTTTTTTCTGACATTGCCGGAACATACTTCTATCAACTCATCAATAGTTCGGGATATCCTAAGGCATGGCGGTGATGCCGGAAGTTTTGTTCCTAAGGCTGTTGACCTTTCGGATTATCGTAAATAGTTACTTTACTTTCAATAAATTATGTTCAATTGCGTTATATGCCTGCAAATTGATGTTTGGCAAAATTTTGAAAAAACAAAATAATGACTCATTTTAGAATTTTTATTACCTCAATAGTTGTTTTTACTTTCTCATTGAATGTGTCGGCACTTACAGATACAACTACAATAAAAGGGTATCTTCCGGGAGGCGAAAACCACGAAGTCAGATTACTGACAGTTACCGACAGAATATCATTAAATGAGGAAATCCTTGACAGGACGATGATTGATTCAACCGGAAAATTCGGTTTTTCACTTCTTCTGAATGAGACAATTGTAGCTTTTCTTGATATGGACTATTATACCATTACCATTTACCTTGAACCGGCTACTAATTATGAGATTGTTTCCGACAGCGTGCCTTTCGACAATCTTTACAGACCTTACACAAAAAAAGAGCAGTTACCTTGCACAATAACGTCCGACAGGAAACCTGATCTGAACACCTTGGTCTCCGGGTTCAATTTATTATACAATAAATTTATTGAAGAAAATTTTAACCAAATATATATCCGGAGAAAGCGAAATCTGATTTATGATTTTGCCGATTCAATGAAAGTAAAATACGACACTGTCAATAATGATTTTTTAAAAAACTACATCACATACAAAATTGCTGAAATTGAGCTTGCCGGTGCTCCGACTATGCGTCCCGAACTGTTTGCAAAGTATTTGGAAAACAAACCCGTACTTTACAACCATCCGGAATATATGTTTTTCTTCAATCAGTTTTTCAACCGGTATATTACATCCGTATCAAAGACAGCAACGGTAAACGATTTGAAATATACGGTCAACTATCTCGCGAGCTATCCTGCGTTACTTGATTCTATGGGGAAAGATACGTTGTTAAGAAATGAAGTTATTCGCGAACTGGTTATGCTCAAAGAGTTAAAAGATATTTATTATTCGGGGAATTATTATCAACAGAATATAATTAAGATGCTGAAAGAGGTTTCGGAGAATGATGTTTTTCCTGAGCACAGACTGATTGCAGATAATCTAATAAAGGTTTTAACAAAACTGAACTCAGGAACAAAAGCACCGGATTTTTCCATTCCTGATATCGGAGGTGACACAATTAAGCTCTCGGCATTTTATGGCAAACCGGTCTATCTCGGCTTTCTGACAACCTGGAGTTATGCCTGCCTTGGAGAGATGAAAATTCTGAAGGATATATTCGAAAAATACAAAAACAGGATAAATTTCGTTATGGTATCGCTGGATGAAGACCCGGAAATAGTTGGGAAGCTGGTAAACGAAAAAGGATATAACTGGACATTTCTATACAACGGTGACGGTTATGATGTACTTAGGGATTACGGTGTAGAAACATTCCCTCTGTTTGTATTGATAAATAAGGATGGTGAAATAATTAATTATCCTGCACCCAAACCTTCGGAAAATATTGAATCTGTTTTTGAAAAATTAACACTTCCGCCAATAAAGAAATAGTTAAAAGAAAAAATTAAACTAATTTTGTCCGTTGAAAATCTGACGTATTGTCAAAGGAATGATTGTTGATAATGTGCTGTTTTTAGATTTGTTATTTTTACTGCAATAGAATTAATTTTACGATTATGGTATCATTTATAAAGAAACTTCTGGGGTCAAAATCCGACCGCGATATAAAGTCCATAAAACCAATCCTTGATGATATTCTAAAGGCTTATGAAACGATTAAAACGCTCAGTAATGATGAATTAAGGGCTAAAACCGTTGAGTTTAAGCGGAAAATCGCCGAACATATTGCCGGTGACGAAAAGCAGATAGAAGATTACAGAGCGCAAATCAATAATGATCAGGAGCTTGATGTTGATGAAAAGGAGAAGATATGGAAAAAGATTGACGACCTTGAAAAGAAAATATACGACAAAACGCAAGATAAACTGAATGAGATTCTTCCGGAGGCTTTTGCAGTAATGAAAGAGACAGCCCGCAGGTTTAAGGAAAATGATGAGGTTGTGGTTACTGCAAATGATTTTGACAGGCAGCTTGCTGCTACACGAGACCATGTGACTATTGTAGGCGATAAAGCTCATTATAAAAATGAGTGGATGGCAGGCGGAAATCTTATTAAGTGGGATATGGTACATTATGATGTTCAGTTAATAGGGGGTATAGTCCTTCATCAGGGTAAAATTGCAGAGATGGCGACGGGTGAAGGTAAAACCCTTGTTGCTACGTTACCTGTATATCTGAATGCACTTCCGGGAAAAGGTGTTCATATTGTTACCGTGAACGATTATCTTGCAAAACGTGACTCCGAATGGATGGGTGTATTGCATGAATTTCATGGTCTTAAGGTTGATTGTATTGATAAACACCAGCCGAACTCACAACCGAGAAGGGAAGCATACCTTGCCGATATAACCTATGGAACAAATAATGAATTCGGTTTCGACTACCTGAGGGATAATATGACAGCCTTCCCTGATGAACTCGTGCAAAGAGTTCATAATTATTCAATTGTGGATGAGGTTGACTCTGTACTTATTGACGATGCGAGAACACCTCTGATAATCTCCGGCCCGACACCCAAAGGTGACGACCAGGAGTTTAATGATTTTAAACCGCATATCCAAAGACTATACAATGCACAAAAATCACTTGTTACAAAAATAATTGCTGAGGCAAAAAAATTACTTGCCGACAAGTCCGATTCCGGCAATGAAAAGAAAGCGGGAGAATTACTCCTTAGGGCATATAAAGGATTGCCGAAGAATAAAGCCCTTATAAAACTGCTCAGCGAAGAGGGTAACAGGCTATTGATGCAGAAAACGGAAAACTTTTATTTGCAGGAACAGGCAAAAAATATGCATATCATAACGGATGAGCTCTATTTTGTGATTGATGAAAAAAATAATTCCGTTGATCTTACCGACAAAGGAATTGATTTTGTGAATGATGTTGCCAATGACCCTGAATTCTATATTCTTCCTGATATTGGTGCTGATCTTGCAGAGCTTGAAAAATCCGATCTGTCCGAAAGTGAAAAGGCAGAGAAAAAAGATGAGCTGCTGCGAAATTTCTCAATCAGGTCAGAGAAAGTACATACTGTCAATCAATTGATAAAAGCATACACAATGTTTGAAAAAGATGTTGAGTATGTGATAATTGACAATAAGGTGAAAATTGTTGACGAGCAGACGGGGCGTATTATGGAAGGCCGAAGGTATTCCGACGGTTTACATCAGGCCATTGAAGCCAAGGAAGATGTTAAAGTTGAAGCCGCAACACAAACGTATGCTACCATTACTCTCCAGAACTATTTCAGGATGTATAAGAAGCTGGCCGGTATGACAGGTACTGCCGAAACGGAAGCCGGTGAACTCTGGGATATTTACAAACTGGAAGTCGTTGTGATTCCCACGAATAAGCCGATAATCAGAGATGACAGAGAGGATATGGTCTTTAAGACAAAAAGAGAAAAATTCAATTCCGTTATTGATGAAATTGATAAGCTGGTTAAAGCGGGAAGGCCTGTTTTGGTCGGTACAACTTCGGTTGAGACTTCTGAACTATTAAGCAGGATGCTTAACAGACGAAAGATAAAACATAACGTATTGAATGCTAAACTTCACCAGCGTGAGGCTCAGGTTGTTAAGGAGGCCGGACAGGCCGGAACCGTTACTATTGCAACCAATATGGCCGGTCGTGGTACCGACATTAAGCTTGGCCCGGGAGTGAAAGAAGCGGGAGGCCTTGCCATCGTGGGAACCGAACGGCACGAGTCAAGACGTGTTGACCGTCAGTTGCGTGGTCGTGCCGGTCGTCAGGGCGATCCGGGAAGCTCGCAGTTCTTTGTCAGTCTTGAAGATGACCTGATGAGGATGTTCGGCTCCGAAAGAATTGCCAAAATAATGGACCGTATGGGTATTAAGGAGGGTGAGGTTATTCAGCACTCAATGATTACAAAGTCCATTGAAAGAGCACAGAAAAAAGTAGAGGAAAACAACTTCGGTATCCGTAAACGACTGCTTGAATATGATGATGTGATGAACCAGCAACGTGAGGTTATTTATAAAAAACGTCGTCATGCCCTTTTCGGGGAAAGACTTGCAATTGATATCTCAAATATGATGTATGATGCAATAGAACAGATTGTTATCGAACATCAGGACAACAGGGATTATGAAGGGTTCGGACGTGAGCTTATGACGGTTTTTGCCGTTGAGAATCCGTATTCCGAAGAAGATTTCCTTTCAATGAAAACAGATGATATTACCGAACAGCTTTTCGATAAAGTTTATAAGGCTTACAAACTGAAAAATGAAAGAATTCGCGAAAGTGCAATGCCGGTAATAAAAGATGTTTATGAGAATAACTCACAATATGAAAATATTGCAATTCCGGTAACTGACGGTAAAAAAGAGATGCAGGTCGTTGCAAACCTGAAAAAGGCTGTTGAGAATGATGGGCAGGAAGTGCTGCTTGCCATTGAAAAGGGTGTGACATTGAGCTATATTGACAATGCCTGGAAAGAGCACCTTCGCGAACTGGATGACCTGAAGCAATCTGTGCAGGCGGCAACCTATGAACAGAAAGACCCCCTGTTGATTTATAAATTTGAATCTTTTGAGCTTTTTAAAACAATGATTCAAAGAATCAACAAGGAGATTGATGCCTTTCTCGTGAAATGTCACTTACCCGGAAGAGAGGCTAAGCTTCAGGAGGCTCAGATACCGAGGAGGACAGATATGTCGAAACTTAAGGAAGGACGTTCCGATTTATTGTCGCAGGCTCACAGCAATACACAGCAGGAACAGAAAACACAGCCGGTAAAAAGGGAGAAAAAAATCGGGAGAAATGACCCCTGTCCTTGCGGCAGTGGTAAAAAATATAAACATTGTCACGGTAAAAACCTGTAAGGCTGAAACGTTAGGGGTTATGAGTTTGTCAGTTCGGCTGGCAAACCTTGCAGTTTTTATAAAACGTAATTATTGATAAACAAAAGGATTAGATGATAAATGACAAGTTGGACGCTTGTCGCATTTTTGATTTTTAGAAGGGGCGGAACAACCGGTCATTAAGAGCCGGCAACAGCACTGGAAAGCCACCTGTTGAATTGCAAAGGGAATTTTTGAGTTTTGAATTTTGAGTTTATGTCTATAATAGTAAAAAATATAACAAAGCTTTACGGAAAGCAAAAAGCTCTTGATGATGTCTCTTTTTCGATTGATGCAGGGGAAGTTGTTGGTCTTCTGGGTCCCAATGGGGCAGGAAAATCAACTATGATGAAAATCATAACCTGTTTTATTCCCCCTACATCGGGAGAGGTTACTGTCAACGGTTTTGATATTTATGAACAATCTATTGAGGTCAGGAAAAGAGTTGGGTACCTGCCCGAAAACAATCCTCTTTATCTTGATATGTATATTAAGGAATATCTTGAATATACAGCAGGAGTTTACGGAATCAAAGACAGGAAAAAACGTGTCGCTGAGATGATAGATATTACGGGACTTGGTCCTGAGCAGTCAAAAAAGATTGGTGCATTATCAAAGGGATACAGACAGAGGGTCGGGCTTGCACAGGCAATGATTCACAATCCCGAAGTTCTTATCCTTGATGAACCGACATCAGGACTTGATCCCAACCAATTGCTTGATATCAGAAATCTGATAAAAGAGATAGGCCGTGAAAAGACGGTTATGCTCTCAACCCACATAATGCAGGAGGTTGAGGCTGTCTGCGACAGGGCGATAATTATTGACAAGGGAAAAATTGTTGCTGACGACACAACAGGACACCTTGTCGGAAGGAGTTCAAATGTAAATATTATAAAAGTAGAGTTTAATAAAACGGTTGATTCGGGTTTGCTTCTGAATATTTCAAATGTCAACAAAGTAAGAACGGTTGGTGAGAATATATACGAACTGGAATCGGAGCCGGAAAAAGATATCCGTGAGGAGATTTTTAAGTTTGCAGTTGGCCGGGAATTAACAGTCCTTTCGATGCAAAAAACGGAACAAAGCCTCGAATCGGTATTTCAAAAACTTACCGGAGAGGGGTGAGTAATGAGTATTGCGTTAAGGGTTATGAGTTAAGGGTTATGAGTTAAGGGTTATGAGTTAAGGGTTATGGGTTTGTGAGCTAAAGATACTGACAAAACCCGTAAAATGTGACAAGCCTCCACGCTTATCATTATTTAGAAATAAAAATATAGATATTGGAAGATCAAATAATATACGAAGACAACCATATCATCATTGTCAACAAAAGACCTTCGCAGATTGTACAGGGTGACAAAACGGGTGATGAACCGTTAAGTGAGATGGTCAAAAAGTATATTAAAGATAAATACAATAAACCCGGTGATGTCTTTCTTGGAGTAGTCCACCGTCTTGACAGGCCGGTCAGCGGACTAATAATCTTTGCCCGGACAAGCAAGGCATTGACACGACTTAATCAAATGCTGAAAGAGCATACGATAAAGAAGGTCTATTGGGCTGTTGTTAAGGAAAAGCCGGCTGAAAAAACGGGTCATCTTATACATTATATATATAGGGACACAAAAAAGAACAAATCTTTTGCCTCAATCAAAGAGCGGAAGAACTCAAAAAAGGCTGAATTAATCTACAGACATATCGCAAGCAGTGACAGATATCATCTGCTTGAAATCGAATTGCTCACGGGGCGTCACCACCAGATACGTGCGCAGCTTGCCTTTATCGGATGCCCGATTAAAGGAGATATAAAATACGGCTACCGCAGAACCAACAAAGATGCCTCCATTCATCTCCATGCTCATACAATTGAATTTCTCCATCCCGTAAAAAAGGGAAAGATGATTTTTACAGCACCTCCTCCCGATGACACTGTATGGAATTGTTTTGCAACCGGTGATATGCAGAAACTTTGATGCAAGTCATACCTTGCTAACCTTTAAGGGTTGACGCACTTCACCGTCTTAGGCACTATGAGTTTCACTAATGGATTAGTTGGAATAATCACGGGGTTAATGCAATTTAGCTTTTAACCCTTCCTGAATTTTAATAATACTCTGAATCCT
>CAYOZZ010000020.1:0-12509 GCA_964408535.1 uncultured Bacteroidales bacterium | reverse complement strand
TGAATAGATCAGTATAGTGACATCATAAGTGTCATCAATTCGCTCTCTTCTGTTAAGAAGTATTTTAAAGGACCTTATATACTGTTTCAGGCGCTCAGGATTAAAATGAATGTCGGCAGCATCAAAAGTAAGTACGATTCTGTTTAATGCACCGGAATAATCTTCTTGGGGTATAACGGGGGCAAGAGTGTCATTTTCCCCTGCCGGTATTTCCGTTTCAGTAACAGCTATTGCAGGAACGGCAGCCTGAGTTTTGTAAGTTGTATCTTCGGCAGTAATGATACCTGATCTTTCTGTCCCTATATAAACTGTGTGGTTGTTTAAAGTCATACAGGTAATTTCGTCATCAGGAATAGGAGAGTTTTGAAAATCAAATGCTTTCCATTCAGCGTCATTAAATATATTCAATCCGCCAATGTATGTTCCTATCCATTTTTTATTGTCGGAGTCAATTACAATCGGCCTGATATTGTCGTCAGTCAATCCTGAATTATCACTACTCAGAGTTATCCAGAAAACATCATTAAAGACACCGATTCCACCACCACCGGTTCCAATCCATTTTGAGTTATCTTCTCCTATTGCTATGGAATAGATATAATCATTTGGCAATTTTGAGTTGCTTTCGGTGAATACTTTCCAGTTTTTCCCGTCGAAAGAAGCCAGACCGCCTCCTTGTGTGCCTATCCACTTCACTCCATTTGTATCTTCTGCAATTGCCACAACCTTATTTGATAACAATCCTGAATTATCTTCATTATAAACTTCCCAGTTAGTTCCGTCGAATTTTGCCAGTCCGCCAAAGTAGGTACCGATCCAAACATTATTATTGTCATCGCAATATATGGACATCACAACATTTGAAGGCAATCCTGAATTTGATGTTTTGTATGTTGTCCAGTTAGTACCGTCGAATTTTGTTAATCCCCCACCATCGGTTCCTATCCATTTTACACCGTTTTTATCAATTGCAAGCGCATTAACATAATTGTGAGGCAGGTCGGAATTTTCAGTGTTGTAAATAGTCCAGTTTCCATCCCGGAAAAAAGCAACTCCGCCCATATATGTTCCAATCCATAAACCACCCGTTGAATCAATAGCAATACACTTTACCGATTCATTAGGCAGCTCCGAGTTTGAAGCATCATACTTTCCCCATTGAATTTGCTGAGCGATAGCAAACTGAAATGATAGCAGGAACAGAATTATTGAGTATTTATGCATTTGTCTTTGATTCTATAACATAATTCAGTACATTAGTACGGCATTCCACTTTTTATGTTACTAAAATTATTTAAAAAACGCTAATATTTTTAGGTTTACTCTATTGCTCATTGATTTAAAACCGTTGCAAATATAGGAAAAAATATTACTTCATCCGCTTTTCCCAAAATGAGAATCGTTTTATTAGAAAAATTTATTTTTTATATTTCTTAAATATCTCCGGTTTATTCTGCTATTATCTTTTTAATAGTTTTTCTATCGTTTACATTTATAATACATAGATATAGCCCGGGTTTTGTTTTTATACCCACACTATTCGTTCTGTCCCATATAATCTCAAGTCTGCCAGGCTGATAAGCCTCCTTGTCAATAAGATTTTTTATCATTTTACCCGTTAAATCATAAATAGATATCGAAATTTCAGATTCCTTGTCAAGGGATAAGCCGATAACAGTTTTGTTTTTGAACGGGTTAGGTGAAATAGCAATATCATTTATATTTTGCAAGTGAGTAATTCCCGTTAATGTATCAACATAGATATAATCTGTTTTTACGGCAGTGTCGAAATCCGTTCCATCGCTTACAATAAGCTTGACGGTAAAATATCCTTCATCTTCATAAGTCCATACCGGATTTTGCTCTCCCGAATCAAAAACTCCGTCGTTATTAAAATCCCACTGCCAGGAGGTAACGTTACCTGACGACAGGTCGGAAAATTGAACATTAAGTGGCGCACTTCCCGAGGTCGGATTAGCTTCGAAGTCAGCTGAGAGTGCCGAGCTGTTTAACCCGCCTGAAAAACAAGTCAGTAAACCGTTTCTGCCGCCGGCAACCATTTCCATAGAGCCGTCCCCTGTAATATCCGGAATTGCAGCAATTGCATCAATGGCCTCACCGTAAAAAACCGACTCCAATTCTGCACCTGTAACTCCGTCGAGGAAATAGGCGCGATTATTCGTGTATAGAGTGCCCGTAATCACATCATTTATACCGTCACCTGAAATATCGGCAATACGGTCAATATTCCAGGCTTTATCCGGCAGTGATTGTAACCAGATATTCTGTGCGTTGTAACCGCTGAATACTACAGCACTTGTCCCGCTTTGAGCAATAGCAATATCGGCGTAACCGTCGCCATTTACATCATCGAGTCTTTCGAATCGTAAGATCAGATTACTGCCTACCGATCCGGAGTATTGAGCTGCACCGTTTGTTGCATCAATGAGGTAAAAACTCCCGGCAAAATCGCCTGCCGTAATATCTTTGATACCGTCACCCGTAAAGTCATCAAGTTGCTCGACAGCCCATACCGAAGTACCGTTGGCATTAAAACTCCATTCTATACTTCCGTTTGAGCCGTTAATTCCGTAAACAATTCCCTGTGTTTCATAATTATCGGATGAGCCACCAACAACATCGGGTTTTCCGTCACCGGTGAAATCTTCGACGCCCATTACTGCAAAATTAGGCCCGTCGGTGTATGTATCCCACAATGGAGTGCCGTTGGTGCCGTCAAGACAGAAAAAGCGTTTAGGTCCGGAGTTGTATCCGTCATTACCTGTCGCGGCAAGCACATCTGTAATCCCGTCATCGTTATAGTCGAAACCTGTCCATACCTGATAAACCCATCCGCCGTCTCCGAAGATGTGGGTGTCGTACATCCAAATCTGATTTCCTGTTTTACCCGACAGGGCTTTTATTGCCCGTACTCCCCAGGCAAGCCCGACTATCACATCGTTATAACCGTCGTTGTTTATATCTTCGATTGTGGTAATACCGTTTTGAGAATAGACGGTTCCCGCCTCGTTTTCCCATAAAACATCTGCAATTCCGTTTGAATTTCCGTTGAAACATCTGACAAAATCATCTTCCGAGCAAACAATAACATCTGCAATTCCGTCTCCACTTACATCAGGCAGGGGTGCTATTGCTTTTATGCTGTTGTCATAACCTCCTGATATTGTGTAGTTCCAAAGTTCGTCACCTATTGGATAATCCTGTTCAATTCCGGTTCCCGAGAGTGAGACGGAAATTGGGTCCTGTGAGTTGTCGTTATGCGAAATTATAGCTGTAGCAGATAAATTGCCGGCTTCACCGGGATTAAACCAAAATCCGATATCTACAGTTTGCAGTACATTTATATATATAGGGAATGAAATATCCGGATCAATATAAAAATCTTCAGTATAAAGATCAATTCCGGTAATTTCAAGTTGCTGGTTTCCGTTATTCTCAACCTGCAGGAACCATCTTGTCGTTGCATTGATTCGGACATTTCCGTAATCGTGAGATGTTGATGA
This sequence comes from uncultured Bacteroidales bacterium, assembly GCA_964408535.1. Classification (GTDB taxonomy): domain Bacteria; phylum Bacteroidota; class Bacteroidia; order Bacteroidales; family JAADJA01; genus JAADJA01. The sequence goes on along the minus strand of CAYOZZ010000020.1, from coordinate 8,985 downwards.
AACAATAATATGAGGACCGTTAAAAACGGCATTTCCCTCAAGTAATAGATCAACCCCGGGATTTATTATATCATTCGATTCTATAACAACCGTCGTATTTAAGTTTCCCGGTTCAGCCGGTTTGTAAATTAGCGGTATCTCAATGAAATCGCCGGGAGAAATTGTTTGCGGAAAGGTCATATAATAGAAAACCGGAACAGCATTCTGAACAACAATATTTGTAATTTCAAGGTCAGCCGTACCCGTATTCTGTACAACGCAATTCCATACTGCAGAATCGCCGACGGCAATATTCCCGTAATTATAGTTTGTAACCGGAACTGTTATCTGAGGTGTCCCCGCACCACCGAGATCAACTTTATATAATGTGCTGTTAGTATTTAATCCGCCGTCAACGTACCATAAATACTGGCCGTCAAATACGACACCTGCCGGTTTTACATTTTCACTTTCGTGAGATTCGAGAATATTTCCAGATTGATCGGTCTTGTAGAGCATATTTGCATTATAATCCGCAACCCAGATATCACTTCCCTCAAGACACAAATCCCAGGGCTGGTCATCCGGCGATGTGAATTGTGACAATACTGCTCCCGAATTATCAACTTTGTAAATTGTTCCGGGATCGGGGTAATATGTTGCTACCCAAAAATCGCCGTTGTCGTACGCAATACCCGACATATAATGGTCAGGAAGGTCAAACTGCGACAAGAGGTTGCCTGTCAGGTCGAACTGCATTGCATAAGCAGGTACGGATGGGCTTGTTACGTGGTCTGTCATATAGAGACTTGTTCCGTCAGAGGTCAGACCGTAGCAATCGTTAATCTGGTTATTGGTGAACAGCAGTTCGTTGTTTCCCGTTGCAGGGTCAAATTTGTAAATATGATCACCTTCCGAACCGTAAATTCCGAAATAGATAAAGTTTCCGTCGGAAGCAAGCCCGGATGCCTTACCCGGGATTGTGTAAGTAGCAAGAATTGTCCAGTCTTTTGCCGTTTGTGAAAAGATGCTGCCGTTAAGTATGAGCAAAATGAAAACGAAGGCAGTTGGCAGGTTGAGTTTTGATATCCGTTCCATAACTGTTTATTTTATTGTTAAAAAGTATTTACAATTGAGTTGATTATTTCACACCACTAAATTACTAAAAAATTGTAATTTTGAAAACTTTTTAACTATTTTATTATAATGGAAAATTTTATTGTTTCGGCAAGGAAGTACAGACCACAAACATTTAACAGTGTTGTGGGGCAGCAATCAATAACAGGTACTCTGAAGAATGCCATTTTGAATAATCATCTTGCTCAGGCATTTCTTTTTTGCGGACCCCGTGGAGTCGGAAAGACAACCTGTGCACGTATTTTTGCCAAAACTATAAATTGCGAAAATATTTCACCGGAAGGGGAAGCATGTGATAAATGCGAATCCTGTGTTTCATTCAATAAATCGGCAAGTTTCAATATTCATGAGCTGGATGCGGCGTCAAACAATTCTGTTGATGATATCCGGAATCTTGTTGATCAGGTAAGGATACCGCCACAGGTTGGTAAATATAAAGTTTATATAATTGACGAGGTTCATATGCTTTCGCAGGCTGCTTTTAATGCCTTTCTGAAAACTCTTGAGGAGCCGCCTGCTTATGCCAAATTTATCCTTGCTACCACTGAAAAACACAAGATTATTCCGACAATTCTTTCACGTTGTCAGATTTATGATTTTAAAAGAATAACCGTTGAAGATATTGCTACACATCTTGCTTATGTTGCCGGGCAGGAGGGGATAACCGCCGAACCCGACGCATTGCACATAATTGCCCAAAAGGCTGACGGCGCTTTGAGGGATGCATTATCTATTTTTGATCAGATAGTCAGTTTCGGAGGAAAGCATATCACATATAAAAAGGTGATTGAAAACCTGAATGTTCTGGATTATGATTATTATTTCAGAATCACTGACTCGATTATCAGAGGTGATGTCAGGGATACTTTGTTGATAATCAATGATATTATAGATAATGGATTTGACGGTCAGCATTTTATAATCGGATTCGGAGAACACCTGCGAAACCTTCTTGTGTGCAAGGATGAGGCAACTCTTAAGTTGCTGGAGGTTGGAGCCAGTATAAAAGACAAATATAAGGAACAGTCGCGAATCAGTTCAGTGGATTTTTTGATAAAAGCTCTTGACCTTACGAGTAAATGTGATGTAAATTATAAGGTAAGTAACAACAAAAGATTGCTTGTTGAACTTACACTTATGCAAATGTGCACTCTTTCAGCCACACCACAGGAGAAGAAAACCGAGCCTGTACTGCCGCCGGTTGAAAAGCAGGAGACTCAGTACAAACCGAAGCCGAAACCGGCAAGTGTTGCAAAAGAGCCTGCCCCTAAACCCGTAAGCAGCAGGAAACCCGTATCAAACATATCAATACCGGGAACAATCTCAATTTCAAGTCCTGTAGCTGATGAAAAACCGAAAGAGGAAACTCCGGAAGACCTTAGTAAGAAGCCGGCCGAGGAGTTTACTCCCGAACAGTTTATGAGTCTGTGGGACGGTTATATTAAATCCGTTGAGCACGATAAAAACTTTTATGCTACTCTGACAAAGCATAAGCCGGAAATTAACGGTAATATAATTACATTGCCGGTTGATAATAAGGTTCAGTCCGATCTGATAAAAGATAAAAAAGCGGAATTGCTCGGTATTTTCCGTGAGAAGCTGAATAATTACCGGATACAGCTTGAAACCAAAGTGGTGGAAGTGGCTTCCAATGATAAACCATATACTTCACACGATAAATATGATAAAATGGTTGAGAAAAATCCTGCCCTTAAAAAGTTAAAAGACCAATTGTCGTTGGAGATTGATTATTAAAATAATTATTGGTACTTCCGGAATTATAAGTAATTTTGCAAACTTTTTTAAAGCAGATATAATTTTAAATTAATAATATGGAAACTTTAGTTGTTGATAGAAATTTGGCTTACAAAGTAGCCGATATAAATCTTGCCGAATGGGGTAGAAAAGAGATTGAAATTGCCGAGAAAGAGATGCCCGGCCTGATGGCAATAAGAAAAAAATATTCGGCTGAGAAGCCTTTGAAGGGTGCACGTGTTACCGGTTCGTTGCATATGACAATTCAAACTGCGGTTTTGATTGAGACTCTTGTTGAGCTTGGTGCTGAGGTGCGTTGGGCGAGTTGTAATATCTTCTCAACGCAGGATCATGCAGCTGCAGCTATTGCAGAGCGCGGAATCCCGGTGTTTGCCTGGAAGGGTGAAACCCTTGATGAATATTGGTGGTGTACAAATCAGGCACTGACATTCCCCGACGGTGACGGCCCTGACCTTATCGTTGACGATGGTGGCGATGCCACATTACTTATGCACAAAGGAGCTGAAATTGAAGCAAATCCGGACCTGCTGAATGAAAAGACAAATAGTGAAGAAGAAGGGGCGTTAATGCGTCAGTTGCAGGCAACATATGTTGAGGACAAAACAAAATGGCAGAGAGCTGTTGAAAAACTGAAAGGTATTTCGGAAGAGACGACAACAGGTGTTCATCGTCTTTATCAGATGATGGAAGCCGGTAAGCTGAAAGCCCCGGCAATAAATGTAAACGACTCTGTTACAAAATCTAAATTCGACAATCTTTACGGCTGCCGTGAGTCGCTTGCAGACGGAATAAAAAGAGCTACTGATGTTATGATTGCAGGTAAAGTTGTCGTTGTTGCAGGTTATGGAGACGTTGGTAAAGGAAGTGCAAAGTCAATGAAGGGCTACGGTGCCCGTGTAATTGTTACCGAAATTGATCCGATCAATGCTTTGCAGGCTTCGATGGAAGGTTTTGAGGTTACAACAATGGAAGAGGCTGTGAAAGAGGGTAATATCTTTGTGACAACAACAGGGAATAAAGATGTTATCACAGTAGAGCATATGAGAGCAATGAAAGATCAATCGATTGTGTGCAACATCGGCCATTTTGATAATGAAATTCAGGTTGAGCCTTTAAATGCTGCACCTGATATTAAAAGAGTAAATATCAAACCTCAGGTTGACAAGTATATTTTCCCTGACGGACACGAGATATTCCTGCTTGCCGAAGGCCGTCTTGTGAATCTTGGTTGTGCAACAGGCCATCCTTCATTCGTGATGAGTAATTCATTCACAAATCAGACGCTTGCACAAATTGAGCTTTGGCAGAAAGATTTTGAGATTGGTGTTTACCGCCTTCCGAAAAGACTTGATGAAGAGGTTGCACGCCTCCACCTTGAGCAGATTGGCGTTAAACTTACAAAACTGACTCAGGAACAGGCCGATTATCTCGGTGTTCCGGTAGATGGACCGTATAAACCTGAGCACTACAGGTATTAAAGATTATTGAATTTTATAGCAAAACCTGCAATATCAGCATTCAGTGAATGGAGGGTATTGCAGGTTTTTTTGTGTGGTGAAAGTATGTGAAACATCCTGATAGCCCTGATTTAATCCTGTAACGGTTTCATAACCTCAGACAACACCAATCTTCCATTACTATACTTCAAATTCGTTTGGGAAAATATATTGAACTAAATCGGGGTTATCCCGCCTAATCCACTAATTCATTAATTCAACAATTCAATAATTCAACAATTCAAAAAAACCATAGCATAAGGCGGGATGAATTAAATTTTTTTATAATTTTGAAGAATTAAAAATCATAAGATTTATCTGCTATGAAAAACCAACCTTTTTTTAGAGTATTTACATTTCTCACATTGTCGGCATTACTTTTATTTTCCTGTAGTGTTAAAAATAACAATAAATGCATTATAAAAGGAACGGTAGTTGACAGGGACAGTGACACCTTGCTTTTGCTGAAGGCAACAGAAAATTTCAGAATGGCTGAAATCGGAATACCTATTGTGAATAATCACTTTGAATATGAGATAGATATTAAGGATATTGAGGCTTACCAACTGATATTTCTGGATGAGTTACAACAGGGAGCCTGGCATGCGATTATTTTTTTTGCAGAACCGGGAACAGTTGATTTAACATTATATCCTAAGGATGATTGCGAAAAGAATATTATTGATGGAGGAGCTGTAACTAAGGAATATTATGAGATAGAAAAACTTATGAAGGAACAGTTTTCTCCTGAAACTGATCCGTTATACAAAGAAACTCAGACCTTGATAGATAGTGGCGAATACTGGAGTGAAAAGGCGAATATCCTTTATGAAAAAATCAGCGCAACGGATAATATGGATTCATTAAATGTCATTTATAAAGAGTTAACAAAAATTCAGGAAACAAAAGAAGATTTGTCGCCAAAAGCACGGGTCGTTGTGGGTAAAATTGAAGAAATTTATGATAAGAGATCGGAATGGCAGTATGATTATATGGCAGAGAATCCGTCAATTGCAACATTCTATTTTCTTATACGGGATGTTTTAAATAATGACAGGAGCAAGACTACTGAAGAGTTGATTGTGAAAACTTTTCCCGTTTTTGCCGATAAGTTTCCCGACCACCCTTACACTGCAATTGCAAGAGGTATGATTGAGGGAATGAAACGCGCCGTTGTAGGTGGGAAATATATTGATTTTACTGCTCCTGACCTTGATGGTAATGAGGTTCGAATCTCTGAAATAATTGACAATCATAAGGCAACATTTCTTGATTTATGGGCATCATGGTGTGGCCCCTGTATTGCCAAAAGTAAAGCTATGATTCCTGTGTATGAAGAGTATAAAGATAAGGGATTTACGGTTATAGGTGTTGCCAGAGAAAAAAAGAATACCGATAAGATGAAGCAGGCAATCGAAAGGTATAAGTTCCCCTGGTTGAATTTAGTTGAATTAAATGATAAAAACAGCATTTGGAAAAAATATGATATCCCTTTTTCGGGTGGTATGACTTTCCTGATTGACGGAAAGGGAAAAATAATTGCAATTGATCCCGGTCCTGACAAGGTTAGGGAATATCTTGATAAGATTTTGGAGTAAAAAACAGTTTTACTATTAATATTTTTTTGTAAACTTGAGAAAGAAAAATATTTTGAAAAGAATAATAATAATCAACGGTCCGAACCTTAATCTTCTTGGTAAAAGGGAGACTTCAATTTATGGGGGTATTTCTTTTGAGGAATATCTGAAAGAACTAAAAAATGAATTTTCTGATATGGAGATTGAATATTATCAGAGTAATGTTGAAGGAGAAATTATCAATAAGCTACACGATACAGGTTTCTCGTATGACGGAATTATTTTAAATGCCGGAGGCTACACACACACTTCCGTTGCCATTGCCGATGCCGTAAAATCAATTAAGACCCCTGTCGTGGAGGTTCATATTTCCAATATTTTCGCGCGGGAAGATTACAGGCATATATCGCTTATTGCCCCGGGAGCAAAAGGCACAATAACAGGTTTCGGGCTTGATTCGTACAGACTTGCCCTGCTAAGTTTTGCTGAAAAGTGATTCTATGAAAATTTTGTTTTATCAAGTTCATCAAACTTCTTTTTTCCTTTCAGGAAGTGTTCGAAGGCGATATTTTTCAGGTAAATTTTTGATACCGGTTTAGTTTGTGCCTTTTTCCTTTCTTTTCTAAGTTCGGGAATCATTGCAAAAAAGTTCCAGTGTGCTTTTACAACGGCGAACAGGTTTTTAAAACCTCCGTCAACAAGAAATTTCAGGGCTGCCGCACCGTCAAGGAAAAGTCTGGCAATGAAAACTTTCAGCAGCCTGTTTTGAGGCAGGTTTTTGAACATCATAATGCTGTTGTTTCTCATATTAAGGTAGGTCTTTTTCCACGACTGTTTCGGTAGCGTACCTCCCCCAACGTGGTAAACCGTTGAGTTGCCGCAATACATTATTTTGTATCCCTGTATTTTTGCACGCCAGCAAAAGTCAATCTCCTCCATATGAGCGAAAAATCTTGAGTCGAGACCACCGAGTTTATGAAAAACCTCCGCCCTGACAAACATACAGGCTCCGGTAGCCCAGAAAATTTCCTGATTATCATCAAATTGTCCGTTGTCGGTTTCTAATGATTGGAAAATTCTTCCTCTGCAAAACGGGTAACCGTATTTATCAATAAAACCGCCTGCTGCTCCGGCATACTCAAACTTTTCCCTTTCGTAAAAAGAGCGAAGTTTCGGTTGTGCAGCCGCTATTGTTTCATCGCTCTCCATCAAATCAATGACAGGTTTTACCCAGTTTGGAGTTACCTCAATATCTGAATTAAGCAATACGTAGTATTTTGCATCAACCTGAGCGAGTGCATCATTGTACCCCTTTGCAAAACCGCCGTTAAACCGGTTTTTAATAATTCTGATGTCGGGAAAATTTTTTGTCAGGAATTCAACTGAATCGTCTGACGAGTTATTGTCGGCTACAATAACCTCAGCATCCATACCTGTATTTGCAATAACTCCGGGCAGAAAATCTTCAAGAAATTTCCTGCCGTTCCAGTTTAATATGACTACTGCTGTTTTTATTGCCACAGGTTTTACAGTTTTGTGATTTAAAATTGGCGATAAAATTAGAGAATTATCTTTGTTTTCCAATATCTTTATTAAAAAATAATAGTTATAAAAATTCTGTTCTGCCGAATTGACTATTTTTGTAAAATATATTTTAATACGTAGAATGTGACCTATGAGCAAAAAAACATTAAAAAAAGAAGTATTAACAATTGATAAGCTAATAGAAACTGCAGAAAGGTTTTGCATTCTGGAGTCGAAAAATGAGAATAGTTTTCTGTATGGAATAACCGACGGAAAAGCTGTCGGTACATATATTGAACATAAATTTAAGGCGTTTCTTGAAATGAGTTTTGTTGTTGAACGCGGGAACCCGGCGAGAGGTATTGATTTGCCGTCACCTGGAATAAACACAGATATAAAAGTTACATCAATAAAGCAGCCTCAATCATCAAGCCCGTTTAAAGATGCAAAACAAAAAATATTCGGATTAGGATATAATCTTTTAGTTTTTGTTTATGATAAAACTGATAATTCTGAAAATGAAACTGCCATATTGAATTTTATAAGTTGTTCGTTTATTAATAAAGAAAGAACAGCAGATTATACTACTACAAAGAGATTAATTGAGATGGTTAAAGACGGTGCAAACGAAGAGGATATTTCTGCGTATTTAAGTGACAGGAATATACCTGCCGATGAAATAACTCTTGGTAAAATTGCAAGACAAATACTTGATTCCCCACCTGTGTTAGGTTATTTAACTATTTCAAATGCATTACAATGGAGACTGCAATATGGAAGGATTGTTTCTTTAAAAGAAAAAGTTAGTGGAATTACAAAAATTGTTGATAATATATAATCAGATATGCAGGTCTTCAATGCAAATATAACCGATACTGTTATTTCTTTCTTTAAGGATTATAGTAGTTATGATAAAACGAGCCTTAATACGATATTGGCGAAAATTTGCGGTATTCAACTCTTTTTTGAAACACAAAATGAAATAGATATTTTATTTAACACTATTCAAAGTACCGCTTTAGTTATCAGTGAACCCGACAGAGCTGAGTATGGTGATTTCCAGACAAACGAAATTTTGAGTGACAGAATATGCAGTTTTATAAAGAAAGAAGAATTTACACCTGAAATAATTATTGAACCTACCTGTGGTAAAGGTGTTTTTATTATTTCAAGTTTAAAATTTTTTACTGGAATAAAAAGTATTTACGGAATTGAGATTTACAAACCTTATATTTGGGAAACAAAATTTGCTGTTTTAGATTTTTTCCTGAATAATGAAGGTGTTAATGTGCCGAAAATAAATATTATACATAAAAATATTTTTGATTTTGATTTTAAACAATTGTCACAACAGCATGAAAACGAGAGGGTTTTGGTTTTGGGGAATCCTCCCTGGGTGACAAACTCAAAATTATCAACCCTGGAATCAAATAATTTACCACCCAAATCCAATTTTAAATACCATTCGGGTATTGATGCAATTACCGGGAAAGGTA
>CAYOZZ010000019.1:0-3056 GCA_964408535.1 uncultured Bacteroidales bacterium | reverse complement strand
ATAATTTCTTTATTGTTAATTCTGTACTCATAATTTATTTCTTTTTATCGAGCGTTAGCAAAAAATAACTCTTTTGGTTTTTTAGCACTTGCTCGTGTGTCGGTGAAAACCAAATGTGCTATTTGTATGGTGGCTCTTTTTTTTGCATGGCATACAACGTTAAAGAATTGTATTAATCGTCACATCACAAAGCAGCAAAGATACGAAAAAAAGGAATTAAAAACGACTGTTTCAGAGAAAGGATAATGAGGTGATGATTAATACAATTGAGTTGGACTATGCCGCTATGGGGATAGTATTAAAGGTTTTGGGAATTTACCGGTGATTTGTGAGAGTCTTAATATAAAATATTCGCTTTTGTATGTTTTTATTATTGGTAATTGTGGCATTTATTATTCCTTTACAATCTTTTCCGTATTTTTGTAAAAAAAATGAACAGGCAATTATTGAAGATAGTAAACTATTATTAAGATATTTCCTGTTGATGCAAATTTACATCTTTTTATTACACTTTTCCCCTTTATAGGGGATGCAGGGGTATGGAAAATGGAAATTACACCTGATTCAATAAGTTGAAAATAAAATAAATGAAAAGAATTCCATTCTTTTGGATATTAATGATTGTTGTTGTTAATTTTTCCTGCATACGCCGGCCCGTATCAGAAAAGGAGCTTAACAAAAACCGGCAGTTTTCTGAGATTGGAAAAAGTGACTGGCATAAGGCAGATATTCCCGGCGTCGTTCAAACAGACCTTCTTGCTAACAAGTTAATTGAAGACCCTTTTTTTGGAGATAATGAACAGCAACTGCAATGGATAGGCGAAACAGACTGGATTTACAAGACAACATTCCAGGCGGATGAAGAACTTTTGAAAAACGATCATATCGAAATCGTTTTTACCGGACTTGATACTTATGCAGATGTTTTCCTGAATGGGCAAAAAGTCCTAACAACTGATAATATGTTCAGAAAGTGGACGGTTGACTGCAAAGGCAAACTGAAAACGGGCAACAATGAATTAACTGTAAAATTTTACAGCCCGTTGAAAATTGATTCCGTGAAAGCCTCAAAACTCCCGTATAAATTGCCCGACAGCCGTGCATTCACACGAAAAGCACCTTACCAGTATGGCTGGGACTGGGGTCCGCGGTTCATAACAATGGGTATCTGGAAACCCGTTTACCTCCGCACGTGGAAAGATGCACGGATTGAAAATATCAGAATTGCTCAGGATTCGGTGACAAAAGATTCGGCTTTTTACACATCCTATTTTGAAATAGAATCATCACTTGAGCAGGACGGTTTTCTTTCGGTTTTTGATGATGATGAAAACGAAATAATCAACAAGGTAAGAGTCAGGCTTGAACCGGGAATCAAAGAGTATCCCGTAACTTTTTATATTGATAAACCGGAACTCTGGTGGACAAACGGACTTGGGAAACAGAAACTGTATCATTTCAGGTTTTTAATGCAAACCAATTATTCCATTGACCAAAAACACAGGCGAATCGGTGTCAGAACCCTCGAACTTGTACAGCAGCCCGATTCCATTGGCGAGAGTTTCTACTTCAGGCTGAACGGTGTACCGCTGTTCATAAAAGGTGCCAATTATATACCGCAGGACAATTTTCTTACACGTGTTACGGCAAACGATTACACCAAGACGATTCAATCTGCCGCGGATGCAAATATGAATATGCTGCGCGTATGGGGAGGAGGTGTTTACGAAGACGACAGATTCTATAATCTTTGTGATGAAAAGGGAATACTTGTGTGGCAGGATTTTATGTTTGCCTGCAATATGTATCCCGGGGATACCGCTTTTTTGAATAACGTTGAGAAAGAGGCTGAAGAGCAGGTAAAACGTATCCAGTATCACCCTTCCATAGCACTCTGGTGCGGAAATAACGAATCGGATGAGGGATGGCACAACTGGGGCTGGCAAAAGTCACTCGGTTATTCAAAAAAGGACTCAATTGAAATATGGAGCGGGTATCTTAATTTGTTTGAAAAGATATTGCCGGAAGTCGTCGGGAAATATTCTCCCGGAATAAGTTACATCCCTTCTTCCCCGCGGACAGGCTGGGGACACAAGGAGGCGATGTATGAAGGCGATATGCACTACTGGGGCGTATGGTGGGGAGAAGAGCCGTTTGAAATGTACGAGGAAAAGGTCGGAAGGTTTATGAGCGAATACGGATTTCAGGGATTTCCCGACATCAGAACACTACGTGCCTGCCTTGATTCGGCAGACCTTCGGCTTGATTCAAAAGCGTTGCGAAATCATGATAAACATCCGCGCGGACTGAAGCTGATAAACACTTATATGAGAAGGGAATACAGGGTGCCGGATGATTTTGAGAAATACGGTTATGTCAGTCAGTTAGTGCAAGCTTACGGAGTGACAAAAGCAATTGAGGCCCACCGCCGTGCAAAACCGTACTGTATGGGAACCCTCTACTGGCAACTGAATGATTGCTGGCCTGTGATCTCCTGGTCGAGTGTTGATTATTTTAACAGGTGGAAAGCTCTGCACTATTTCGTCAGGGAGGCATATAAACCGGTGCTGATATCTTTTGAAAAGGAGAATGACTCTTTACGGATTTACATTGTTTCGGACGAGCAAAAAGCATATCAGGCAAATCTTGAATTGAAACTAACTGATTTTGAGGGGCACAAGCTATGGAGCAAAACCATTCCGGCAGATATTGAAAAAAATTCGGCCGGGATCTTTTTCAGAACCGGAATTAAAGATTTTATAAAAGAAGCCGAACCGGATAGAATTGTTTTATCTGCAAAGGTGATTTGGAAAGAGTTGCCGCTGTCGGAAAAGAATTATTATTTCGCCCTGCCGAAAAATCTGAACCTGCCTGAGCCGGGACTTACGAAAAACATCAAAACAACTCCCGGCGGTTACCGGATAATCCTTGCCGCAGACAAACTTGCAAAAAATGTATATCTTTCAATTGATGAAGACGGCTTTTTTACTGATAATTTCTTTGATATTATGCCGGGTGGGCATAAAGTCGTTGAGTTTAAAACAGACAAGGATATT
>CAYOZZ010000018.1:0-5818 GCA_964408535.1 uncultured Bacteroidales bacterium | reverse complement strand
CAATAGAAAGTGTTGTCGGTTCTGTTTCAATATTAATTTTAGACGATTTCCCCTGTCCGAAACTATAGCCTGCTCCAACAGAATAAAGTGTGTATGCATCTGTATTTTCGCCGGAAACATAACCGTCTAATTTATCACCGTCAACAATTCTGTAGTTGGCTTCAACGTTTATATCCCAACGGTCGTTCAATCTGAAATCTATTCCGAGGCCAACCGGAAGAACCGCTTCTGTTGTTCCTCCACCTTCACCCCAGGCTTTTTCAGCTTTGTTAGGGATATCCAACTGATCACCAATCTTGTTTCCTTCATCGTTTGGATCCTGATTCCATACGGCAGGTTTAAAATTAATCATTCCAATACCAACCAAACCATAGATATTTACCAATCTCGGTTTATAACCTCCAAACAGATTTGAGAAGCTCACTGTTGCCCCCAGAAATCCTTCCATATAATCAGTTTCAAAAATCTTTTTCTTAACATCAACACCACTGTACCCCTGCAATTTTCCGAAATCACCGTTCAGGAAAACGCCAAAAACAGGACTAATATGTTTACCAAGACGTAATCCTCCGGCAACATTCATATTCTGGCCATTCAAGGCATCAAAGCCGAAATCACCCGCTTGAATATCGCAAAATGCCTGTGTAATTCCAAAATGTCCGTTTAAGTACCACTGGTAAGTAAGCTTTTTGCTTCCGTCAGCTCTGTTTGCATTTTGTGCAAAGGTAGTACTCACCAATCCGAACATGAGTGCTACCGTAAATAATCTTAATACAATCTGATAATTTTTTTTCATAATGGTAAGTTTTTCTCTATTACTACTTTCAATAATTTTCAAAAATATGAAACCTTTTAATGCTATTTTACGTTAATTAACTTTTTTATTAATATTCAGTTGTTGGTAACTTAAATTTATAAATTCACAATGTAATATCATTGTTGTATCTATATTATTCAAAATATTATGCAAATATTGAAAAAAAAAAGACACAAAGTCAAGTTTTTTTACAAAAAAATATTCTCAATATTTATGCCATTTACATTACAACCTACAACACAACAACTTACAGCTTCTATTTAATAGTACGAAATATCTACTAATGAATTCCGTTTTCCCAATGTGGGAACAAAGGTAGCAATAAAAGTTCTAACCGTATCAAAAAAAACAAAATACCTTTACAAAATAATAATATCGGACTGTTTATTCAGAAAGTTATCGTGTGAATACCTTCATCATAATTTTTGTTTAACAACTCCCTTAATCGAAAATAATCACTTCTGTTATGTACAAAGTCAAGATTTACAGTCTCCACAATTACTATTCTAAGTCCTTTCAAGGTTTTAAAGTAGTCAAGATATCCCGATTGTATCTTTTCGAGGTATGAATACTCAATCTCCTTTTCATAATCCCTGCCCCTGGTTAAAATATTCTCCTTTAACTGTTTTACATTATTATATAAGTATAAAATCAGGTCGGGCTTAGGCAATGCCGAGTTTATTATTCCGAAAAGCCTTGAATACAATAAAAACTCATCGTTTTGCAGTGTTTTTCTTGCAAAAATCAATGACTTGTCAATAAAATAATCGGCAATGATGAAACTCTTGAACATATCACTTCTTGACAACTCATCTTTTAATTGCTGATACCTGTCGGCAAGAAAAGACATTTCAAGAGGGAATGCATATTTATCAGGGTCTTTATAAAACTTCGGAAGGAAGGAATTGTCGGCAAAACGCTCAAGGATAAGCCTGGCATTGTATTCCTCGGCTATCATTTTTGCAAGAGAGGTCTTTCCCGCTCCGATATTGCCTTCAATTGCAATGTAGTCATATTTCATATCACCCGATGACATTAACTGCTTTCTATTTTCTCAATTAAATCAACCTTTGAGGTATCATTACACTCTTTGGCAAGCACATCAAGGCGTTCATTTAAAACCGGATGGACATATTCTCCTGCAATTTCAGCAAGAGGAAGCAGGGTAAATCTCCGGTTGTGCAACCTCGGATGGGGAATTATCAGGTCGCTTTCATTAACCGTCAAATGGTCGTAAAAAAGAATATCAATATCCATTGTTCTCGGTTCATACCCGGATGAATTTCGTTTTCTCCCAAGCTTTGTTTCAATCCTGTGAATCTCATCAAGCATTTTATTCGGTGAAATTGCCGACTCAATAATAACAACCTGATTAAGAAATGTCAGGTCACTTGAAAATCCCCAAGGCTCAGTCTCATAAACTGAAGATGATTTGACTATCCTGCCGATTCGCTCTTCAATCAAATTACGAGCCTCACCAAGCAGATTCATCCTGTTGCCCATATTTCCGCCGAGAAGTAATATAGCCCTGCTCATTTTTACAAATTTGAAAGCGCAAAAGTACAATTATCAATCCTATTTCCAACCTGTTTCCGAAAAATATCAGGTTCAAATCCCGATTTTTGACATAAATCCATTTTCTCCAATGCTATTAAACACATTTTTACTATTATTGCATTCAAAATATAAATATCATTTTTATGAAAGACTTCTTTAAATTTATGTTTGCGTCAATGGTCGGCTTTATACTGACCTCTATAATACTTTTTTTCCTGTTCTTCTCCTTTGTAATGGCGATGGTTTCGCTAACAAAAACAGAAGAGGTAGTTGTTAACAACAAATCGGTTTTACAACTAAAACTGGATTATGACATACCGGAACGAACTCCGAGCACACCTTTCAACATAACTCCTCTCGGTGATTTAAAAACCGTTTCCGGTTTAAATGATATTTTAAAAAGTATAAAAAATGCGAAAAACGACAGCAGAATACTGGGGATATACCTTGATTTGTCGGTTATTCCGGCAGGGTTTGCCACAGTTTCGGAAATAAGAGAAGCTCTCGAAGACTTTAAGGAAAGCGGTAAGTTTATTTACTCTTATGGCGCTATTTACGGCCAAAAGGCATATTATCTTGCTACTGTCGCAGATAAGATATTTATAGCACCGGAAGGAATGATTGATTTTCACGGATTGAGTGTCAGGACTTCATTTATAAAAGGCCTCCTCGAAAAACTGGAAATTGATGTCCAGATTATCCGTCACGGAAAATTCAAAAGTGCTGTAGAACCTCTGATGCTTGACAAAATGAGTGAGGCAAGCAGAGAGCAAACACAGGCTTTTGTGTCCTCAATCTGGAATGATGTAATCAGATTAATTTCACAGTCGAGAAATATAACCACCGAAAGGTTAAATGAAATTGCAGACGGATTGCTGGCACAAACAACAGAAGATGCATATAATTTCGGAATGGTTGATTCCGTCATTTACAAAGACCAGTTTCTGAATATTCTTGCAAATGAAATTGATGTTTCGACTGTTAGAGTGGATAATCTGATAAGTGTCAATAAATATAAAAATGCAAAAATAAAAAGTACCGGAAAAAGAAGCAGAAATAAAATTGCCGTCATCTACGCTTCCGGCGATATTGTTCAGGGAGAAGGAGACGACGGTATAAGTTCGGAACGGTATGCCAGAACCATCAGAAATGCCAGACTTGATAATTCCATTAAAGCCATTGTCCTGAGAGTCAATTCTCCGGGTGGTGACGGACTTGCTTCGGATATTATTTTGAGAGAGGTGAAACTTGCCAAAAAAGTTAAGCCCGTTGTTGTTTCAATGGGTGACGTAGCTGCTTCAGGAGGATATTACATCTCCTGCGGAGCCGATTATATTTTTGCAGAACCGACAACAATTACGGGTTCCATCGGCGTTTTCGGACTGATTCCCAATATGGAGCATTTCTTCAATAATAAACTCGGTGTCACTTTTGACGGTGTTAAAACAAATGAAAACTCTGATTATATGACAATTACAAAACCTTTAACACCCTACCAAAGAAATATCATACAAACGATGGTTGACCGTTTTTATACAACATTCATAACTCATGTTTCGGACGGCAGGGGGTTGACCGTTGCACAAGTTGATTCAATCGGACAAGGACGTGTATGGAGCGGTACCGATGCCCTTTCCATCGGATTGGTGGATGAGACCGGAAGCCTTAAAACCGCAATCGAAAAGGCAAAAGAACTTGCAAAACTCGAAGATTACAGAATAACGGAACTACCGAAGCAAAAAGATCCATTTGAACAAATCGTACAGGATTTAATGGGACAGACAAAAATATCAATTATTAAGAATGAACTGGGTGAATTTTATAAGTATTACGGATATATGAAATCAGTAAAAGATATGAAGGGAATTCAGGCAAGAATGCCGTATTTTATTGAAATAGATTAATATTTACAGAAAAACTATTTCCGTAATTATTTCGCTCCCGACAGAATCATTCAGCATCTTAACAAGTTTGGTTCTTGCATAAATAAGTTCGTTTTTCAGAGCATCTGAGTCAAGTTTAATGTAAAGTTTATTGCCTTTGACAAACAGTTTTTCGGTATGCCTGCTAATCATTTCGCCGGTTACGGTATCCCATGATTTTATCAAACGTGCCTGATTCAGCTTGTCTTCGAGCCGGTAAGTCTTTATCAACTCCTGAATAGCTTCTCCCAATGTCTGGTCATTTGTTTTTTTCAATTTCAATTCAATTTTAGTTCAAAAACAATACTATTCCTTAACAACAGCCGCTGTACCGTCAACAATATTAAAAATTCTGTGGTCAATATTTACCTGAACAAAAATATTCTCAATCCTTTCCTTTTGTGTATCGGTGATAAATACCTGTCCAAAACTGTTTTCACTAACAAGCTGAATAATTTTCCTGACACGGTTTTCATCCAGTTTGTCAAAAATATCGTCAAGCAGCAGAACCGGTTTAAAACCCTTTATGTCTCTCGTATATTCAAATTGAGCAAGTTTGATAGCGACTACATACGACTTCTGCTGTCCTTGCGAACCGAACTTCTTTAACGGATACCCGTTTATCTGCATCAAAAGGTCATCTTTGTGAATTCCGACAGTTGTATATCGCACCTGCCTGTCCCTTTCAACCGAAGCATTCAGCAATTCCTCCAGCGAACGGTCGTGAATTTGAGAATCATAGGTAATAGCAACCCTTTCTCTCCCACCGGAAATAAATTCAAAATAGTGCTGAAAAAGCGGTAAAAAATCATTGAGGAACTCCTTCCTTTTAGAATAAATCTTTTCTCCGAGAGAGGCAAGCTTATTATTCCAAATCTCAAGCGATGCGGAATCGAAGTAGTTATTCTCGGCAAATTTTTTCAGCAAAACATTTCTTTGAAGTAATGCCTTATTATAATTAATCAGATTATCAAGATAGACTTTGTCAAATTGCGAAATTACCGAATCAACAAACCTGCGGCGTACGTCGCTGCCCTCATTTATCAAATCCCTGTCGTAAGGAGAAATCATTACCAAAGGATAGAGTCCGATATGGTCTGCAAGTCGCTCATATTCCTTATCATTCAGTTTGAAAACTTTTCTCTGTCCACGCTTTTGAATTACCGATAATTTGTCTCCTCCGTTATTGTTTTTATGATAAGTTCCATGAACCGCAAAAAAAGATTCATCGTGTTTAATATTTTGAGTATCGGCCGGATTAAAATAACTCTTACAAAACGAAAGATAATATATGGCATCGAGGATGTTTGTCTTACCGGCACCGTTATCACCGATAAAACAGTTTATCTTTGAAGAGAAAGCAAATTCCGCCTCCTGATAATTTTTAAAGTTAATAATTTTCAATTTTTCGAGATACATCCTGCAAAGTTCAAATTTCAAATAAAATTCAAAAATACAAATATTTAAATACAAAACGGATTTTAATCAAGAATGCAAAATTCCATTAATTTTTTGCAACATT
>CAYOZZ010000017.1:0-5569 GCA_964408535.1 uncultured Bacteroidales bacterium | reverse complement strand
GGAACACTGATAAATGCGGGAGCTGTCATTCTCGGAAGCATAGCCGGACTTATTATTCATTCACGGTTGCCAAAAAACATTGTAAGCATCGTGTTTCAGGGTATCGGGCTGTTCACACTTTTTCTCGGAATTAAAAAGATTAAAGTTTTAAATATGATTCCGTCGCTTATCATTGTGGTGATTCCGGCCTGTTTTTTTATATAATATCAAAGATTTTTACAAATCTGACAATCTGATAAACAGTCATATGAAAAAATCCAAATAAATAATCACTTATCAGTTACACCTTTTTCAGAAAATATTGTCTGTCTATTTATCCGGCTCCTTTTCGTCTTTAATAATTCTGATAAACTCCTTAATATGCATCAACCTTAAAACTATTGACAAAACACCAGATATCAATATCATTATCACCAAATTAGCTTTCCAGTCATAGGGTAGAAAACGGGAGTAATAGCCGGCAAGTAAGACACCGATAACAAATATTATCAGGACGGACACAAATTTTTTGTCGGGTTTGAATTTGAACAATATCCGGGCAACAACAACCTGTGCACCGGCATTCAGGAACTGGGCACTGAGGCTTGCATAGGCAGAACCGACGGACAACAACTTTGGAATCAATAAATAGTTAACCGTAAAACTAACGACAACACCGGCACCTGCTATTATGTTGAGCTGCTTCAGGCTTCCGTTTGCAGTCAGCAACGTCCCGAAAACATAGGATGTTGAAATTGCAACAAATGCAAACATAAGCAAACTGAATGCCTTCGCCGATTGTTCCATCCTTACAGAATATTCGCTTGCGGATTCAAAATCGTGTATCGGGTACAACCAGTGCATTATCTCCGAGCTGTAAAAGTAGGAACTGAAGGCAACAATAACACTTATTGTAAATAAAATAGAAAAGGAGAGCCTGACCATCTTCTCAACCGGTTCTTTCGTTTTCAGCATTTTTGCAAAAATCGGCAAAAGCAATACCGCAAACAGAAATGCAATCATATTTGTAGCATCAAGAAGCCGGTATGCCTGGGCATAAACTCCCGCCTGCTGACTCCCCGTATCACCCGGTAACAGCCTTTCAATCAATACCGTATCAATCCGGCTATACATCATCATTAATAAAATAAGCAAAGCGTACGGAAGGCTTTTCTTAATAATCATAACAAAAAACGGGAAGTTCCAGTTAAGTCTTTTAAACGATGCTTTGTGCATTACGATAGCAAGAGCTGTCAGAGCGGTAATGCCGTAAGCCACAGTCTGTGCATAGACAAACCACTCTATCCTGAATTTTGCCTCTGTAACATTTCCCCACAGGAGAATACTGATAAAAAGTATCATCAGCAACCTGTCGAGAACCGAAAGCATACTGTCGGTTTTGAAAAGCAACAGCCCCGAAATATTCGAGCGCAGATACAGAATAAGTGACAGCAGAAACTGATTCAACACCACCCACGACAAAAGTATCAGTTGAGAGTTGTCGTATCCGATAATAATCCCTACTCCGAATGTAACAATGGCATAAATGCCGGCGAGGATAAAGCGTAAAATGATTATCCCCGAAAAATGCTTATTCAGCAGATGGTTGTTTTGGGCAATATTCCTGTTATTAAAATTGGTTATCCCCATATCGAGGATAATATTGAAAAGGAAAGAGAAGTTCAGAAGCGAAAAATAGAAACCGTACTGTTCCGCTCCCACTGCATTTTGTACCGACCTGTCAACACCCAAAACCCAAAAAGGCTTAACAAGAAGGTTAAGGAACATCAGTAAGCCGAGGTTTGTGAGAAATTTTTTACGCATTACGGTTTGTGCTTTCTTTATATTCTGCTAATAGCTCTATTTCGTCCGGGGTACAAAAAAGAAATTCTGTGTATTGTGTTTTTGTGAATCAAAATCAACAAGTTTTCCATCCTGAATAACCTGTACATCGTATTCCAGTTCTCTTATTAATTTCAAACAGTTATCCCTGTTCTCGTTTTCCCAGAGTTCGGTATAAATCAATGGTTTATGCTTCTTTATCAAATCCTTTGCACCATCCAGAACAAAAAACTCAAAATTTTCGACATCCATCTTTATTGCAGTTATGCGCTTATCCGTTTCCACAAACTCCTTCAGATTATCCAATTTTCTAACCGGGACACGGAATCTTGCCCCCTCATTAAACTCTTCGATACTGTCGTGAACAACATGGCTAAGTCCCTGCATCTTCACCGAATCAACAACAGGCATCACCATTTCAGCCTCTCCCTCCTCATTTCCGAGTGCAAAATCCATCACTTTCACATTATTCAAATGGAAAAAAGCGATGATACGTTGCAAGGCTTTCAGATTATTAGGCATCGGTTCAAAAGCATAAACAGTGACATTCTTCAGCTTCCGGCAAAGGTGCGCAGTCATAATCCCAATATTTGCACCAATGTCAAGCACAATCCCCTCGTCGGGAATCAGTTTCAGAAAAAAGAGAAAATCCTTCTCGTTTTTATTCCATTTAAGCGTATAGATAGTGAAAAGGGAGAAGATATACAGATAGTTATCAAAGCCCAAAATACGCTGAAGTATTTTTTTTATTAATGCCTTCATTAATTTTTTCGGATATTTGCGGCAAAGTTAGAATAATTTTTACGAATTGGATGAAAATTGCGGTTAACACACGACTTCTGTTAAAAAACAGGCTTGAAGGGATAGGCTGGTTCAGCTATGAAACCCTAAAAAGGATAACGATTCAGCATCCTGAACACGAATTTATTTTTATTTTCGACAGGAAATATGATGAAAGTTTCATTTTTTCAGACAATATAACTCCCGTGGTTACCGGACCTCAGGCAAGACATCCGGTGCTTTTTTATTTATGGTTTGAGTTTGCAATACCCCGTATCTTAAAAAAGACCGGTGCGGATATCTTTGTTTCCCCCGACGGTTATTTGTCACTTTCGACAGATGTACCCTCACTTGCAGTCATTCACGACCTCAATTTCGAGTATTATCCGAAAGACCTCCCGTGGGCACCGAGAAAACATTTCAGATACTATTTTCCAAAGTATGCACGGAAAGCAGCAAGGGTGGCAACCGTTTCGGAATACTCAAAAAATGATATTGCCAAACGCTACGGAGTTGAACCTGATAAAATTGACGTGGTTTTTAACGGTGCTAATCCTAAGTTCAAACCTCTGAATGATACGGAGAAAAAAACTATTCGCGAAAAACATACAAACGGCTCACCCTATTTTATTTTTGTGGGAGCTTTACATCCCCGTAAAAATCTTGTCAACCTGTTTCCTGCTTTTGACCTGTTTAAAAAGTCGGATAATAACGATACAAAACTTTTAATAGTAGGAGAAAAGCAATACTGGACAGATGAGATAAAAACAACTTACGAGAAAATGACTTTCCGTGATGATGTTATTTTTTCGGGCAGGCTCGGACTTGATGAACTGACAAAAGTTGTCGGCTCTGCTCTTGCATTAACGTATGTCTCTTATTTTGAAGGCTTTGGAATTCCTATTGTTGAAGCTTTTTATGCCGAAACTCCGGTAATCACTTCAAATATAACCTCAATGCCGGAGGTTGCCGGAGATGCTGCCTTGATAATTGACCCATTCTCCATTGAATCCATTTCAAAAGCAATGAACCGGATTTCAACAAATGAAAGTTTAAGAAAGTCACTTATTGAAAAGGGTAGAGAAAGAGCCAAACTTTTCTCATGGCAAAAATCTGCCGACAGGCTTTGGGGGGCGATTGAAAAGATGACGGCGGGAATTTGAGGCGGATAAACGGCTAAAAGTTATGTGTTGATTTTATGACATCTGTTAATTTATTCTGTTTCGGCTTATTGTTTTGCCAAATAATTTCTACTCGCCCTGATACACCGATCTTACGGAAGTATGACAAGTCTTATTGTTTACAAAGGGAGAACTAATTTCAGCATATCAATATCTAACGCTTAGCAGGTGTACGATACTTTATTTCTTTAGCAATTCCCTGATTATTATTTCACTACGGTTTTCGATTTTTGCGTACAACTCTTTTTCATAGGTGCCGAAATCCGGTTTTTTAATAGTTATGTCAATAATTCCTTTTTCAAGATGGTGGATATAATCACAAAGATTTGTCAGGGTTTCAAGGATGTGTGATGTGACGATTATCAGCTTCCCGGTTTTCTTCAGTTGCAGCAAAACCGACCTTAAAATCCTTCCTGTTTCGATATCAAGACCGTTAAACGGTTCATCAAGAATCATAACCTGTTTATCCGGTTTCAAAACACCAAGCAAAGCAAGTTTCTTTTTCATTCCGGTTGAGTAATTATCAATCAGTTCGTCAAGAGGCAGTCCGAAAAGTTCATTCCACTTCTCCGTTTCAAATGATTTGTTCTTGAATAGAGAAAGGTATTCAGAACCGGTAATACTTGAATAGAAGAAATTTTCTGCCGGCAGGTAACCGGTTTCTTTTTTTGTTAACGGTTTCCCGTTCAAAAAGACAGAACCTGTATCAAGCTTCAGCAGCCCGAATATTGCTTTCAGCAAAGTCGTCTTTCCGGCACCGTTCAGCCCCACGATACCGTGAATGCAGCCGCCCTCAAGCTCAAGACTGAGGTTATTGATAACCTTTTCCTCATTGGAATATGAAACCGTAAGTGATTTAATCGAAATCATAAAGATATGGTTCTAAATTTGACAATGATTTGTAATAAAACCTGACCGAAAGGATTATGGTGACCGGCAGCATAAAAGGTAACAGCAGGCTCATTACTCCGATCGCGGAAAGGGTCTGGTTTGCAACAAGCTTTTCGTTGGGAGTATAAAAAGCATATTTTAAAAAAACAGTGTAAATAAAAACAAAATAAATCAGGATAAGCTCAATTGCAGGGACAAACCAAAATTCCGGATAAAAAAGAATAAACAGTATAAGTGCCGGGACGACTGCTAAGGTAAACTGCATTATCAACTCACCTGTTTTCCCGAATAAAAATCGCTTTGCTCCCTTTTCATACAGAATGATAAAAGTTTCCGGTTCACCTGTCTGGTAAAAGTTTACGACCAATAAGCACAGAATAATCATTGTAACCGGAACAGAAGCCGTAAAAAAGAAATTTCCGGCAATTCCGGCTGTAAGGATAAAAATAATTATGATATAGTTTTTCCGAATACCCGATTTCCATTCAAAACTTTTACCGGGGATAAGCCTTAGCAATTTATCGTTACGGTTATTGAGTCTCGGAGTATAATTAATAAATCCGGTTGCAAGTATCGAACCAAGTATAATCAAAATATCAGACCAAAGTCCGTACCACACCAACCCTGTAAGTAGTGGAAGGGATAATAGCAAATATTCCGGGTAATAAATTTTCAATGGATGTGTTTCGATTATCCTTAAAAACTCTTTATCAGCCCGTTGAATGTGAACAGACATAATCAGCAAGACAAAACCGGTTGTGATGAGATAGTGATTCGAGTCAATTCCGAGTTGCTTAAAAACGATATAAAACAGGAATACTGCAAGCCCGGTCAAAAACAGAAACCGGAAAATACCGATTCCTTCCATTTGCCTTGTAAGTTGCCTGAGTCGTATT
>CAYOZZ010000016.1:0-4498 GCA_964408535.1 uncultured Bacteroidales bacterium | reverse complement strand
CCGTTATAAAATGACCACGACTCATCAATACCGTTAACCGAATATATTCCCCAATGGATAAAGATTCCGAGCTTGGCATCGGCAAACCATTGCATCCGTTCGCTTTTTCCTTTTTCAGGCTCCGTACTTTGCCCTGATGCCGGGAATGACAGAATCAGGGTCAAAGTAAAAATTATAAGATGGTTCGTTTTCGGTTGCTTCCTCATTTTACTTCTCATTTTTTTTTGTGATTAGCCAGCTTTTCGATAACACAGAGCATTTACGAAAGAGACAAGACTACACTTCTACCCTTTAATATCCTGCAATTAACTTTCCTTTTATTCCAGAAATATATCAAAAGAGTAACTGAATTTTCATTTTCAAGGGGTAACAGCAAAGAATTATACACTTTATTTGAGTTGGGATTCCAAACCTGATGCATCTGATCCAAATTAATGGCATCATAATATGTTATTGCACCCGTTGAATCTCGAAGTTCACACACAAAAACCGCTTCAAAAGGAGCTGCCATACTTTCTATTTCAAAATCAAAACAAACGAGCAAAGCGGTTCGTCGAACAGTATCAACCGGAATTTGCAGTATCTTAAAATACTCTTTATTGAGCAATAACGGCAGTTCTCTTACTGAATCTTCAACTATAATACTTTTTCGTGGTTCTGTTTTCCTTTTCAAAAGCGACAATCCGGAGTTCTCGTCATAATTGATTTCATTATAGAGCCGGACAGGCATTTCTCTTTCATCAAAGTTATACATCAGATAATCGGCATACAAAACAGGTTCCTCACTATAAAGAATAGGATTCATTTTTCCGCCCGACAAATAATTAAAATATGACCAAACAAGTTTTCTTTTATGCACTCCGGCAACTATCGGCGGAAAATCACCCGGATTTACCTCCGATGATATCTCCGAAAAAAATGAATATGGTACATAAGGAGTTATGTCGTGAGAAGATTTGACCGGATTTACCTGCCATAAACCGAATACAGGCAGTAACCATACAGGAAACAACACAAATACAACTCTTTTTCCCTTTAGTTCAACAAGACGGTCAACAGTAAAAACCGACAGACCGGTAAAAAGCGGAATATAATAAATGGCAATCCGGTCTTCCTGATATAAAACATCAAACAGATAATGCATTGCAACAGCAGCAAATATATTTCCTGTAATCAATACTAAAAAAACCAAACCCGGAGACTGTCTTTCTGGCAATTCACGCTTTTTCCAAAACAAATATGCATAAACAGCTATTGACAAAACTATGGTGCCGACAAAAGACAGAGCGAAGATAATGTGCGCTTTAGAATAAACTATTGCAGCGAGACTTAATATTGTATTTTCATAGAAACCGTCTGAAGAACCGCAGTAAAACCTACCTTTTTCGAGCAAAGTAAAGGAATAATCGGCAAAAAACAGAAGGCTCAAGCTGCTTAGAAGAAACATTGCAATTATCAGCAATTTACCACCTGACCTCAGCCTCCCGAAATTCACAACAAAATAGACCATTAGCAATCCTAATGTCAGAAGAAAGGTGATTATCAGGTTAAGATTGGCACTAACGGCAAGAATTGAAAACAAAAGCGATTTAACAATATCGGCCGGTTTAAACTCCTGCAATGACCTAATAAGATACCAGACGGAACCCGAAAGTAGTGCGAGAGACATTCCGTATCCACGTGCACATCCGAAATATTCAATAACAAAATGTGTTCCAAGCATTGCTGTAAAAAACGTCCACCTGACAATGCTGTTCCCGATTAGACCGCCTGTTTTATAAACATAATAAAAAAAGACCGGGACAAATAACAGATTCGGCAGCCTCAAAGCAAATACGGAAGGTCCGAAAAGCAGATAACTTATCCGTACAAGAACTGAATTCAGAAAATGATTATTGGCATCCCAGGCAATATCGGGCGGAAAAATGCGACCTGTTTGGACATACATAAAAAATGTTGCAACCTCATCGGTAAAAACAGGAAAATAAATTGCCCGCAGGAGAATATAAAATCCTGTTATAACGGATAAGAGGATAAAAATCCTTTTTTCAAAATTTTGTCCGGGTGCCATTTACTGCTTTCAATCCATATTGTTATGCAGCACAAATGTACGAATGATTTTATTCTTTGACAATCCTTTTTGTAAAACTCCCGGTTGTTGTCCGAACAGTAACAAAATAAATGCCGGTTTTAAGGGATGAGATATTTATTCTGTTTTGCCGGACATCTTTATTTTGGAGTACGACATTACCCTTTATATCAACAATATCAACACTTTGTATTTCATCATCACCTATTTCAAAATTGATAATTTCGCCTGACGGATTTGGGAAAACAGTAAAATCTTCCTTCAGATAATCATCAAAACCTATTGAAGGGTCATATTCAAAGCAACCCATATCGGGAGCCTCTCCAATATATTCATATCCGATATAGGTTCCGGCATCAATGCATTCCGAAATTTCCTGAAGATGAAAATCAAGTGCCGTAACATCAACAAACTGGGGATTTACATTTATATTATTGCTTCCGGTAGCACCATCGGGCATAGGCACATCGCAGTAGTTTATCTCGGCATAACCGTCAAAATCAAGATTTATGTTACTGCTGTATGTTCCGGGATTGTTATAAATAATACTGTTAACGAAAGTTGCACTTGCATAGGCAAGATTAACAGCTCCGCCGTCACCGCCATTGGCTGAATTACCGTACATCGTACAATTTTCAATAATCAGAGTATTACCCATTCCGAGAGTATGAATTGCACCTCCGTTGGAATAATTTGTAAAGTTGTTTACAAAAAGGCAAAATGACATTTTGGTATCAATCACAGAATAAAAAGAGATTGCACCGCCTCCGTAATTACAGTTGTTTCCAATAAATTCACACCTTGTTATCTCAGTATTCATATCACCTGTAAATTTTATTGCTCCACCCTCTCCGTAAGCGTGATTGTCAATAAATTTACAATCGGTAAATTTCGTAATAGGTGCCGACGCACTACCGGTATTGAAAGCATAAACCGCACCTCCCATTCCGTCATCATCGCCATTGGCTGTGTTATTTGCAAAAACACAGTTCGAAACGACTGCATCCGCCGTCAGTAAGGCGAGTGCTCCACCGTGATTATCAGGATAGTTACCTGCCGTTTTTCCATACTCAAGCCTGCAATACGAAAGCTCGCTGACCTGTGAACCGTCAATTCTGATACCTCCCCAGCCGGTTGAGGTGTTCTCTGCCGTAAAAAATATTGAATCGGTTTCGGTACCGGCAGCAACCAGTTTGCCATGAACAGTAAATTTGCAATGTCCCTGAAACAAAACAGTTACTCCGGCTTCAACAGTCAGTGTCTCTCCCGAAGGAACGGTTATTTCGCCCGTAACCTGGTAAGGCGACCCGTCAACACTCCAGGTTCCCGATTGTGTGCCGCTGACAGGTGTCTGGCCAAATAAACTTACCGTAAACATAATCAACAAAAAAGAAAAAAGATTTTTCATAATCGTTTAAATTTAGATTTGATTTAGCATTAAATATAAGGTGGCAAATGTAAAAGATTTTTATGAAAATGCGAAAAAAATAAACACCGGAGTCTTTACAGGCTAATCCAATATCTTTATAACTCTTAAACTACCGCATAAAAAAATAACAGTCAAATTCTCTATTTCACCCAAAATACAAGAACTATAATAATAAAAATTACCGGGTATATAATTCTGAAAGTTACATCCAGCTTTGAAGCTAATTCTTTGTTACCCTTGAGAGCAAATGTTGTGCTTATCAAAGCTTCAAGATATGCAATAAACACAAGAATGAGTGATGTAAAGATAAAATGATCCATCCTCGTTAAGTATGAAACAGGGGGCAATATATTATCCAGTTTATATAAAAATGCGATTAGAGTAAGTATAGATGTACCGGATACACCTATTTGTGCTCCCACCTGCGAAGGATCAATCCAGAATACAGCCCATGACAGGAACAGGATAACCATCAAAGGAGCCAGCACCTTCCACCAGTAAAAATGAATATATCGTGTTGCTTTAAATCTATAGTCAAGTCGTGGTCTTACAATATCTTCGGATGCATCACCAAACAAATTGGCTTTAAACTCCGAAAACTCGGAGCCAACAGGTTCAACATGCCAGTCGGATATTGAAAACTCCTTTGCTCCTCCGGCAGATTCAAAAACCAACTCCACCTCCTCAGGAGAAAATCCAAATGAAAGCAATGTGATGGGCAGAGTTTGCACATCAAACGGAAACTCTTTAAAATTCAAACGACTGCTCAGGGTTGCATAATAACGTTGTGTATATTGAACAAAACCATCATTAAGTACAACTGCAACTTTTGGAAATCTGGTCTCCACATCCCGAAGATTATATATCTGGACATTAGGATTCCATATAGAGTTGAGAGGCAACGGAGTTTTCGCTTCTGCCAGTCTTTCGTCTTTCCATTTTAACCGTATAATCACATCAAGAGTAAAACTTTGATCCTT
>CAYOZZ010000015.1:0-9246 GCA_964408535.1 uncultured Bacteroidales bacterium | reverse complement strand
CCTTCAACCAGGGATACTTCAAATCAGAAAACGACTTCATCATTTCCAGTAGTTGAGGCAGGTCTCTTTTTTTCTTTAGCTCTACCTGTATTGTTCCTTTTGTTATTTGAATGTTTCCATTGTTTGTGATAAATTTCTCGTAAATTCTTTCGGCTGTCAGGTTGTTGTATCTTTCCAATTCCAAAGCAAACAAACGGTAAAGATTGTACGCTAAAAAGGTCATTATAAAATCAAACTGACAAGAATCAGGGGCTTTTATCTTGGGAAGCTCCAGCTTTTTCTTTTCCTGCTTCCCTCTTCTAGGTAAACGTGCAAAGCCTTCACGCTTTAATAAAGAATAAACATACCCGTAAGTTACATTGTATCCCTTTGAATTTATAATTCCTACTATATCCTCGGTAGAAAAATTATTCTTTCTTAAACCGATTATCATATCATCCAATGTGTTTATTGCCAATTTCTTTCGCCCGTAAACCACTTCTTTAAAAAAGATATCTTCACCTTCGCTATTTTTTAATTGTTTTCTGAAATCTCTTGTCAAAGAATAAAATGTACTAAGCGAATACCCATACTTATCTGCAACTTCTGCTGCCGAAAGTTTTAAAAAGAAAAAATCTCTTAACGCGTCATACCTCCTTTTGTTGACAATATCGTTTCGCTCAAAATAAAAATAAGGTTCCATATTAGGGCTATTTAAATATATGAACAAAGATATTTGCAATATATTAAACATAAACCGAAAATAATTAAATTTTATTAACATATTAATTAACACCGTTTTTAGAGCTTATCGCTATTTCATCAATATGTTTATATGTATTTCTAAATTACGTATAATATCTCGTTATAACCCTATTAATTAACAGTTAAAACCAATGTTGTTTATGCTAAATACCTCATCCTTCGCTGCTTATGCACTAAAGACACTGTTTGCAATTTAGGGGACTTGATTGATATGAAAATCTGTGCTATATTTTGGCTAAAGCCCGTCACTTCATAATCATTTGGCAAGTGGCATAAATGCCACTCCTATTAATTTTGCCGGTATCAAAATTGAAAATCAATAGCCACAACAACTGATAATTAACTTGCAGAAGTGATGTGGTAAAAAAACACATAAGCCTGGAATCGTCCACAAGCTAAATCATCAGAATTGCTTCACCCATTTCCCCCTGTTAAGAATCCTGCTTTCCTGCGAAATCTCATAGATATAAATACCTTTTGGAAATAGAGATACATTTATTGTCGCCTCACCGTTAAAGTCACTTTCGGCAACAACATTTAAATTCAAATCCAGCAATTTAAAATGTAAACCGTCAATACCGGCGGAAATGCGGATTATATCTTTACCGGGGTTGGGATAAACCGTAATATCACTTTTAAACTCCGGGTTATTCGTTTTAGTTATCGGATTCCCGTAATTTTCAGTAACGAGGAATAAATCGCGTGTAACTGTTTCGGGATTTGCTTCATAATCCCATTTTGTCATTGCGAGCAAAAAACCGCCGTCAGGCAGGGCAAGCAGGTCGGAAAAACTGTATTGTCCTCCTCCGCCCCAAAACTGATGATTGAGCACCTCACCTTGTAGATTGGTCGTAAAAAGAGATACCCAGGAATCTTCGACCGGATTGTAACTAATGTTACGTGTGCCTGCAAAAAAGATTGTATCCGTTGTTATGAAATCCAGCTTTCCGGGCGAGTCTGTCGAGTCCGGAATCCCGAAAGTGTAAGTGTTGAGTACAGCTGCATTTTCGTCCATAACCGAAAAGGCCATATCCATCTCCCAGGGGCTGCCCGGAATGGGTGCCGACAAGAACAATCCTGTTTTAATATAATCAAAGTCATTGAACAGCTTGTTTTGAGGCTGTGGATGAATATTAATATCGGACGGAAAAACATAAGTCGTATCATAATTCAGGTCACTGTCGAACTGAAAGGTGTTAAACCCGACAATAAAATGAAATTTATCCGTTCCGGGAATTTCAATAACGGTTGGAAAATCTTCGACCGTTTCCTCGAAAAAAACTTTTTTCACCTCGTTCAAATTCTCATCAAACTCCCAGAGAAGATAATTACCCTGTAACATCTGAAAACTTGTAGTTCCTGCAAAAAGCAAATTTCCGTTTGTACACATAATGGCATCCGAAATAACTTCCAAAGTATCAGGTGAACCAAGTATTAAATTATCAACAAGATTCAGGTCTTCATCAAACCATAGCAGGCACAATTGCTCATCCTGAGTATTTTTTTCCAGAGCTTTACCCCAGTACATAATGCCTGTATTATCCACTCTTAAAAAACTTTTTACCAGTATATCATAATTATCAATTTCATCAATAAACAGACTATCGGAAAAATTCAGGTTAAAATCAGATTTATATAGCACATTGGAATAATTTGTAAACTTTTCAAAGTAATTGGCAGCCTGTTCGCCCCGGTAAGACACAAGAAAAAGAATATCGGAATAGAGATAGGTCATATTTTCCATTATTTCGTCCTGCGGAGTGGCAATCCATTTCTCAGTTGTGGTTTGGGAATATCCTGAAATAATGAAGAACAGAAAAATTATTACAATATAGCTATGTCTTTTATTCATACATCCGGTGTTTCAGACAAAAATAGAAAATAAATTTATTCTACGATTGTTTTGGGAGAATGTTTTTCACTTCGTTTAATTTCAGATAATGAATTTTAAATAAAAACAAGTGATAACCGGAAGTGCTCATTTCGCAAAAATCATATTTCCGGGAATAACTCCGGCTTTCGCCGAGTCAAGCACCGCACCTGTCTCCGCACTGTATTTGTAAACCCACCCGTTCTGTACATAATCCACCGGATCGGTACAATAAATCACGTTTCCTGCATCGCTGTATGCCAGGCCGTAAAACATTGCCGGATGCGATATCAGAGGTTCGTCATTTAGCGATGTCGAAGTAATATTAAAACTGTAAATGCCATCAGGATAATTATAAAACAAAATATCCTTATCACTATTAATGACAAGTTGTTCGGGATGCTTATCAGGATCGGGAAACTCTATATCCGTAATAATTTCATAACTGAAAGGATCAATGCAAAGCAGATGGCCTTTTGAGTTGTCAGGAGAAGGAACACCGTTCCAGCCATAGCCGGAACATATAATCCACACTTTTCCGTTTTTATCAGCCACAATTCCTGCCGGCTTGGGATAAACCTCAAGCGTTTTTTCAACGGTAGCCGTCGAAATATCAATAACCGAAATTACACTGTCAATACTGTATCCTCCCCGGTTCAAAACCCAGACTTTTTCATTAACTTTCAACATCCTTTCGGGCCCGGTTCCTACCTGAATCGCCCCTGTGATTTTAAAACCTGCAAGATTAATGATTTTTACGGTATTATCCCAGCAGGAAACGTAAACGTGTCCGTCGTCAGACTGTATAACATAACGCGGAAGTTCAATTTCGTTTATTGAAGAAACAAATTTAAAGGAGTTCTTGTCAACAATCCTGATTTTGTTTGAATTGTTTACGACAATAAATGTGTTAAGTCCGATTACCGTTGCCGACTGTACGATATTTCCAAGTTCAAGTCCGTTATTATTTTCCTGAAATATTTTATTCTGAATTTCCGTTCCTTCACTCCAGAAACTGACTGTCCCGGTTCCGGTCTGAAAAGGTCCTTCGTTCATTATCAGCATCCCGTTGGAATAATTATCAACCGGATATGGCGGTGGAGGCTGCTCTTCCGGCTTTTCA
Source organism: uncultured Bacteroidales bacterium (assembly GCA_964408535.1). Classification (GTDB taxonomy): domain Bacteria; phylum Bacteroidota; class Bacteroidia; order Bacteroidales; family JAADJA01; genus JAADJA01. The sequence goes on along the minus strand of CAYOZZ010000015.1, from coordinate 5,509 downwards.
CACGAATACAGTAATGTTAAAATCAGAATTATTGGTATATAATAAACCGAATGTTTCATAGTTTCAAATTTTAAAGAACAAAGATAATCTATAATTTCTGCCCGGCATCGGATAATATGCAACTGATTGATATTCCGTATTATATAAGTTCAGAATTTCAAGCTGTACTTTTATCCCAAACTCCTTTAATTCAATATCTTTACCCAATAATGCATCACCCAGACTGTAACCCGGTAAATACTCAGTATTGTCGCGCGTAGTGTATCGCAAACCGGTGTATGAATGCCCGTATTTCAGAACAAATCCTTTAAATGTAAAAGTGATATTTCCGTTAAAACCGTTTACGGGGACATAGATAAGCTGTTTTCCTTCGGAATTGTCATTCGGGCCTGTCTGCTTCAGATTTGTTGACTTTGTGTAGGAATAACCGGCTTTTAATCTGATTGCTGCATCACCTGCTTTTACTTTAACCGTTCCGTTAACCTCCATACCTCTTGCCCAAACCGTCTGAATATTTTCAGGCGACCACAGATTGCCTGTTACGGGAATCCAAATAATATAATCATCAATAACCGAATTGAAACCAGTGATAGTCAGCTCATAGTCAGGTTCGATTTTGTTTTTAAAGATTAAAGAGGCCTCCTCATTCCATGATTTCTCAGGTTTCAGACTCAGATTTCCATACGGATACCAGTAGAGATCGTTAAACGTCGGTACTCTGAAATTTCTTGATATATTTACCTTTCCGTAAATAAACTTCAATATCTTCCCTTCCAGTCCGAACGCAGGTTGAAACGGAGTCCCGTAACCGTCAATAAAATCCTGGCGCAAATTTGTTGTTACATTCCATTCAATAAACGGAATGCGGTAGTTTACCGAAGCAAAAAGACCGGTTGTATTCCTGTACGGCGTATCTTTGTAAGCAACTGTCGAGCAATCTTCATATCTGTATTTCACTCCTGCAGAAAGAAAGAGCCTGTCGTTAACACTCTGTTCCGCATTTAATTCAACAACTGCTGCATTGGTTATGATTGTATTATCAATTTCCGCTTCCTGAACTGAACTGGGGTCAAAATAATGAAGGTACGAATGTATGTAAGCAGCTTTTGTCAGAAAATTCCCCTTATTCCGAAATCGCTTATAGCTAATCAAACTTCTGAATGAATTATCCTGCTGATATGCGTCACTCTGCGGAACCTGCACAGAACCCGGTATTTTCCTGTCAGCCGACTGATACCAAAGCGACGCACCGAGAATATTTCTTTCTCCGGCTATGAAATATAAGTCCTGCATAAATCCGTACTGTTTTTGAGCTGCATTTATCCTCTCAACCTGCTCTCCGTCAGGATTTTTATAAGTGAAATTATTTTTGGCATTTTTGTAAATAAATTGTGAATTTGACCATACTTTTTTATTTGAGACAACGGACCCTGCGAAAGCTCTGTAATCATTAAAACTTCCAGCCGTCCCCCCCACAGAAACATCTATGTTTTTCTTAAAAACCGGATTGTTTTGAAGATGTATGGAGCCACCGATATTACCGTTTCCGAAAAGTGAGCCGCCACCTCCCTTTAAAATTTTAATATCATTAAAAAATGACGACGGATAGAGCGAAAGGTCTTCCATATCAATGTTTGGCGGGTTCAGCCTTATGCCGTTCCAATATAGCCCGGTTTGGGTCGAAGATGTTCCTCTCATTGAGATTGTACTGAGATTTCCCGGCCCGTAAGATTTGATGTAAACGGGTGTTTCGTCCGAAATTAACGACGAGAGACTTTTTCCTTTGTTGATTTCAAGAGAGAGAGAATCAAAACGGGTAATATTCAATCCTGTTGAGAGTCTGTTAAGCCGCGACGATGTAACTTCTATTTCCGAAAGATGAATAACCGAATCGGTGTTCACTTTCTGAGTAAAGCCTAAAACCGGCAGAAAAAACAGTATGATTGCATAGCGCCACATCAGTTCTTTACAATTTTTTTAATTATCATCCCGTTTCCGGTTTCTATTTTTAGAATATACAGTCCGTGTTTCAATAAGGTTGTGTTAATCATCAATCTATTAACTGGCACATCCAACTGATTATCCGATTTTATGACAACCCCATCTAAACTATTAATTGAATATTTAAAAAGATGAACTTCGATTGGGAAAATCACCTGAATAACATCAGTATTAGTAGGAACAGGATTAGGAAAAACCCTTATTTCAGTCATTACATTTCCGTCAATCATCATATTTTCGGTATTATGAATTACACCGACAGCATCCAAATCGAACCCTCCTGACGGGAAGGGTGTTGACCAAGGGTCGTTAATTTTGTTTCCTTGTGAGTCAAAAGTTGCATAATCATCCTGAATACAACCGGTAACATCAATTATTCTTACGTGTGTAATATGATTTACATCCAAGCCAGGTTCATTTGCCAACTCTTCAAGGTCGAACGGTGTGCCGTATTCCACACGGTATTTGCCGGCAAGGTTATTGATTTTTTCCGTATTCAATTCCCCAAAGCCTTCGACCTGAACATCGGTTTGAGTAAGTGAAACAGAGTTGAAACGAAAAAAATTCTCTCCGTCGGAACTAACTTCCACAAAAGCCAGCTCAAGGAAAGTATCGGAAAAACCGTTTTCAAAAACTGCAAAATCAAACCCGTATCCGTTTGCCACCGGTACTGCAAAAGTGACCGTAGCAACACCTCCGTCACCAAGGCTGACAACACTATTATCAGCCTGTGCCAATGCGTCATCAACAGTTCCGAAATCAACAAACCCAAGCTCAGGTTGTGAAATATCAAGATAACCTCTTTCAACGATACAATCGGATGCCCAGTCAATAAAAACCGCACTATCCTTATGTATTGCCGTACTTCCCTCCTGCCCTGCCGGCGGCGGGAACTGGGCAAAGGAAATGTTGGTAACGACAGATAACAAAATCAGAAATATGTATAATCGTTTTTTCATATATTTTTCATCGCGAGCGTGGTGGACTGTTATTTTAAGGCAGTCGTGGACGCTCGCACATTAACCGAAACATAAGCAAGCGTCCATACTTGCCTTTATATCCCAAACCCCTCACAGTTTGCAAAACCCTCGCTTGCCTTGCCTTTGCCTCCACTCACAGTTTGCAACTGTGAGGAATAGATTTGTAACTGTGAGTAATTAATTATCTAACTAACAATTTTTTAACTCCAACACCCTCATCTGTTTCAATATTAACAAAATACAATCCCGAAGCGAGTTCGTTTACATCAATTATTACTTCATTTTCAGAATAATAATTATTTTCAAAGATAACAATACCTGCGGAATTTAAAAGTCTTAAGAAGTTAATATTATCAGCCTTAATTTTGACAAATTCTGTTGCCGGATTTGGAAAAACCGAGATTCCGGAATATACATTTTCTTTAAGTCCGACCGGATGTGAGACTGCAACAGGAACTCCGGGGAAAACAGAAGGATTGAAATCGGTGAAAGAGCAACCGAACCAATCACCATCGTTAATTGTCGTACCTATACCGGAATTCATTTCCCAGTTTCCCGAATTTGTACCGCTCCACGTACTCCAGTAGAATCCGCCGGTTCCGCCGATACCTTCGTGAAGTATTTCCCCGTCGGCAAAAGCAATATCATTCAAAAAGCCTCCCGACACATTGGCAATAAATCTTGAGTCGGCAAAAGATATATCGGAAAGCATTTGCTCACCCGTAACCTCACCGTCAAAGCGGTATCCCCAGGCAAGTGACTCGGGCGAGATTGTGTCATTCCAGTCAACAACGAGTAGTGCCCTGTTTTCGCCTTCACCAATCCAATATTGCACATCATCAAACGTGAAGTCATTGATACGGGTATCAATTGCAAGGGCTTCGGCAGAAACGGCAGCATCAAAAGAACCGGTTTCATTTCCGTTCATATCATAAATCTTACCCTCGCCTGTTGAAAAATAATCAGTTATCGTAACATAAAAAAGCTGATTTATTTTATCAAAAGCGGCTGCTGCAATATATTGAAATGCAGCCGAACCGGGATCGGGGACAATTGAGGCATTAAGTATCTGATTGTTATTCAAATCATAAGAGCCGATTCCATAATCCAAAACCAGATATAGCGCAGAACCGTCAATTCCGACCCCTTTTCCGACAACATTATTCAAAACCGTTGTTGTGTAAGCTGTTGTCCAGATGTTGTAAGAAGTAACGGAACCTGTTGTTACTCCGTACGGAGAGCGGTTTACTGTGTATATATTATTACCGTCCGTAAAAAGGTCATAAATTCCCACAGCGTCGGTTCCGAAGTTCATTTCCCGTGCAAGATTATTATTATTATCAATAACGGCAAATTTCCCTTCAGTTGCCTGCCAGTCACCCGGGACGGCTACATAGAGAGTATCGGATACTATCGCCATACCTGCGGCATCAGCCGAAATACCGTCAACAGCAGCAAGAAATTCAAGGTTGCCGGCATCATAAACCTTAACATATTTTCCATCGGCGGGTGGCCCGTTCAAATCCGACCTGCGTGAAACATACAGCTTGCCCGATTTACAATAAAGTCTGCTTAAATTCGACTCATAAACAGCTGCAACACGCTCATAATTATCAATGTCATACTTAACAATCGAATCTTCGGCTGCAACATAAGCAAAACTCCCTTCAATTATCAAATCCTGAATTGACTCACGCTGAATATCCCCGAATGTTGTTGTAGTCTGCTCACCGGGATTGTAGGTAGCAACGGTGACGTGGTCCGACGGATCACCATAAATCCCACCGTTACCAATCAGCACCTGGTTTGTGTAAAACTGCCCGGACACTGTGGTTACGGACAAGGCAAACAGGATTGCCATTGAAATCAAAAAGTAATGTTTTTTCATTTTAATAAAAGTTTTAAGGTTTTTAAATGTGAGAAAAAGGAAAGATTTCAGCTAATTTGTTAATTCATCAATCCCTCCGGTTTCTCAATAATTCTCCTCAAAACTTTCATGGAAAAAGGCAGTGTGAACAAAATGACAAGTCATTTACATTCATAGCTTTTTATCCCGAAAGCTTTGAATAATACGCATTACCGGCAGGTCTTCTGACTTACGCCCTTTTTGAAAGCCTTCCCGCCCTTTACGTGGCAGTGACTATAAAGAATTTCAAAAAGTTAACAGCGATCACAGCAGCGGGTACTGTTGCCGAATTCCCGCTTATAAGGCGAGGCACGGCATTCCCTATTATGTTATGATCTTTTACAAGAACATTGTGCACCGTTAATGCAAAGGCAAAAATACAACTCTTTAGTTTAACAAATTTGAAAATTCATAAATTATTTGAATAATTATTAACAGTTGTCATAGATATTTCTCAAGTCATTAATTTACAGTGTGATAACCGGCTAAAAAAAATAATGAAGAGCTTATCCTGAAATAGCTTGATGTGCCTAACCTTAACCTTTATCCCATACTGGTTTCATAACCTTAACCGATAACTTAATTCAACTTATTGGGAACAAAACCAACAAGAAGTTTGGAT
>CAYOZZ010000014.1:0-6529 GCA_964408535.1 uncultured Bacteroidales bacterium | reverse complement strand
TACAGAAGATGTGAGCCGAGAAATCCTGTGCCGCCTGTCACTAAAATCATAGTGCAAAAATAATAATTTGTTGTATTTATTAGTCTTTTTTCCTTCTTAAACAAATATAGTCGGCTTAAATAAATTCTTCTCGCAAAAGATCTTCTATAATACTTTGGATACTATTCGGATTTTTTTCTAAAGCTTAAATGCTCCGGGAAACACAAAGTAATAATCTTTTAAATACAAATTTATTATTTACAGGCTTGACATTTGTTACCAAATGACCTATTTTTGCAATAATGTTAACCCTAATATTTTTATTATGAAAAAAACTATTTTTCTTACAGTACTGATTGTATCAGTTTTTTATTTATCTGCAATAGATGTAAATTTTATTAAGTTGGGAGATTTTGAATTTGATCCGCCTCAAAATTTGATGGTCACAATGTCAGGAGACTGCAGTTGTGAACTGACCTGGGATTCGCCGCAAAGCGCGACTCCTTCATATTATCTGATTTATCAAAACGGGGAACAAATTGATTCGGTTACAGGTACTTCCTGTACTGTTGAAATGTACTTTGCATCTTACAATGAGTTTTTTGTAATTGCCGGGTACATTGACCCGGACGGATTATCAGTTCCATCAAATACTGCTTACACTGGAATTCCGGGCGGATATATAGTTCCTTACTGGGAAGATTTTGAATATGGCTGTATAAACTGGTTTTCTACACCTGTTACGGGGAATGATAATTTTTATCATTGTGATACCGTTTCTTATGAAGGTAATTATTCTATTGCATGGTATTCAGAAATAGAGGGATCTGTGACAAAATGCGGGCCTAACTATATAACTCCGGCTGTTTGTCCTGATATTTTTGTGAGATTTTACTATAAAACTCCTGAAAAAAACGGAAACTACGACAAGTTATATCTTTATCTTAACAATGTTGAGATAGCCGGACCTTTGCCGGTGGCAAACGAATGGACAAACTTCTATACCATTCTTGAAAATGTTTGGGAAGATTTCAATTTGGATTTTAAAGCTGTGGGAGACAACGGCGGCGGAATATTCATTGATAATTATAGAGTTGACTTTGAAGTGGGTATTGACGAAAGCGAAAATACGGATAATATCAGAATTTTTCCAAATCCCGTTATAAGTTCCTTAAATGTTGAAATACCCGGTGTTATTAATAATATTTACAATATTGAAATCCTGTCAATAGAAGGACAACCCGTTAAACATTTTAATAAAATATTTTATACAACTGACAGACAGACCGTCTCATTCGATACAGAAGATTTAAAAAGCGGCATTTATTTTCTGAAAGTCATTTCCGGCAACAAAGTGGTAGTCAGAAAATTTATTGTAGAAAAATAACAAACTAATTAGAACAGAATAAAAACACCGACTTTACCGTTTTTCTAATATCTTTGTTTTTAATTTAAAACGTATGATATGAAACGGAACATTTTTGTAATCGCAACACTACTTTTCTCATCACTGCTTTTTACTTCCTGCGGAGGCGGGAAATCAACCGGTCAGAGATCATCGGGCAAAACAGCCGAGATTATTGTGGTGATGAACTCCGAGAAACAATGGGAGGGGGCTGTTGGCGATACTCTTCGTGCTTTTTTCAGAAGGGAGTATCCCCGGTTGCCTCAACCCGAACCGTACTTTAGCCTTGTTTATACTCCAAAACCGAATTTTGCCGCTACAAAAATGTTTAAACCTCATCATAATATACTTATTGTTGATATTAATAAAAAGTATAAAAAAGCCGAATTGAATGCCAGAAAGAATGTTTGGGCCGAGCCGCAACGCGTAATACAGATTACGGCTCCTGATGCTGATTCATTCATTACTCTTTTTGAAGAGAAGAAGGATTTTATTATGAAAATAGTTGAAGATTCTGAACGTCAAAGATTAATGACCACTTTTGCGGCATTCAGGGATTATGAAGTTCAGGAACAGATAAAAAAGAGTTTTCATTTCTCACTGGAAATACCGGGCGGGTTTTATATCGCAAAAAAGTTCTCGAATTTTATGTGGATCAGGAAAGAGACAAAAAAATTCAGTCAGGGATTAATAATCTATACTTATGATTTTACCGATACTGTAGCCTTTAATCCGAAGCGAATAATCTCATACCGTGACTCTATTACGAAAACATACATTCCGGGGCCATCAGAGGGATCGTATATGGCTGTGTCAAAGGATTATATAAAGCCGGTCAGCAAAGAGATAGACTTTAACGGCCTGTTTGCAGTCGAAACACGGGGGTTGTGGAAAGTGGAGGGCGACTTTATGGGAGGGCCGTTTATAAATTACACTTTTGTTGACGAAAAACGCAATAAGGTTATAACTATTGACGGTTATGTTTACGCACCCAATGCGCCCAAACGCAATATGGTTATGCAACTCGAATCTATTATTTGGTCATTTAAATTTTCAGAATAGTATTTCTTAATCTGACGATTAAATCAATAAAAGGTTTCCCTTTTAACCGGTCGGAAATGGAACTATTTACTTTATCCGGTATCTTTTCCGAAATCATTTCTTCAGGCTTATCCTGAATACAGAACGGAAATAATAACACGTAATAATTATTTGGGATTTATTACGAATAATGAAAATAATTTGTAATTTCGTGCAATACAATTGTTGACAAATGAAATGGAAATACTTTGCGCTTTTATGGAGCCTGTTACTGAGTGCGACACTCTCGGGACAGGATATGATTACACTGAAAATGTGTTACGACAGTGCTGTTGGTAAATATCCTTTGTCACGTCAATTCGGGCTTTTGACTACATCAGGAGAACTAAAAAAGAAAAATCTCGGCAAAAACTTCCTTCCCAAACTTATGCTAAACGGACAGGCTCATTATCAGTCGGATGTGACGAAAATACCTGTCAGTGACATTCCTATTCCCATTGATTTTCCAATTCTTGATAATGACTGGTATAAAATATCTCTTGACGTTAGCCAGACCATTTATGACGGTGGTACTACATCGCGTTTAAAAGATGTGGAGGATGTGAACCTTAAAATTGACAAAGAAAATATTGAAATACAGTTATATGCACTGAAAGAAAGGGTTACCCGGATATATTTTAATATTTTATTGTTAAAAGAGGGTAAGAAAACACTTATTCTGCTTAAAGATAATCTGATTGCCAAACTTTCGGAAGTGGAATCCGGCGTTGCCAATGGCGCAATACTTGCCTCAAATGCCGATATTATTAATGCTGAGATTATTGATGTTGAACAAAAAATCAGTGAAACGGAAATTGGTATTACGGCTTTATTTAAAAGTCTTAACGAGTTAACCGGTTTCAATCTGACACAGGAAACCGAACTGGTTGTACCAAATCCGGAAATCAATATAAACACATTTAAAAATAACAGGCTCGAATATTCGCTAATGTCGTTGCAGCAATCAAAACTCACAGCTCTTAAAGAATCGGTTTCCACGAAACGGCTGCCACGCTTGTCAGCCTTTGGACAAGCCGGATACGGCAGACCGGGTTATGATATGCTGAATGACCGGTTTGATGATTTTTATATGATAGGGCTTCGTCTGAACTGGAATATCTTTGACTGGAACCATACGAAAAATGAAAAGAAAATTCTGGATATTCAAAATGATATTGTCACAACTAACAAAGAGGCATTTGATAAGAATCTGAGGGTGGAATTGCAAAGCAGGATTGCTGAAGTAAGAAAATTTGAGGAGATGATAAAAAGGGATAATGAGATAATTGAATTACGAAAAAAAATCGTAAAAGCATACTCTTCCCAGCTTGATAACGGTGTTATAACTTCAACCGAATATCTTATGCAGGCAAATGAGGAAGCAAAAGCCTCATTAAATCTTCAAACTCATAAAATCCGGTTGATAAAAGCAAAACTTGATTATCTTGCTGCTTTGGGAAATCTTTAAAATCAACACTTTAAAAGTAAACTGATGAAAACGAAAAGAATTATATTTATCTTAGCCGTTGTTTTAGTCTCCTGTTCCGGTAATGAAAATCTGTCGGATGCTTACGGTAATTTTGAATCGGATGATGTTGTCGTATCCGCTGAGGCCAATGGAAAAATTTTGGTTTTAAACATTCAGGAAGGGCAAAAACTCAACAAGGGTCAGGTTGTAGGATATATTGACTCAACCGACCTTGTTTTGAAAAAACAGCAGTTACTGGCACAAAAGCAAGCGGTTGCCTCAAAAATTGAGAATATCAAAGCACAGATTGAGGTTCAGGAGCAACAAAAGAAGAATTTACTTGTTGATAAAGAAAGAGTTGAAAAAATGCTGAAAGACGGTGCTGCAACTCAAAAGCAATTGGATGATATCAACGGAAAGATTGACCTGGTGAATGCACAGATTTCTTCAATAAATACTCAAAATGTTTCCGTGCATTCCGAAATGGAGGTGATAAAGGCACAGATTGCCCAGGTTGAGGAGGGAATAAAAAAGTGTAAAATCATCAATCCCTTGAAAGGAACGGTTCTTGAAAAGTATGCAGAGCAGGGTGAGATAACGGCTTTCGGGAAGCCGGTTTATAAAATTGCCAATCTTGATGAGCTTTATCTGCGAGTTTATGTCAGTGGCGATCAGTTGCCACATATAAAAATAGGTCAGCAGGCGGAAGTTTTAATAGATAACACAAAAAAGGAAAACAGTAAACTGACAGGTGTGGTAACCTGGATTTCGGCTAATGCGGAGTTTACTCCAAAAATAATACAGACAAAAGAGGAAAGGGTAAATATGGTATATGCCGTAAAAATAAGGGTGAAAAATGACGGTAGCCTGAAAATAGGGATGCCGGGTGAAGCAAATTTTAGATAATTGATAAATAAAATAAATAATTACTAATTAAAATTTTAAGTATGAAAAAGATGAGAATTCTGACAACATTGATGATCGTGGTTTTTGCAGCAGGAAATCTGCTGGCACAAACATTCAAGGCTGATGATATCCTTGGAGTATGGTTTAATGAAGAAAAAGACGGTAAAGTTGAAATTTACAAGGAAAACGGGAAATATTACGGTAAACTTATCTGGCTTCTGAACCCTATTGATGAAGAGACCGGTAAACCCAAACTGGATAAGCATAATGATGATGAAGAATTGCAAAAAAGACCACTCAAAGGTCTCGTGTTAATGAATGATTTTGTATGGGATGAAGACGACCAGGAATGGGAAGACGGTGAAATATACGACCCGAAAAAGGGTAGTACATATTCCTGCTATATGAAGTTGATTGATATGAATAAGCTGAAGGTAAGGGGTTATATCGGAATATCGCTGATTGGCCGTACAACTTACTGGACAAGGACAACAAAAGATTAATGAGTGCGGATTCGGTATCCATAACAGTTGAGAATATCGGCAAGAGCTATGGAGATGTATTGGCACTTGACGATATCTCTTTTAATGTTAAAAAAGGAGAGCTGTTCGGGCTTATAGGCCCTGACGGTGCCGGAAAATCAACATTGTTCAGGATACTTACAACACTTTTAATCCAGGATAAAGGAAAGGCAACCGTAGATGGATATGATGTAGTCAAAGATTACAAGAAACTGCGTACAATTACAGGATATATGCCAGGAAGGTTTTCCTTATACCCCGATTTGACGGTTGAGGAAAACCTTCGTTTTTTTGCAACAATCTTCGATACGACAATTGATGAGAATTATGATTTAATAAAAAAGATTTACAGTCAGATAGAACCGTTTAAAAAGCGTCTTGCAGGAAATCTTTCCGGTGGTATGAAACAAAAACTGGCACTTTCGTGTGCCTTGATTCATAAACCTCAGGTCTTGTTTCTTGATGAGCCAACTACAGGTGTTGATGCAGTATCAAGGAAAGAATTCTGGGAGATGCTGAAAGATCTCCAGAAAAAAGATATCACGATTTTAGTCTCAACCCCATATATGGACGAAGCAAGTCTTTGCGACAGGGTTGCCCTGATTCAAAAAGGTAAAATTCTTGATATTGAGACACCTGAAAAAATTGTACGGTCATATCCTAATCCGTTATGGGCTGTAAGGAGTTCGGATATGTATCATCTTGAAAGCGATTTGCAGAGTTTTGAAAAGGCTGTTTCGGTTTATCGTTTTGGCGACAGTATCCATCTGACAGTTAATGATGAAAATATTAAAGGAGAGGAAATAGAGCGGTTTTTGCAAAACAGAGGTCAAAAGAATATTAATATTGAAAGGACAGATGCCAACATCGAAGATTGTTTTATGGCATTAATGAATAACAAAGACCTGTAAGGTTTAGTATGGCCCGGGCGCCGGAACTAACCTTGCAAGTCTGAATGGAAATAAAATATTAAATAAGACCTGCAAGGTTCATCTTGCGCACAAGGCCGGCTGCGCAAACCTTACAGATCGGGAGTAGAAATAAAATGGCTCGACAGGCAATCATAAAAGTTGAAAATCTGGTTAAAAAATTTGGCCGGTTTGTTGCAAACGACAATCTTACTTTTGAAGTTTACAAAGGTGAAATATTCGGATTTCTGGGAGCAAACGG
>CAYOZZ010000013.1:0-14618 GCA_964408535.1 uncultured Bacteroidales bacterium | reverse complement strand
TATAAATAAGGAGATTTAAAACTGTCAAAAATTATTCAAAGTGTTTCAGTCCCATTTCATATGAAAAATGTCTTAATATCTGAAGAAATAATATTCCAAGTTGTTTCCCAAATATAGAATCTTGATATAAAAGAATGTAGTTTTGAATATCAAAAATTCTGAATTATTACAAATAATATTCAAACAAGAGCTACTATAAAATACAAAGTTTTTATATGTTTAAACCTTGCTTTAAATAAACTTGAACTCGAATCAAGATTTCCCGTTTTATAGTACTCCTGATATGCGCGTTCAACAACGCTCAGCTTAGAAACTATTGAAGCTGCGAACAAAGCATTTGTACTCAGTTCATCACTTGCCTTGTTAAAATCCATAACTTCAGCCTCCACCAGTTTATCAGAGTTTTCATTAATTGTTTTTATCATAAAATAGCGGATAGTTATGATAAGTATCGCAAGCAATACTATACCCAATATCACAATGGGCATAAATAATTTGGGCTTTAATTTTAAGTTTGAATACAAATCCAAGTTGTTTTATTCAGAATCAATCGTGTGTAAAAATACAAAAAAAACAGCAATATCCAATATTTTTATTATTCCAATAGTTGTTTTACCAACTTTGGGACTCCCTTACCGGCTTTTTCCTCAATAACAGTGAGGTTCGACACTCCACCAACGTGGGATGCTTTCGGATCAATATAGTATTTCGGGATACCTGCACCGGCATATCCTACCAATCCGGCCGCAGGATATACAATCATTGATGTACCGATAATCATTACAATATCGGCAGTGGAAGTCAAATCGGCAGCAGGGCCAATCATCGGAACAGCTTCGCCAAACCAGACAATATGCGGGCGCAGTTGCGAACCTTTCTCGCACTTATCACCCATCTTCAGCTCCCAGTGATCAAGTTCATACACAAGGTCAGGATCAACAGTACTTCTTGCTTTTTTCAGTTCACCATGAAGATGCATAACATTTGCCGAACCGGCTCTCTCGTGCAGGTCGTCAACGTTTTGTGTGATTATCTGCACATCATATTTTTTCTCAAGTTCAACAAGAGCGTAATGAGCAGCATTGGGCTTAACCTCGAAAAGTTGTTTACGCCGCATATTGTAAAACTCAAGAACAAGCTCCGGGTTCCGGTTCCAGGCTTCAGGGCTTGCAAGCTCCTCAAACCTGTATTTTTTCCACAATCCGTTACTGTCCCTGAACGTACTGATGCCACTCTCGGCACTTATCCCCGCACCTGTCAATACTACAATCCTTTTCATTTTTTATATTTTTATTAAAAATTCCCGCATTAAAAATCAGCCACTAATATACAAAAAATTGCAGAATGAAAGAATATTATTAAATTTGCCACGAACTTGATAAAAATAAATAGAGATGATAGAAGATTGTCAATTAGTTTATGATATGACCAAAGAGGGTATGGAAAAAGCCCTTGTACACCTTGATCGTGAGTTTCATCAGATAAGGGCGGGTAAGGCCAGTCCCGATATGCTAAACGGTGTTATGGTTGATTATTACGGGGCAATGACTCCAATCAACCAGATGGCAAACGTCACATCTCCCGACCCGAGGCAGATAATCGTTCAACCCTGGGATAAGAGTGTTATTGGTGCTATTGAGAAGGCAATAATGGCGGCAAACCTTGGATTTAATCCGAAAAATGAGGGCGAGGTGCTAAGAATAATTGTCCCGGCAGTTACGGAAGAACGCAGGATTGAGCTGGTAAAACAAGCAAAGTCGGAAGCCGAAAATGCAAAAATTGCTGTTCGTAACGCAAGGCGAAGCGGAAACGATGAAGCTAAAGCACTCGAAAAAGAAGGTGTTCCCGAGGATGATGTCAAAAGACTTCAGGATGATATACAAAAGCTTACCGACAGCTACATTGAAAAAATTGATAAGCTGATGGAGGCTAAAGAAAAAGATATTATGACAATATAAAAATTACTGTGGACGTTTGTCATATTGAAAAGGTGCAAGCGTCCACCTTTGTTATCCTTACCAATCTATCCGGCCGTTTTCTTATTCCTGACGGCAAATATTCCGATTCCTGACAAAATCAACAATTCACCGGCAATATATATCCACCAGTCGAAATGCTTTGGAATATATTCTGATGCATAGCTTAAAATAACATCCCTGTTCAGTTCATCTAAAAGTTCAGCAATACTGAAATGACTCAGGATATAGCTGCTATAGTCCAGTGTATATGAAACTATCACAATTACCGACCCTGTGACCAACAGCGTCCATTCTTTCACAGTCAGTTTTACCTGCCCGCCTGTATCAGTAAAATATGCTATAACGAAAGCCAGCAATATCATTGATAAAGAGTTAATAACCGGACAAATGACAGGCCCGACCCAGGGAACCGGAATAAGGAAAAGCAAATCCCAGGTCAGTAATGAATCCGGCCAGTGAAGCAATAGTTTCAGGAAAACATAATAGAAGATATCCCAGACTGCAAAGGAGTAAACAAAATTACCGAATTTCTCGGTCAGAGTCCTTCCGGTCATTACACCTGCACCGGCAAGCATAATAATTGTAGCTGCTTCCCTGATAATCTCCGTTACGGCAATGCTGTATCCGACCGGTTTTAACGGAAAACCGAATCCTCCCGGGTAATACATCTCACGAAGGTAAACAACAACAGCAGTTTCCATATATCCCATTGCAATGGAAAAAACCGTAAGCCAAAATAGTGCCTGAAGGGTTGACTTTTTCATAATATTACATTTTTGGAGTTGCGTAAAGTTACAACTTTTTTCCCTAATTATGCAATAGCATTATTGAAAAAAGTGTTAACAAAGGATTCAGAGTATTATTATAATTCCGGAAGGGTTAAAGCGGATTTAATGATTCCGGTAAGACAACTTTTGTTAATATTGCAGTGTCTATTTTTTAAAACACACTTTAATTTTAAAATATGAAGAAATTTTATCTTTTTACATTTCTGATTATCAATACATTATTTGTTTTCAGCAAAAACATTTCACAAACTGAAGCAAGTAAAGCCGCTGAAAATTTTATCTATTTTAAATATCAACAGGGCATTTCCGGAATTGAACATAAAATAACCGGAGAGTGCTTTGTCTATGGAGATAAATCCGCCCCTGATTTTTACGTTTTCACATTAACCCCGGAAGGATTTATAATTATTTCGGGTGTTAGTGAACGTCACCCCATCATCGGTTATTCATTTCAGAATGATTTTAGCAAAAATAATCAGCCTGACAATTACAAAAGTTTCCTTATGAGCTATTCGCAGGAGATTGCATATATTCGAGATAATAACATAACGCAATCCGAAGAGGCAAAAAAGGTCTGGGATATACTACTTTCAGGTAATCCGGACAAAGCCGGGCTTGCCGTAAAAGGTCATTTGGACCCTCTTGTCCCCTCAAAATGGAATCAGGATTTTCCATATAATATAATGTGCCCCGAAAACAGCAACGGCCCTGGCGGTCATGTTTATGCAGGCTGTGTCGCAACAGCTATGTCGCAGGTTATGTATTACTGGCGATATCCGTTGCAGGGAACAGGCTATCATTCATACAATTATGGCCAATACGGTACTATTTCCGCCAATTTCGGGGCAACAGAATATGACTGGTATGGAATGGAAAATGCGGTAAGTTTAAAAAATCCTTTTCCTGTCGGTGAATTGCAGTTCCATTGTGGTGTTGCGGTTGATATGATGTACAGCCCCAATGGCTCCGGCGCTTACAGTCAGGATGTACCTCCCGCACTGGAAAATTATTTCGGATATTCGGATGATGCTTATTTCGATTCAAAAGATAATCATTCAACAACTGAATGGATAAATATGCTAAAGGATAATCTCGACAACGGTTATCCGCTATACTATTCGGGTTTCAGCAACGAAGGTGGTCATGCATTCGTCTGCGACGGTTATGACGACGACAACTTCCATTTTAACTTCGGATGGGGTGGAACATCCGACGGTTATTATTCGCTGTCTAATGTAAACGGTTTTCATAACGGACAGGGTGCTGTATTCAACACATATCCCGGTTCAGGATATCCTTACTATTGCAACGGTGACACATATTTGACCAATAAATCGGGAACCATTGAAGACGGAAGCGGACCAATTGCAGATTACCAGGATATGGCCGACTGCAGGTGGCTGATATCTCCCCAGACAGCGGAAGATTCCATTAGCTCAATTAAAATCGGCTTTTCAAGGTTTGACGTTGATGCCGGTGACAGTCTCATTATTTATAAAGGTGAGTCTACCGATGATGAAGTCGTAACTTCGTTATCAGGCTCCGAAATACCCGAAGATATTTCGATTGAAGGAAATAAGGTATTAATTCGCTTTATCACTGACGGCTCAGGTTCCGCTAACGGCTGGCTTGCTTCTTTTCAATCAACATCCCCAACTTATTGTAACGGATTAATAACACTTACCGATGATTCAAGTACTTTTACCGACGGCAGCGGCAGTTTCAATTACCAGAATTCATCATCCTGTATGTGGGAAATAATTCCTGAGGATGCCAATGATGTTACGTTGTCATTCAGTCAGTTCGACACAGAACCCGAAAAGGATTTTGTCAGGATTTATGATATGGAATCGCAGGAGTTACTTGCCGAATACTCAGGACATTACAACTCAGGAAACCTGCCGGCTGCGGTTACATCGTACAGCGGCAAAATGGTGGTTATGTTTTATACCGATGGAAATGACAATTTTGAAGGATGGACTGCGACTTACAGTAAAAATACTGTCGGAATTGAGTCGTTTTCCGGAAATAATCCGAAAATCAACACATATCCAAACCCTGTAACCGGAATACTCAACATCAGCTATAAAGCGGATAAGAAAGAAAGTTATACGATCAGGATTCAAAATATGTCCGGGCAGACCGTTTATTCCAAAATAACGGATAAATCCGGCTCCAATAATCTTTCTGTTGATATGTCTGATTACTCCAAAGGAATGTATATTCTAATCATTGAAACGGATAACGGACTGATAAGGAAAAAGTTAACGAAACTATAGTTTCGGAAAGTCTTCTGTCACTCCACAATTTCGTGTTACCGGTAACAGACACTTATTAAGCAAAAACAATCAGGCTAAATTATAAATCGTGAATTTGATTCCGGTTAAATATCGCTTTGCAAACCTGCAAATAAATAATATATCTTTGCACCGTTTTTTATGCGGAGTTAATTGTAACTTCCTTCAACAATATAAATAAATAAAGAGATGGCATTAAGCGAACAGGAAATAATACGGCGTCAATCACTTGAGGAGTTACGGAAATTGGGTATTGAGCCTTATCCGGCCGAAAAATTTGAAGTTAACGTTACGGCAAAAGAGATTTTGGAAAACTTTCCGAAAGACGAATCACTTTATCAGGATGTCAGCATTGCCGGAAGAATAATGCAGCGCAGAATAATGGGGGCTGCTTCTTTCACTGAGATTCAGGATTCAACAGGCAGGATACAATTGTATTTTAAACGTGATGAAATTTGTCCCGGGGAAGACAAAACAATGTACAATACTGTTTTTAAACGTCTTCTCGATATAGGTGATATTATTGGTGTGAAAGGTTATGTTTTTACAACCAAAATGGGTGAGGTGACTATCCATGTCAAGGAATTCAAGGTTCTGAGTAAATCGTTGAAAGTGCTGCCTATTGTTAAGGAGAAAGATGATAAAGTATTTGATGCTTTCAGCGATCCCGAACTTCGTTACCGCCAGCGCTACATTGACCTGATTGTTAATCCCGAAGTGCGTGATGCCTTTGTAAAAAGGACAAAGATGATTAACTCGATGCGTGAATTTCTGAATGAAAGAGGTTATCTTGAGGTTGAAACACCTATCCTTCAACCGCTTTACGGTGGTGCCGCAGCACGCCCGTTTAAGACTCATCACAACACACTTGATATGACACTTTACCTTCGCATTGCCAATGAGCTTTATCTTAAAAGGCTCATAGTCGGAGGGTTTGACGGTGTTTATGAATTCTCAAAAGATTTCAGGAATGAGGGTATGGACAGGTTTCACAATCCTGAATTTACCCAGGTAGAACTTTATGTTGCTTACAAGGATTACGAATGGATGATGAATCTTGTGGAGGAGATGGTAGAAAAAGTTGCTATGGATATGCACGGAACCACAAAAGTGCAGGTTGGTGAGCATTTGATAGACTTTAAACGCCCGTGGAAAAGATATACGATGTATGAGGCAATTCGGGAATTTACCGGTCACGACATATCACAAATGAATGAGGAACAGCTTGTTGAGGTTGCCGAAAAAGTAGGTGTAAATGTTGACGAATCTATGGGAAAAGGCAAACTGATTGATGAGATTTTCGGGGAGACGGTGGAATCAAAACTTATTCAGCCTACTTTCATTACCGATTATCCTGTCGAGATGTCGCCGCTTGCCAAAAAACACAGGAGTAAAGAAGGGCTTGTCGAACGTTTTGAAGCAATTGTTAACGGTAAAGAGATTTGTAATGCATTCTCGGAACTGAACGACCCGATTGACCAGCGGCAGCGTTTTGAAGCGCAGCTTGAACTCGGTAAAAGAGGTGATGAGGAGTCTATGGTGCTGGATGAGGATTTTCTGAGAGCACTGGAATACGGAATGCCGCCGACAGCAGGACTCGGTATCGGCATTGACCGTCTTGCAATGATAATGACCAACAGTCAGTCTATCCAGGATGTTCTTTTCTTCCCTCAGATGAGGCCTGAGAAAAAACAGGTTGAAGCCACCGACGAGGAGTTTATGCAGCTTGGTATTCCGAAGGAGTGGATTCCCGTTATCAGACAAAAAGGATTCAATACTATTGAAGAACTGAAACAGGCAAACCCGAACAAACTTTTCAATGACCTGAACGGAATGCGTAAAAAACTGAAACTTGATATTCCGGCTTTGAAGATTGAAGAGGTGAAAGGCTGGATGAATAAATAATATTTGTCAGTAATATCGCCGGAAGCTTCATATTCTATGATTAAAAGCTATTGGAAGATCAAAATACGTTAATCACCTCACATTCAGGCATATTACCACAATAAAAAACGGCACTAACAGATAATTTAATTTTTAGCACAGCAAATTACATCTATTATAATAGATAAAATCATTATCTTTGTGCAAAATTATTATTATGTTAGATAAAATTTTCGGTTCGAAAACATATATCAGGCGTCCGGCTTATAGTAAACGTATAAAACCATATATCGGGAAACAGATAATCAAAGTAATAACCGGTCAACGAAGGGTAGGAAAGAGTCATATCCTGTTTCAACTGACTGATGAAATCAAAAACAGTGATCCTGATGCCAATATCATATATATAAATAAAGAATTAAAGGATTTTGAGTTTATAAAGACGGGTGATGATTTATACAAATATACCAAACAATCTTTAAAAAAGGACAAACCTAACTATCTTTTTGTTGATGAAATTCAAGAAATAGACAGATTTGAAACAGCTTTCAGAAGTTTATTAGCCGAAAACAGTTGCGATTTGTTTTGCACAGGCAGCAATGCAAAATTACTTTCCGGAGAGTTGGCAACAATGCTGGCCGGCCGATACATTGAAACAACAATTCATAGTTTGGGTTACGACGAATTTCTGACTTTTCTGAATCTTAGTGCCAATAACAAATCACTTATGATGTATCTTAACCTTGGAGGGATGCCTTATCTGAAAGTTATAGGTGCTGATGAGGATGCAGCCTTTGAATACTTACGAAATGTTTATTCATCAATATTGTTAAAAGATGTTGTTGCCCGTGAAAATATTCGCAATGTGCATTTTCTTGAAAGCCTCGTTGAGTTTATTGCAGATAACGTAGGGAGTTTGTTTTCCGCAAATAACATCAGTAAATATCTAAAATCACAACATGCTACCGTTACACCGCAAACGGTTGTCAATTATATTAAACCTCTTATTAATGCATTTTTCATCCATAAAGTGCAGCGCTACGATTTGAATGGCTTGAAAATATTCGAAACAGGCGGGAAGTATTATTTTGAAGATTTAGGTTTAAGAAATGTTATTCGTGGTTTCGATCGCAGAAAAGAGATACAAAAAGTAATGGAAAATGCCGTTTTTCTTCATTTGATACGTCAGGGATACAAAGTCTTTGTGGGTCAGCTTGGTGTTAACGAAATTGATTTTGTAGGCGAAAGGAAAGGAAAAAAAATATATATTCAGGTATCATATCTGTTGAACGATGAAAAAACTTTAAACCGCGAATTTGGAAATTTAATCAGAATTTCGGATAGTTATCCGAAATATGTGGTAAGCATGGATGAGTTGAATGCCGGTATGGATTACAAGGGTATTACGTTGATACATCTCGGCAACTTTTTAATGATGGAACTGTAAGACGGCAATTTTTCAGAATTTGAAAGTAAGAGTAATCTTTCCGCTGAGGTTATCAGTTGCATAAGGAAATGAATATGGCACATACCGGTAATAAGCACCGACTCCGTACGAATACAACTGCGTATTTATCAGGCAAGGAATTTTCTGAAAGACAAGCTTTTAACCCGGGCCAAAGGTTAGCATTACAAATACCAAAAGTGAAACAATTCCGGATGAGACAGTGGTATTATTCCTTAATCAATTTTTCATTAACAATACCAGTATCCATATGCAATCTCAGCATGTAAAGCCCTTTGGGTAAACTTCTGATATCCATAATTGGATTTCGACCGGTTTTAATCTTTTGATGTTTTACAAGTTTACCTTGAATGTTGATCAGTTCAATGAGTGAAATATTTGCTGTTGATAGTAGTTCAATATTAACATAATCACTTACAGGATTTGGATAAATCTTAACTAAATGTTCATTTTTTACACTCTCACTAATCCCGAACGGAATGCCGTCTTCATTGTATGCTGCAAGCCCACCCCAGGTACCAATCCACTTGGTCCCATTTTTGTCTATGGCTATTGATTGAATTCTATCATCAGGCAATCCTGAATTATAGATATCATAAACAGTCCAGTTAGTGCCATCAAATGCTACCAGACCACCGTTAAAGATACCAATCCATTTTGTTCCGTTTTCATCTATGGCTATTGATTGAATTCTATCATCAGGCAATCCTGAATTGGAAGTGTCGTAAACAGTCCAGTTGGTGCCATCAAATGCTGCCAGACCACTGCCGGTACCAATCCATTTAGTTCCGTTCTCGTCTATGGCTATTGATTGGATTCCATTAGCAGGCAATCCTGAATTGGAAGTGTTATAAACGGTCCAGTTGATGCCATCAAATGCTGCAAGCCCAACTCCAAAGTCATCCAAAGACGCTGTGCCCATCCACTTAGTTCCATTTTTGTCTATGACTATTGAACTGACATTGTTACCGGATAATCCCGAATTGGAGGTATCATAAACCATCCAGTTTGTGCCATCAAAAGCTACCAGACCACCGTTCCAGGTACCAATCCACTTGGTTCCATTTTCGTCTATGGCTAATGACAGGACATCGCTATCAGGCAAACCCGAGTTGGAAGTATCGTAAATCGTCCAACTGTTGCCATCATATACTACCAGTCCGCTACCCTCGGCTCCGCCGGTACACCCAATCCACTTAGTTCCATTCTTCTCTATGGCAATTGATCGGATATAGTTAAAAGGCAAACCCGAATTGGAGGTATCATACACATCCCAGTCAGTGCCATCAAAAGCTGCAAGGCCACCTGAAGTACCAATCCACTTGGTTCCGTTTTTATCTATTACCAGTGAGCTTACAAAGTTAACAGGTAAACCTGAATTGCTAATATAATAAATTGACCAATCATTGCCATCAAACGCTGCCAACCCACCACCCAAAGTACCTATCCATTTTGTTCCGCTATCGTCAATGGCCATTGACCGTACAAAGTTTGATGGCAACCCTGAATTGCTGACGTAATAAACTGTCCAATTGGTGCCGTCATAGGTTGCCAGTCCACCTGAAGTGCCAATCCACTTTGTTTCATTCTCATCTATGGTTATTGACTGTACACTGTTATTAGGCAACCCTGAATTGGTTGTTTTGTAAACCGACCAGTTACCATCATAGGCTGCAAGGCCACCTGAAGTACCAATCCACTTGGTTCCATTCTTGTCTATAGTAATAGAAAGAACTATGTTATAAGGCAAATCCGAATTGGAAGTGTTATAAACCGTCCAATTGGTACCATCAAATGATGCAAGTCCACCACCCCAGGTACCAATCCACTTTTTCCCGTTTACATCAATTGCTATTGACATAACCTTGTCATGAGGTAATCCTGAATTGGTGGTGGTGTAAACCGACCAGTTAGTACCATCATAGGCTGCAAGGCCACCTGAAGTGCCAATCCAAATAGTTCCGTTCCCGTCTATGGTTATTGACCGGACATTATTATCAGGTAATCCGGAATTGACGGCGTTGTAAACTGTCCAGTTGGTGCCATCAAAAGCTGCCAGACCACCGTTCCAGGTACCAATCCATTTTGTTCCGTTTTCGTCAATGGCTATTGACTGTACATAATTATCAGGCAAACCTGAATTGACGGTATTTAGAACCGTCCAATTGATACCATCATAGGATGTCAGGCCTTGCTCGGTACAAATCCATTTGGTCCCATAATCGTCAATGGCTATTGACCGGACATAGTCGGCAGGCAAACCTGAATTGGAGTTGTTGTACACTGTCCAGCTAGTATTATCAATCGCTGCCAGGCCACCATTTGTACCAATCCATCTGGTTCCGTCATTGTCTATAACTATTGACCGGACATTATTATCAGGTAATTCAGAATTGACGGTGTTGTAAACTATCCAGTTGGTGCCATCAAATGCTGCCAGACCACCGTTCCAGGTACCAATCCACTTGGTTCCGTTTTCATCTATGACTATTGAATATATATCATTATTAGGCAAATCTGAATTGCTGCATTTGTACACTATCCAGTTGGTGCCGTCAAAGGAAACAAGACCATCGCCCCAGGTGCCAATCCATTTTTTACCGTTCCCGTCTATGGCTATTGACCGAATATGATTATTAGGCAAGCCTGAATTGGAAGTGTTATAAACCGTCCAGTTGGTGCCATCAAATGCTGCCAGGCCACCGTTAATGTTAAAAAAAGCCTTGGCACCAATCCACTTGGTTCCGTTCTCGTCTATGGCTATTGAACAGACATCGTTATCAGGCAATCCTGAATTGGCGGTATTATAAACAGTCCAGTTAGTGCCATCAAATGCTGTAAGGCCACCACCCGAGGTGCCAATCCACTTGGTTCCGTTTTCATCTATGACTATTGCCAAAACTTTGTTATAAGGTAATCCTGAGTTGGTTTCATCATAGACAATCCAGTTGGTGCCATCAAATGCTACCAGACCACCGTGAGCGGTACCAATCCACTTAGTTCCGTTTTCGTCTATACTTATCGCCAGGATATCGTTATCAGGTAATCCTGAATTTACTTTATTATAAAAAGTTGAAATACCGGTGACTTTGTCAAGTTCTACGAGTCCTCCTCTTGTTCCTACCCACATTGTATTTCCTTCGCTTGCCAAAGCATTAATATTATCTCCATTGGTATAGTTTATCCATTGTGGAGTTTGGGCATTTATAAAGCCTGTAAGGCTTATAAATAAAAGTAAGAGAAAAATCATTTTTTTCATATGGCCTCCCTTTTAAGATAATAGTAAAATATTTTTACATCGTTCGCTAAAACCGACGCTCAAAGATACAAAAATATTTTTATTTTCATAATTTAAACATTATGGTAAACCGTCCGCTTAAATTATCGCCGACTGCCGGTAAGGAGTAAGGTCCATACCTGTAGAACACACCGACACCAAGCGAATATATTTGCATATTAATCAGGTTATTAATTAAAATTCCCGATTCATAAAATCCTTTTTCCATTGTTTCGTAATTGATGTTCTTATGACTCTCTTTATAATCAAGCCATCCGAAGCCGGCGTTCGTGGCAATGGCAAACTCGGGATGAAACCAACCTTTGGGTCCCATAAGCAATTTACCGAAATCGTGTGAAAAATAGAGTGCAATATATTTGTTCGACAAAAACTCATTCATCCGCATTGTCGAAAAGCTGTAAGGAGCATAAAGATTAAACGGGCGATAACTTCCGTTTCCGTTATAAAGATTCGTGTACGGAATATCGGAATCAATATAACCTGCCGCCAGTCTGAGCGATGTTGTTCCCAAATAATTTATGTTAAAAGATTTTTCAACCCTAAAATCATATCTGTTATACTCGAAATCCCCGTTAAGTACACCTTTCAATCCTCTTGTGTATTGAAACCGGAAAACAGGATACTTTGTACCGAGCGATATCTTTTTTCTCATATTCCTGATAAATTTTTCGCCGTAGGCATACTTTAACCCGACCGTTGCTTCCGTAAATGTAAAAGCGGTCATTCCTTCACCGGTATCGCCGGGCTCTAAAAAGACATAATTATCGGTAACACTTTTATCGGTTTTTGAAAAAGCAAAGTTCACCTTTAAATATCTCATTGTCTGAAACTCCAGAGATGATTTGTAAACCTCCGACCTGTCCATTCCGCTCACAAGAAAACTCCTGAAGTTTGCAGGTTCCAATTGCGTCCGGCTGTCATCGAAAAAGGAAACTCCCGAGGTCTCGGTCAGGTCATTCATATAAAGAAGACCGAACTTTAAATCGTAATTATAATAAAGCATTACATCCAAATCTCCACCATATTTCCAGGTTTTATCCCCGAAGCCATACCTGAAATAACCTCCGGCTTTAAAAACCTGCGACAGCCGGTCGTTAGTATGTAATCCGGCTCCGAGCGAAAAACCTTCATACGTACTATATCCGAAAAACCTGTCAATATCCAGATCAAAATACCAGACGGGAATCTTACCTGTCATAAGGCTCTCGTAAGTTTTCAGCATTCTTTCCAGATTGGCCTCTTTGCTGATGCTGTCAACAAATTCGTATGTATTCAGGTCTTTTTGAGTGAGAGAGTCAACACGGTATCCAAGCCAGAAATTATCGTCCCTGTGAGTAGCTTCAGGGTCAACATCAACTGCGAGATTTGAAAAATCGCGTTTTCGCAGGACCGGATGCAAATCAATATCTTTGATATAACTTTTACCAAATGCAAAAGGCATTCGTATGACTTTATAGCCGGAAGAATCTCCAACACTCTTACCGGTTGTTAATACGACGGTTGAGTCGCCAACCTGAACTTTGTTCAATATCACCTCCGAATTGAGCTGCACCGGAAACCACTGTTCGTTATTAATGAAATCGTACATCTGTTGAATCCTGACACTCATCATCCCTTTTGTAATCGCCGGTTCAGCAATTACATTTTGAATTGCCCAAAGGTTGGAATTTATTGAGATAACTCCCTTCAACCCGTCGAAGTTAGTCTTTAATAACGGCCTGAATGAAATCACAAATATCGAATCACCCCTTTCGTTGTAAAGAGTGTCTTCAAGCTGGAAAGAATACTTGTTTGTACTTCCTTTGCTGATGGGATTTATGTACTCCTTATTCATAATCGTTATCCTGTTTTTATAAAAAGATGAACTCTGCATCATTGAGAGGGCAAAAATGAAAATGGGATCTTTTACTCCGGCCACATGTGTCGCAATAACCTCTTCATTACTTCTGTCGGGATACATAAATTTCCTTTTCGTGACAGTCTCCATTATAAAAAGATGATGACTTTCAAGGAAATCGCGGACTTCCTTATCCACCGTATCAACTTTCATTGTATCGGCTCTTAATTTGTCAAGAGAATCCAAATCAATGGAAAAAATCATCTTATCGTATGAAGTGTATGAAAAAGCGGGAAGTTTTTCAGGGTCATTTATATCTTTGTTTTCAATACAATTATCAATTATTCGATGTGCCGGATTAATACCGGGGATAACAACAACTTCGGAAAGTTCATATTCGGTTCGGTGCATTTTAATTCTAATCCCGGAACTTTTGCCGCCGATAACATAATCAACAGGCTCGTATCCCACATAAGAAAGGTGGATAACCTTTATCTCTTCCGGCGATTTAAGGCTGAACTTACCGTCAATATCCGTTGTTCCGCCAAGCTGAGTACCGTTAATTACAATATTTACAAAAGGTAATGCAATATTTGTTTCGTAATCGAAAACTCTTCCCGATACCTGATAGTTTTGTCCGAATCCGGAACTAAAAAGCAGTAGTGATATGATGAAAATCAATGCAGGTTTCATAATAAATTTTAAAACAAAAATAGATTAATAACTAATATCATCAAGCAAAATATTAGACGCTTAAATGTTTCAAATGTAACACCGGGAGTATAAACTTACGTTTTTTGTGCCGTTTTATTGCCTTTTGAATACCTTGATTTTGAGAGTCGCAGATTCACGGAGATTATACCGAAAAAGCAGGAGAGAATTTTTATCTTTTAAGAAATTTCGTATATTTGCCCTGTCCGAAACAGAAGCTTTTGACTGCAAAACCGGAAATATTGTTGAGTAATGATGTTCACAGTGGAACTGATTTAAGATACATGGGACATAATGGTTCAATTTATGATTCGTTGGCCGGTATTTATCCGGGCATTAGAAGGCAGAGCTACCTATCT
>CAYOZZ010000012.1:0-3844 GCA_964408535.1 uncultured Bacteroidales bacterium | reverse complement strand
TTACATAATCCGGGTTCAATTACCAGGTTTTGGATAAATTCAAAAATCAAGGCAAATAATCCGTATTTTTACAAAAAAATAATCCTTGCATTAAATATTTTTTATAATTTTATCTCGAATTTAACAAGGGAAGATATGCATATTTACAAATTCAGAATGCTGACAGACACTAACGACGAATTCATCCGTGACTTTGAGATACTCGGCAATCAGACTTTTTTGGATTTCCACAGAATCATTCAGGAGAATGTGAACCTCGGCAGCGAAGAACTTGCATCGTTTCACATTTGCGACCAGAAGTGGAGAAAGATGAAAGAGATTACACTTCTTGATATGAGATTTGATGAGGAGGAAAAAGAAGAGGATAGGGAGTACATTGAGGAGCAATTTATTATGAAGGAGTCAAAAATAAAGGACTTTATTGAGGAGCCTCATCAGCGCCTTGTATATGAATATGATTTTCTTGATATGAAAACCTTTTTCATCGAACTTATGGGAGTGTGGAAACTGAAAGAAGATGCCCCCTACCCTATTTGTTCATTTAGCAAAGGAAAGCTGGCAAGTCCGCCCGCCCCGCCTGTTATTGAGGAGCAAGGAGATCCGGAAGCACTGAAAGAACAACTTCTTGCCGATTTTGATGAACTTTTGGACGGGACATTTGATTATCAGGAAGATACTGAAAGCGAATTTTGATCAATACTTTTGTCTTGACAAAAAAACTTTTCGTCATAACAGGTCCCACGGCAATAGGAAAAACTTCTCTCGCCATTGCCATCGCACAAAAACTGAATTCGGAGATTATTTCGGCAGATTCGCGGCAGTTTTACAAAGAATTGAAAATCGGGGTTGCGGCACCGTCTGACGAAGAGTTGTCTGCCGTTAAACATCATTTTGTAGGCCACCTCTCAATAACAGACTATTACAATGTTTCAAAATTTGAGCAGGATGTTATCGGTTTTCTGAATATGTATTTCAAAACCAATGACAACGCTGTTATGGTCGGCGGTTCTGGATTGTATATTGATGCCGTCTGCAAAGGTATTGACGACCTGCCTGACCCGGATGAGAATCTGCGGGAAAAACTCAAAAAGCTTTTGAAAACAAACGGAATCGGATATTTGCAACAGCTTCTCGAAGAGCTTGATCCTGACTACTTTGACATTGTTGACCTTAACAATCCCAACAGGCTTTTACGGGCACTCGAAGTAATAATTCAGACAGGCGAAACCTACACCTCACTGAGAAACAGCAAACCGAGACAAAGGGATTTTGAAATAGTTAAAATCGGATTAAACAGGCCAAGGGAAGAGTTGGTCGAAATAATTGAGAAAAGAGTTGATAGGATGATAACCGGCGGTCTGGTTGACGAGGTTCGCAGCCTTAAAAAGTACAGAGGCGTTAATGCTCTCAAAACGGTCGGTTATCAG
Organism: uncultured Bacteroidales bacterium; assembly: GCA_964408535.1. Classification (GTDB taxonomy): domain Bacteria; phylum Bacteroidota; class Bacteroidia; order Bacteroidales; family JAADJA01; genus JAADJA01. The sequence goes on along the minus strand of CAYOZZ010000012.1, from coordinate 2,417 downwards.
GAAATATTCAGCTATTTCGACGGCATTTTTACACTTGATGAAGCTGTTGAAAAGATAAAGACCAACACACGCCGCTATGCTAAAAGGCAGATTACCTGGTTTAAGAGGGATAAGGAAATAAACTGGTTCGTGCCGGAAGAACGGCAAAAGATTCTTGAAAGTTTACATAAGATTCATTAATCACCTTTGCTACTTCACAACCACCTTCATTGTTCCGACAGCCCCGTCTTTCTCCAGTTCAACAAAATAAAATCCCGGCAATAAATCCCTGACAATCAGTTGTGACCGGTTAGCAATTCCATAATCTTTTACAATGACACCTACTGAATTACGTATTTTTACATTGCATTTATCAATATTAGATATCCTGAATTTACCGGAAGCGGGGTTAGGATGGATATTTACTTCGGAAAAAAGAGTACTTGCGATATCAGTATAAAAATCAACCGTTACCGTCCAGTTTTTACCATCTTTTGCACTTATGTAGTAAGTTACCGGTTCTGTAAAATCATTATGGGTTACACCACTTTGTTGTAAAGAATCGCCAACATATACTTCGATTCCTTCCTGGACATCGAATGTTGCAATAAGGTCTGTAACATCAGTCCCGTAAGGAACACTCAGAAGAACAGTACTGTCGGAGATGATCCCCTCAACATCCTCGGTCAGTGCCGGATTATTTTCCATCAGGAAGCCGAAATACTGAAAACCCAAATAGTATTCTCCCTCAAGAAACAGTCCGCTGTCAAAGACATGGTCCCCCGCATCGGCAATAGCAATTTTTAAATGATAAAACTCATTTGGGATTACCGGTATTGAGGCAGTCAAAGGAGTTGTTAAGCCGTCATATTCAAGATACACTCCCGATGTATTGTCTTTGTAATATTCACAGTTTGTACAAGGTCCGGTTGGCACATCACCACAGAAAGCCCATCCGTTATTTACATTATTTATCAAAATATCCATTTCCGGATTATCGGGGATTGTGGCAATATTCACATTTGTATAAAATCCTCCCGCCGGCTTCGGCCCGAAGATCAGGATAGCAAAGACATCATTATATGTACTATTGACATATTCATTATACTCTTCCGAGCCGAACACGTAATTAATACTAAATGTATCCGTCTGAGCAGCGAAATCAAATTGCAGAACTGCCGCATCATAAGTAGATGTCCCTGCCATAGTTGTTAATATTGGATCTCCGCCCATTCCGTTGTTATAACCTGCATTGCATTCACTATTTGGCCCGGGGATAACAAACCCTGCTCCGGATGTTAAAAATACTCCTGAGGAAAAACCCGGATCGGTTGAATTTCCGTTATAAAAGGTTCCTCTTGCCGTATTTGCTCCGACATATTGCACATTGTCGTATATAGCACCCGGGCCTAAAATCAACTCAACCATCTCAACAGGATTAACTTCTGAATTAATCTGTATCTGGGCATTTGATTCGGCGGCTGAAAAAGAGAAGAATAAAAAAATGATGACTGCGAGGGAAAAAGTACTTGTTTTCATAACTGTATATTTTGGATAGTTCTGCAAAGGTAATAAAAACATTATTAATTTTTTACACATTTTTCATATTAACATTGTAAATGTTTTTCACTACTTTTGCAGGAACAAAACATCAGTACCTAAAAATAATCTTATGCAAAAATTCCTATTCCTCCTCGGTGGTAAAGACCTCGAAATGCTGGAAATTGAAAAAATACTCCGGAAATTTAATAACGAGGACCTTCAGATAAAAATAGAAAATATGGGGCTTAATTGGTCCGGTGCTTCCTGGAATGCATATAAGGAAGTAATAAAAAAATACGATGACGATTATACAATCGTAGGCATCGAATTGTTCGACAGAGAAGCCAAACCCGCAAACGCCGTTGATATTAACCACCACAACCAACGCCGCTGCGAGCCCTCTTCAATAGAACAGGTAGCCCGGTTGTTGGATGTCAACTTATCCCCTTACCAAAAACTGGTTGCCGCCAACGACAAAGGACATATACCCGGTCTTATCCGGGCGGGAGCATCGTATGACCAAATTATTGAAATACGAAAAAAAGAACGCGACATACAAGGAGTTACACAAAATGACATGACAGAAGCCCGAAAGGCTATCGAAAAAAGTGTAATCACAGATAATATTACCGTCGTCCGCTACGACGAAGAAAAATTCGTGACCGTATCCGACCTGCTTTACAAAAAAATATTGGAACAAAACACGGATAACCTGTCAGCCGTCCAAGTCATTCCTCACATTATTTATAATGACAGAAAACTCTTGTATTCGGGCAAGATGACCGGCGAGCTTATTAGTATGTTTCAATACGAAATTGATAATGGAAAAATTTACTACGGCGGTATGCCCCAAAGCGGTTATCTCGGAACAGTGGAAGGTAAATTTACAACCGGCG
>CAYOZZ010000011.1:0-6641 GCA_964408535.1 uncultured Bacteroidales bacterium | reverse complement strand
CAACGTAGCAATGGGCATTAGGGCTTTATACAAAAATACCGACCGAAGCAATTTGGTTGCTATAGGCGATTCGGCTTTATACAATAATGGGACAGGAGCGTCACAACCCTATGATGCAATAAATAACACTGCAATAGGTTCCAAATCACTATATTTCAACACTATTGGGTATAACAATACAGCAACCGGATACCAGACTCTTTATTCCAATACAATCGGATGCAGCAATACCGCCTTCGGCACAACAGCACTCTATTTCAATACCACAGGAGATTATAATACCGCTATCGGCAATGAGGCTCTCTACAAGAATACAACAGGAGATTATAATACCGCTATCGGCAATGAGGCTCTCTACAAGAATACAACAGGGGATTTTAACACTGCCACCGGTAGGTTGGCTCTTCATAGCAACACAACGGGATTTGCCAACACTGCTGTCGGAACGGAAGCACTTGACAAGAATACTACGGGACATTCCAACGTAGCAATGGGCATTAGGGCTTTATACAATAATACCGACCGAAGCAATCTGGTTGCCATAGGCGATTCGGCTTTATACAATAATGGATTTTATGCATCAGGCGATGAAGCCAAATGGAATACGGCAGTGGGTTCCAAAGCTCTTTATGGAAATGAAACCGGTAAACAAAATACGGCATTTGGTTATCGGGCAGGCTATTCCAATGTTGACGGCAGCGGTAACATATTCATCGGATATCAGTCAGGTTATAACGAAACCGGGAGTAACAAACTCTATATTGAGAATTCAGATAGTAACACCCCGTTGATCGGAGGGGATTTTGGGAATAATTATGTTAATATCAACGGGAAAATGCTGGTGGGTGGAAATACTTCCCCCGATGAAAGGTTAGTAATCGGCAACACCACTGAAGACAATACAGCCAGGATATTATCGAAAAGTTCGGGAAAATCCACCCTGCAACTATATGAATACAACGACTACGGATTTGAATTTGAATATGACGGAGCAGCGGATGCATTGAATTTATGGTCGAAAAAATTCAGTGGTAATGAAGCTGTAAGGACGAAGTGGTATAAAAACGGGAATGTGGAGATCAACGGGAAGATCACCACGTCGTCAACAAGCACTGCCGATATGAAAGCTGCTATGTTTGCCGGTGTCAGTTCCGGCGGAAATTCAAGTGTCGGATCGCACAACTACACCATCACCAAACCATCGGGTACCACCGGCGAGTACAGAGTATATGTTAACGGAGAGAATTTCAATACCGATAATTTTATGATTATGGCCACTGTGGATGATGTATCACTGGGTTTTGCCCGAGTGGTATGGGGTGGGAGTAATTATGTAAAAGTTCTTACGTACAATATCAGCGGAAGTCCTGCCAACCGCAGTTTCAAGATAATTGCCTATAAAAAATGATGACGTGAAATATATTGTTTTACTGTGGTTAGCTATAACCGGAAGTTTTCAGGTTTAAAGAAAAACGAATGAAACTACAAACCTCTGTTCGTATAATCATTCAGCAGTAACCTGACTATCAGTCCGTAGCTTCTAATTCCCGCTTTCTGGTTGTTGGCTTTCAGATAACTGTCATAAACCTTATCGGAATATTTCTCCAAGGGATTTTTGAATTTCAACCAGTACAGGCGGTTTTTGTCGAGGTCGGATTTGACTCCGTCGCTTATCTTTTTCCAAAGTTCGTCAAACGATTTGCGGTCGTGTTTTTTCAGGGCGTTCATTGCATAGCGCATTGCCATCAGATAACCCGAATATTGAAAAAAAGGATTACGATGGCGTTTGCAAACAACGTATGCAACGTAATTTGCCTCATCCTCCGGTGCAATTCCTGCCTCGTGTGCCATTTCGTGGCAGACGGTTGCCGGTATCAGAAAATCCGGCGGATCCGTATTTACATTTGCTTCGCCCGTAAATGGGTTGTATATTCCGGTTACGCCAAGGTAAGAGAACATATCAGTAAATAATATTCTTTTTACTGACGGAAGTTTGTAGTCAAGCTTTTTATTCCCAATAGTTAACCCTTTAAAACCCTCGTAAGCCTCGACTATTATCTCTTTTTTGTCCATATTAAGGATGTGTGTTTTTTCAATTGCCTTTTCCCTGCTGTTGTTTGTCTCGTTAATCAATAATTCGCATAAACCATATAATTCTTCTGTCGTAAAATTAGTTTCCGTTACAGATACAAGCGGCTCCCTGTGATAATTCATGCCCCACAAAATCATAAACAGAAAATATATTACAGATAGTGAGGTAAGTAAGTTGATTGCCGATTGTTTTATAAATGAAAGAAGTTTAAGTTTGCCTTTTATGATTTTAATTGTACTTATCGTCAGTTTAAAAGCAAGAAGAAATATCAATAGATAAATAATTATCTCTCCGGCTGAAAAAGGAATCCTGTATGTTATTGCTCGTAATACAATAGAGAGTGCTTTGTATAGGCCGTTGGAATACCATTTTTCTATGAAATGATGATGGTTCCCGGTAACCGAAAAAATGAGCCATTGCACCGGGAAAAGAGCTATCCAGATTGTTTTCCGGGTTATGAACCTCAAAGACTTCTTTACGGTTTTCATTATAAACGAACAGAAAAGCTATTTTACAAGTCTTACCATAACAACTCCGTGACTTTCGATATTTGTTTTCAGAGGTTTATTTGTCTTGCCGGTGTTTTTGTGTTTCCATAAGTCTCTGACAGTGTATTTTTTATCAAAATGGTTGAACCTTGCAAGAATAGGTTTGAGGTCAACGGAAACCTCTTTTTCTTTTTCGCTACGGTTCAAAAGGCACACGGCAACGTCACCGCCGGAGAGTTCTTTCACCCAGATTTCAAAATCTCCGTCATCCCTGAATTTAAAGCCCTGTTTGCCGAGTTTGTCCTGGTCAACAACTATAACTTCTTTGTTGAGTAATATCTCTTTTGTCGGTTTATTCATATACCTGACATCAAGATTTACAATCAAAGGTGCTGCAAGCATACACCACAGACTGAAGTGGCTTTTATATTCAGTGTCACTACATCCTGTTGATCCTCCTTCGGATGAAGATTTGGCTTTTCCGTAAAGTCCGACCATCAGCATATCAGGGTCGTTCCAGCCTCCGGGAGCGGCATAGCATTCAAGTCCGTCCTGTTTGTCAAGTATATTCATAATGCCGGCATGCCCGCTGTCGTATTTTTCCGTTTCCCATACATCCCGTGAGTCCCAGGTTGTGCGCCATAAATGTCCGCCGACCTCTTTAGCCCAGAGCCAGGGTTTCCGGGGTCCCCATTCGCAGATAGCAAACACAATCGGTCTGCCGGTCTCTTTAAGTGCATCGCCCATTGTTTTATAGCGTTCAATTGCAGTAATCATATCACCCGGAGCATTGCAATAATCGTATTTCAGGTAATCAATTCCCCATTCAGCAAAAGTTTCGGCATCCGGTTTCTCAAAACCGTAACTCGCAGTATAACCTGCACATGTCCATTCGGCGGCATCGGAATAAATTCCCAGTTTCAGACCTTTGGAGTGCACATAATCGGCAAGAGCTTTAATGCCGTTCGGGAATTTCTCAGGATCGGGAATGATATGGTTCCTGTTGTCTCGTCCTCCCTGCCAGATATCATCAATGATAATATATTCATATCCTGCCTCTTTCATTCCGCTTTCAACCATTGCATCAGCTATCTGTTTAACAATATCCTCAGTTATATCACCTTCAAACTGATTCCACGAGTTCCATCCCATAGGCGGGGTTAAGGCTAAGTTGTCCTGTGTCCGTACAATTTCTGAATGTGACAGGAATAGTAAAAGTATTGCAATAGAAAGATTTGCTTTCATTTTTGTCGTTTTATGTTTTTGCAAAGCTAAGTTTTTTATAATTTGCTTTTTATGTTTTTTTTGTTGAACTTTGCAGCAATGTATTGTTATTTGGTTTTATTTAAAGAGGCTTTAGCTCATTTTTTGAAAACCGGTAAATTAATAGCTATACATCTTCAAAAAAAATCAAGCGATGGCTATAATCAATTCCCGCACAAGGGAAAAGGGAAAGATAATTATTGATTACGATAAATGCACCTCCTGCGGACTGTGTGTTTCCGTTTGTCCTGATAAATCGCTCGAAATAACCGACGGCAGGCTGCACGAGAGCCGTAATGCAGTATTCGGCTGTATAGCCTGCGGCCATTGTATGGCTGTTTGCCCGCACGATGCAATCAAAATTGAGGGGCGGGAATTGTCGGGAAACGACTTGTTTACGCTTCCTCCTTCAGAAAATAATGCATCTTATGAAAATTTGTATTCCTTACTGTCTTCCCGGAGAAGTATCAGACATTTTAAGGATAAGGAGATAGATGATAGTACTATAAATAAAATACTCAATGCGGCTTCAACTGCACCGATGGGAATACCTCCGTCCGATGTTCAGGTTGTTGTTTTAAAAGGGAAAAATAAGGTAAGGGAGTTTTCTGTTGATTTTGCGGAGTTTTTGAAGAAAAGCAGGTTCATTTACTCAATGCTTGGCAGTAAAGTAATGAGACCCTTTGTAGGTAAAGAGGTGTCGGAATTGTTCAGCAGTTTTCTGAATACTCTGATAACAAGCTATATCGGAAATATGGATAAGGGTGTGAATAAGATTTTGTACGATGCACCCCTTGCAATAAGCTTTCAATCAACTCTTTATACCGATCCTGCCGATGCTTACATTCCGGCGACTTATGCAATGATAGCTGCCGAAAGTCTCGGAATAGGCAGTTGTATGATTGGGGGTGTGCATCCGTTTATAAAAAAGGGGGCTAAAAATTTTAAGAAAAAATACGGATTATTGGAAAAGTTTTCCGGCGGGATAATCGTTATTTTCGGATATCCCAAATATAAATACAGGAGAGGGGTAAGGAGAAGTTTTAAAGAGGTTAGATTCTTGACTTAAAACACGTTAATTATGGAAGAATTAATCAAAATAGCAGCTTCACAGCTTGGAATTCGTGAAATTTCCGGGACTGAAGATAATCCTGTGATTGTAAACTATGCAGAGGAAACCGGTATTGCAGGGATTGGTAATGATGAAATTTCGTGGTGCAGTACCTTTGTAAACTGGGTTTGTATGAAAGCCGGGTATGTAATGTCGGGGAAACCTGACGCCCGTTCATGGCTCAGAGTGGGAAAACCGGTTGCCAATCCTAAGCCAGGTGATATTGTGGTGTTCTGGCGGGAAAGCCCTCAGTCGTGGAAAGGACATGTTGGATTTTTTATGGGGTTTAATCAGGACGGTTCCAAAGTTTTTTCTCTTGGCGGAAATCAGGGGGATTCTGTTTCAATTAAGGCTTATGATGCGGGAAAGGTGCTTGGGTTCAGGAGGGTTGCCGAAGTGCTGAATATTGATATTCCTCAACCCGTTTTAAAATTGGGTGCCAGAGGAGATGAAGTTATGAAGTTGCAGATACTGCTGAATTATCTCGGATACGATTGCGGTGATGAGGATGGTATTTTTGGAAATAAAACTGATAATGCTCTGCGTCTTTTGCAGGCAAATAATATGATTACAATTGACGGCGTTTATGGGAACCAAACTAAGGGTGTTGTTAAAGATTTACTTTTTGGATAGATGTTTTTTTTACTATTTTTACAAAAAAATTAAATTATGTCGAATTTAAAAAACAATTGGAAGACGCTTGCGCTGAATGGCGTGATAGCACTTCTTTACGGATTTCTTGCACTTTTTGTGCCTGAAGCAACAGTTGTAGCAATCGCTATGTACTTTGGAATCGTTATTCTTCTTATCGGTGTTATTATGCTCATTGAGGCAATCGGCAACATCAGGAAGAACGTACCCTGGTTGTCTGCAATGATATGGGCAGTTATAACGCTTATCGTTGGCGGTATGATAACATTTAATACCGAAGAAACACTTTCTTTGTTTGTGATTATAATCGGAAGCTGGGCAATCATTGTTGCAATTTTACAATTGTATATGGTGACTCAGGTTGATTTATCAAAAAACAGAAAGAACTCAATGATTTTCAACGGTATTTTAATGCTTCTTTTCGGAATAATACTCTTCTTTAATCCGTTTCAGTCGGCGGCATTTCTTGTTGTCCTTTCCGGAATAATTGCTGTTGTTATGGGTATCCTGCTTATAGTGCTGGCATTTAACCTGAAAAGCCTGATAGAGGAAATAGAGTAATTAAAATGGAGGCCCGAAATACTTGAGGGTTATCATAAAAATTCTTTATTAATTGACAATTTATTAATATTCCTGAATTACATTTGAGAAAAATGTAATCCTACGTTAAAGTTCTTCAATCAAATAATCATCAATACTCTTGTTTTTAATATCAAAGTTTATCCCAAGCAGAGTTACCGGCTTTTTCTCAGGCAGGTACTTTTTGTGATACTCTTTATCTTTTATTTGTTGCAATGCCGTTTTGGCGTCCTGTCCCGCCTTGAACTCTATCACGTAAATGTACTTGTCGGTGTTTATCACTGCGTCAATCCTTCCGTCAATTGTCATAACTTCAGTTTCTATCGTAAAACCGAGCATCTTGACAATTATGTAAAATATCGAATGGAAGTATTTTTCCTTATTATCCGCAATAACGTATGATATTCCCTTGAAAAGGCTGTTCATCAGCTCTATGAACTTTTCAATATTATTTTCG
>CAYOZZ010000010.1:0-27905 GCA_964408535.1 uncultured Bacteroidales bacterium | reverse complement strand
AAGTTGAAATTATTCGCTACAAACCGGTTTCCCACCGAAATACCGGTCATCAAGAAAAAAAAGATAACCGGAAAAAATAATTGTTTTTTCATAATGCATATTTTTGTTTAACATATTTCAGAATTAGCAGACAAATATACCAAAGAAAACACCCTAAGTCAAACAATATTTATTATACGGCAGAAACAGATATGTAAAAGGTTGGAAATATTTAGTTAATGGTTAAATTTATTTTGCATTAACAAAAATAAATTATTAATTTTGTTGGGTCGTTTTCGAATTGCTAACATAAAATTTATTAAAATGAAAAAAACGTTACTTTTATTACTGGTGATAAGTCTTGGACTGACCGGATGGTCACAAAAAAGAGTTCAGATAAAAAAGGATCTTGTAAACAAGGCAGTTACAAGAAGCCGTTTGATACAAAAGTATAATGGGACAAACTATGTTGTTCCGGTAAAGCCGGGTGCTGAAAGTCAGCCGGCTGCTAAAGGTGAATATGTTATTGGAAATACATTTTATGATCTTCAGTCAAATGCAGTGCTGAGTAACAGAATCTGGCAATATGACGACGGCTCAATTGGAGCGGTCTGGACAAGAGGAGTAGAGGGTTCACCTAACTTTCCTGACAGAGGAGCAGGATATAATTTTTTCGACGGAAGTTCCTGGGGGCCGGAACCGACTTCCCGGATTGAGTCGGTCAGGGCAGGATGGCCGTCATATGCAGCCTGGGGTGAAAACGGTGAAATTGTCGTTTCACATGATTTTGGTGCCGGGCAATTGATATTGAATAAAAGACCTGAAAAAGGAACAGGTGACTGGACGGAATCGTTTTTTGAGGGCCCCGACGGCGTTTTTGTTGCCTGGAACAGGACGACAACTTCCGGTATAAATCATGATATAATACAAATGCTTTGTGTAACAAAGGCAGACCCTCCGTATAACGGTCAGGCCGGTGCTTTGTTTTATTCACGTTCCAATGACGGCGGTGAAACCTGGGATCCTGAAAATATAACCCTTGAAGGGACAGGTGTTGATTATTACAACGGGATTACGGCAGACGATTATGCCTGGGCGGAACCGAGAGGTGATGAAATAGCTTTTGTCGTAATAAGCCCCTGGCTTGATGTCTTTTATATGAAATCACCGGACAATGGCGAGACATGGGAAAAAACAATAGTCTGGAATCATCCTTATCCCTTTTTTGACTGGAACACCACTGTCACAACCGATACTATTTGGGCACCTGACGGATCGGGAGATATTGCAATCGGTGAAGACGGCAAGGTGCATATTGTGTTCGGTCTGACACGTGTAGCTCATACAGAAGTCGGGAATACTTACACATATTGGCCTTGGACCGACGGTATAGTTTACTGGAATGAAGATATGCCTCCTTTTGAAGCGGAAAATCAGCACCAAGCACTTGCTTATGAAAATCTTGTTGAAGATGAAACTTTGATTGGCTGGGTAGCAGATCAGGGAACACCGTTAATGGAAGAGTTAATCTCTTACCGGGAGCTTGGAATGAGCGCAATGCCCAATGTGACGGCCGATAACGGACAGGTGGTTGTCGTATGGTCATCCGTTACAGAAGGTTATGATAACGGACAATATAACTTCAGGCATATCTGGACACGCAGGAATTACGATAACGGCAATGCAGGTGCATGGGGTTCTATGATAGATATGAATACCGATATATCTCACTGGCTTGATGAATGCATCTATCCTGTTCTTGCAGGCCGTCTTGATGTTGCAGATAATGCCGTTTTTATGTATCAGGCTGATGCTACACCGGGTACTGCCCTTGACGGAGATCAAGATTATCAGAATAATACAATATATGTCCCACAGTTTATTCCTGTGGGTATAAACAATGATAATATTATAACGGATGCAAATGTTTCGCAAAATTATCCCAATCCGTTCACCGGTACATCCGTTGTAAACGTTTCACTCAAAAAGAGGGCGAATCTCAGCCTCGAAGTCACAAATCTTGTAGGTCAGGTCGTTTTTGAAACATCAAAAGGTGAGGTTAATGCTGGCGTACATGATTTCACTATTGATGCTTCCGGGTTAGGTAGCGGAGTCTATTTCTATACTGTGAAAGCAGGAGAAAACTCAGTTACAAAGAAAATGATTGTTGAATAAACAATTTTCATATTTTTATAAAGGGGTGATACCGGTGGTATCACCCCTTTTTTTCTCCCGGAACCGACAAGCGTTCACATCTGCCCTCCTGAAGTGACAAGCATCCACGCTTGTCAGATAACGTTTTACATCTATTTTATCTCAACCCTGACTCCTTCGCTGTGGCTTGTAAATTCAGGTGCATAAAGGCATTGTATTGTTGTTATACCGTTTGAAAAATCACCTTTTTGGGAAACAACAAGCGGATATTCAAACACATAAGTCCCTTTGCGTAAATAATCGAAAAAGAAGTTTACAGAAGCATCTTTGATGTTTTGATAATATCCCAGTCCGTCCTGATATCTGTATCCCGACATTGCATTTACAGGTTCAAAAGCAGAAGCCCGCATATCTTTCATATGGACATATTCCATATTACGGTCAACCCGCAACTCTATCCTGACCTTAATCTTGTCACCGACATTCAAAATCGTTCCGTCTGTAACAGGCTCAATCACAGGTCCGGCATCCGTATTATGCTCCACAAACAGTTTTTTATCAAGTTTCAGAGGTGTTTCCTGTCCGGTAATTTTGTCAAGGTCTTCAAAATATTGCCAGTAAACTGCGCCCCAGGCAATGTTTTCATTCTCATTAGTGACCGTAATATTTCCCATTTCCGGTTTTATTTCACTACCCGGCCACGAAGTTTTGAAATAGCCGGTTCCAGCCTCTATCTTTGTATTTTCAAGTTTCAAAGGATTGACGGTTTCCCGGCCAATCTTGATTTCGGCAAGTTTACTGTCAGTCAGCCAGCCGGAACCGCGTAAGAGCAAAGCATAAACGGCTTCGGCAGTGGCCTTAGACGTTTTCCAGTCCTGTGTCTGTTTTTGTTTCAGCAACCAGATTTTCATCTGTTCAACAGACTTTTTATCGAACATAATCTCATCGAAAGCCTCAATGAGCAATGCTTGTGTTTCTACCGGAGCCTGATACCAGTAATATCCCGATTTATTTCCGCGCCAGTACATTCCCATCTCTTCCGAATAGAGCGCATGCTCTTTTATTGAAGCCATTATTTGTGATGGTAACGACTTCATTCCAAGTCTGTTGGAGGCAAGAGCTATCATTCCCTGCATATAGATGTTTTGGTCGGTCCAGTACTCTTTTGCCTGATCGCGGTAGAAAGAGAAAGCCTCTGTAATACCTTTCGGAATTTGCATATTTTTCAGGAAATAGCTGCGTGCATAAAGGTATTGAATATGTAAGCTGCTGATATGTGGCCCTTCAATACCATCGGGATAATGATCTTTCAGTTTATCGTAATCCTTTTTCAGCTCCCTGTCAAGAAACTGTATTGCCCTGGATATCATTCTTCGTAAATCCTGGTTTTCCCAAACATTAACGACACCGATTTGCTGCAAATGTCCAAATCCTGCAACAATATTCTGCGTAACGTTTCGGCTTTCGTGCATCCCTTCAAACCAGGGCCAGCCGCCGTTCGGCGACTGTTTTTGCATCAACAGTCTTAATGATGTTTCCAGTTCGTTCGACATTCTGTTTATATCGAAAAGCAAAGCAACCCGTTGTTTCCGTTCGGTTTCGCTCCCGGCTTCAAGAACCCAGGGCGTCTCCTGCAGAATAACCGATTTCAGCTCTTCATTCTTTTCAAGATTTGACAGCAGTGCATCCGGTGTGAAATTTTTCCAGGCGTCGAAAACCTGCTTAATGCGCGGACTTGAGTTAACAAGATGTGAAGCAATGCTGTTGGCATAATAACGTGCAAATACATCATCGGCCGATTCGTGGTCACTTTCCATCATATACGGCAAAGCCTGAACGGCATACCAGGCAGGATTGGATGAAAATTCAAGAGTATATTTGAAATTTTTCAGACTGCTGCTTTTGCCGGATTTTAAAAGTTTTTCAAACCTGAAATTTTTCGTTTCATTTCCGTTTACAGGCAATGGTAATGATTCTGTAACAAGCATTCTGTTTGTCAGAACAGGAACGGCTTTCTCCTCACCGTCTGTAAAATTCCCGGCTTGCGCTTTTATTCTGTAAATTACAACATCAACCTCTTCGGGAATGGTTATCTCCCAGCTTACCGTAGCACTGTTTCCTTTACTGATTGTAAAAGTCTCTTTTACCGCTTTGGTCCCGAACAGTGCCGTTATATCCTTCATAGTACGCGCGTCGAAAAACCGCAATTCGGCTTTTCCGTTAAGTTCATTCTGCGAAAGATTAACCGTTTTTGCGGTAAATGACATTTTATCGCCCTGTCTGAAAAATCTGGGAGAATTTGGTATTATCATCAAATCTTTTTGGGTGATGACCTCTTTTTCAAACTGTCCGTATTTCAAATCTTCGGTATGTGCAAGACCCATAAATTTCCATCTTGTCAGCGATTCAGGTACCTCAAAACCGATTGTCACTTCACCTTTATCGTTCGTTTTTAGGGCCGGAAAAAAGAAAGCCGTCTCTCTGAAATCACGTCTTAACTGAAATCCCGTGCTTTTCTTTTCCGGTTTTTGAGAAACACCTTCTTCTGTGACAGCCTCAACAACTTCAGGAGTTTCCGCTTCCTGAGCTTTATTGTCCATATCCATTTGCCTGCCGGGTAATGCCGCTGCTTTATCGTACATTCCCCGTTCAAGATGAATGGGGCCGTAATAATTGAACCCGAACCAGTTAAGTTTGTCATACTGCTGAATGACAGGTGATGACACTTTAAATTCAGGTGAAAGAACTCTCAAATTATTAACCGGAAATGCACCGCTCGTTTGCCAGTTTAAAGCTCCGTAACTATTTCCGTACAAGCTGAAATTCCAGTTGTGAGTTGTAAAAATATCAAGCGACTCGTCGTACATTGAAGCAAGCAGTTCAGCCGTAACAATGTCGCTTTTCTTTCCTTTTATTTTGATTCTCCACTCCTCTTTCTGCCCGGGAATCAACTTATTACGAAAAGTTTCAAACTCAAAAACAAGCTCCTTATCGGTAAAAGGAACATCAATATTAATGCTATGCTCAAAACTTCTGTTATGCTTTACAAAAACCAGATTAATAGTAAACCCGCCTCTCAGTTCTTCCGTGACCGGAAATTCGACAAACTTTTGCTCACCACTCAGCCGGAACCACTCTTTATGCAGGATATTATTTTTTTTAACAACCTCATACAGAACATCAACATTTTTATCTTTAGTGCCAATCACAAATGAGGCTTTTTCACCGGGTTCACACTTTGTTTTAAGAGGATGGAACCAGTCAATCTCATTTACCGGAGGTTGTTTTGAGGTTTTTGAAAAGACGGTAAAATATTTTTTTAGTTCCACTTTTCGACCGAAAACATCCGTTGTTTTTACTTCCAATACATAACGGCCGTCAGACCATGACAAAACATCAGGAATATTGTAAACAGTATCTTTTTTTGTATCGAAATCAATAGTACTTACAACCGATTCAACCTTAAATCCTGCCGGAATATTTTCATCTTTATAGGTTTTATAAGGAAAATCTTTAACAAATTCATCTTTTGGAATGATAAAGATATCAGGTTCTCTCCAGGCTCTTTCTGTCAATAATCTTTCAGGTTCCTTTAACTTTGTGATTGTCATTTCACCTGTAGCAGATTCGGGATATCCGTTAAGATTTGTCGTTTTTAGTCCGATTTTTCCGAAGCTGCTTTTCTCTACTACGTCAGTTATATCCAAATCCACCAGTAGTGCCGTCCGTCCAACACTTACATTTGTAGAAGATGACTGCGTCTCACCGTTAATATCCGTAACATCGGCGGTTATTTCATAGTTAAACACCGGTTTCCTGTCCTGAATTACGGAGCGGTCGGGGACGGCTTTGAACTCTATTTCAAAAACACCGTTCTCATCTGTCGTTGTAACTCCGTTTGTAATTTCCATCTGACTACCGGATGGCATCGGAATCCAACCGAAATAGTCGTAACGCCAGAACGGAAAAGTAACTTTACGAACAACCCTGTACTTCACCTGTGCATTGTCAATATTGTTTCCGGCATAAGCTTTGGCCGTTCCGGTAATTTTTATTGTTTCGTCCAGCTTGTAACTACCTTTCACAGGATTAAAATCAACTTCAAACTTAGGCCGCTTGTATTCTTCAACCGAAATGCCGATATTACCGGTTTCATTCTTAATGGTCATATAGCCGTTCAGGACACCTGCCGGAGCCGTAAATGTTCCCTGAAAAGAGCCGTACTCATTGGTTGTGAGCTGAATTTCGGCTATTTGCTGATAATTGACATCCCTGAAAACAACCTTTGTTTTGAAGTTTGGTTTTATTTCATATTTGTCACCGGTTTTTTCGAGGACAATCCCTTTAAAGTAAATTGTTTGCCCCGGACGGTAAATGGAACGGTCGGTAAAGAACCAGGTTTTTGTAATTGTCTTTTCTGGACGATCGGCAAAATACGACTGATAAAAACTCCGGTCGGTAACCCACCTGTCGTTCTTTGTTGTAAATTCGATTGAGAATGAATTTGTTCGCGAACCTGACTTCTGCTCCGGCATTTTAATGAACCCTTTGTCGTCCGACGTCAAAACTTCTCCTTCGGAATAAACATATTTCCGTGTATCGTAATCGAATTTTTTATAAATCCGTTTTGCTTTTACCGATTTCATCGGTTTGCCCGTCTCTCTGTTCAGAACATAAAACCTGTAGGAACCTTTTTCGGATTTTTGAGCGATGTAGCTGATGTACGACATCCAGAAGGAACCGTAATTTACAGGATTTACATCATAATCGAACTTTTCGCCTGAGCTGACAAGAAGCAAATAGAAACCGTTTTGTAATTCAGGCACTTTTATTTCAACTGAATGACTCTGGAAATCGCCGTCATCCGGCACATCAACAGACCAGGATTTAACGGGTTCTTCTTTCAAATACCGGCTGACTATCACCCTGCCGGAGTTGGGCTTCTGTTCAAGTTCTTCAAACTCTTTGTAATCCGCCTTCACTACCCTGAACCATAGCTTGCTTATGTTTTTGTATTCGACTAAAGCAAGGGACGGTTTATCGGGGATATTAACCTTTTCGGTCGTAACTTCAAGATTTGTTTTCCCGATTTTTTGTTTTAACATCTGACAATTCTTTGCACCTTTTGACCCGGGAAATCTTGTAAATGCCTTTTCACATATTTCATAAGCGGTTTTCAATTCCCATTTGTATTTGCCGGATTGCAAAGGATTGTACTTTTGCCCCCACTCATTATGAAGACTTGCCAACAGGTAGCTTGCATCGGTTGAAACCGGATATTTCGAATATTCCGTCTCAATTCCCTGTAATGAAGAGAGATACAGAGTGTCGCCATTTTCCGGAACATAGTTCCTGCGTACAAATTGCAACCGTTGCAACTCAACATCAACAAGAGCGGCGGGATTTTTATCATTAAGATGAAAAGCCGTTAACTCCTGCAAAAGGGTAAGAGCGTAATATTTTAGCGAAAGGGAGTCCTTGGTTGTAAATTTTAATTCTGCAAATTTCTCTGCACCGGCAAAAAACTCCTTTTTATCAATTTCAAAACGGTATGCAGGCTGCACTATTGACGACTCGTCATTGCTGAAAAAATCAATTGCCCTGTGTGCCAGAAAGTCATAAAGCGTAGGGCGGTATTTTTTTGAATTTTCCGCCGTATCAAGAATGGGTTCATAGGCGGTAATGTCTGTCTTTTTTAACCGGGCGGGATTTTCAAGAGAGGCAAGGTAGCTTATTCTGACGGCGTTCAGAAGATGTTTTAAATCCCAGGTTTTGATATCGCTGTTATCGAAATTACCTGTCGTTGTCCTGTCCAAAAATTTTCGTCTGTTCGACTGATAGTAACGCCAGTAAAGTTCCGCTTCAATTGAATGCAAAATTTGTTTTTCGGGTGTTGACGACTCCTTTATCTGCTTCTGAATATCGGCAATGGCCTCTTCCATAAAGTCCTCACCAAATTCTGATTTGAGTTTTATTTTATAGATGACAGCTTTGATGAACTGGGGTGAGTTATTCTCCTTTTTTGCTTTTTCGTAAATAGCTTCCACAACTTTAAGAGCGGATTTGGGAAGACCCTGGCTTTCATAAGAGGTGACCTTTTTCCAGTCGGATTCATACTTGTCGTATTGCGGTACAGGATTCATCATATTTGCCGGATTATGTGACTGATAACAATTTGTAAAGCTGCTGATAGTTAATAAAACAGCTGTGAAACCGAGGATAAAAAAAAGTTTTGTTTTCATATTTTGTTAATGTTTGGATATTCAAAATTTTTAAATGTTATAACAATTAATAACCTTCACTAAATCAGGTTATTGAAAAATGCGTGAATGAATAAAACATACAAATTTTTTATTAAAACCGAATGTCAAAGTTAGTTATAATATTTTAGCAAATTCAATAAAAAACCGTGCCGGAAATTGAGGGGTGGAAATTCGGTGGAATTGTAGTGCCTGTTCAGGCATTTATCTTTTCCTGATGGTTGTAAGGTATTCCGCAGGAGTCATGACAGGTATTTCGGATTCTTTGAAATCTTTTACATTTCTCGTAATAATTATATTGCAGCCGTTTTTTAATGCGCTAAAATACTGTAACGCATCTTCAAAATCTTTGAATTTTGAATTAAGACTTTTTTCATTTATTACTTCATCAAGGCTACATATTTCAGATATAACTTTGAATTTTTGAAGTTTGCCAATTACCTTTTCTCTGTTTTCATACTTCATTAAAATATAATTGACAGTTGAATAAGATAACGCAGAAACAACCAGTGTAATTTGTCCTTTGTCAGCAAGTGTTGCGATTTTTGCGATTGATTCGTAAAAAGGTTTCCTCTCACCTAATAAATCCAACACTACATTTGTATCTAAAAATAGTCTCATTTATATTTTTCCTCTAAGAAATTGTGATAATCCTTTTTATAATCCAAATCGGCGGGGATATCAACGCCGGTTGACATACTTTTTACAAAAGGAGAAATTTCTATTTCCTCAATATCTTCAGCATCCTTTCTTATAACCAATGCTTTTAAATAATCTTCAATCAACCTTGATAAACTTCTTTTATTGGAGGCAGCATATTCTTTTGCCTTCTCAATTACATACTTATCAAGCTTTAGAGTTAACTTAGTATCCATTTTTTTAAATTTATACGTGCAAAGATAAAAAATAAATCCGTACAAACAAATCTTTTGTAATAAATTCTATGAGCTTTTTTCATTTGTACTAAATCCAACCAAATCACCCATTGGATTGTCTTACAAAAACATTATATCAACTCTGTTGTTTAGTTAAAGGGAAAAGTTCCCGGTATTATATCATTAAAATTTCTCATAATGAAAAAGCTGATTACATTTTTATTCGTTACCACAATAATTTCCTCGTCTCTGACAGCCCAGGATTTTAACAATATGAAAGGCTCCGAAGCCTGTTCAATGAAAAAAGAGGCAATGGTTATTACGGATAATTCCCTAAAAAGTCCGAATACACCGAAACATAAATTTGATGTTTTGAATTATACGCTTAATCTTGATTTGACAAATAACTATTCCAGTCCGTACCCGAAATCTTTTACGGCCACAAATATTGTGAAATTCAGAGTTGATACCGCTCTGAATTCCATTCAGTTGAATGCCGTTAATTCATCTCTTGAGATACAGTCGGTTTCGATGGCCGGGACATCCTTTGAGCACAATTCAGGCATACTGACAATTACTCTTGACAACACCTACAATCCGGGAGATATTGTCGAGGTTAAGATTGATTATGAGCATAAAAATGTAAACGATTACGCCTTTAATGTAGGCGGTGGTTTTGTTTTTACCGACTGCGAGCCGGAAGGAGCCAGAAAGTGGTTTCCCTGCTGGGATAAACCGTCTGATAAGGCCACCCTTGATCTTACTGCAATTGTTCCGTCTGACGTGCTTCTCGGCTCTAACGGGAGATTACAGGATTCCGTAACAAACGGAAATACAACCACTTTTCACTGGATAAGCCGCGACCCTATTCCTACCTATCTGATGGTTATCACCTCAAGCAATGATTACAGTGTTGATGTTATTGACTGGACTTATGACTATGGCACTAAAGATACCACGATGCCGGTCAGGTTCTATTATCAAAGCGGAGAAAATCCGACATCAATGGAAGCCAAAGTGCCTCAGATGTTAACGGAATTTTCCGATCTGTTCGGCATTCACCCGTTTGAAAAAGACGGATATGCAACCGCCAATAATCTTTTTGCCTGGGGAGGTATGGAAAACCAGACGCTTACAACACTTTGCTCAGGGTGCTGGTCCGAGGGACTTATTTCGCACGAGCTTGCCCACCAGTGGTTCGGCGATATGATAAGTCCGGGAACCTGGGCTGAAATATGGCTTAATGAAGGGTTTGCCACCTATTCCGAAGCATTGTGGATTGAGCATAAGTACGGCTATTCAGCTTACCACAGCGACATTGTCTCCAATGCCAACGGGTATAAAATCAATAACCCGGGTTGGGCTATTTCTAATCCCGACTGGGCTGTGAACACTCCGCCGTCGAATGTTATGTTTAATTATGCAATTACTTATCAAAAGAGTTCCTGCGTACTCCATTTGCTGAGATATACGCTTGGCGACGATATCTTTTTCGATGCCATAAAACAGTACGCTACCGATACAGCTAATTTCAGATATAAAACGACAACAACCACAGATTTCAATGCAAAAATAAGTGAGGTTGCAGGCCAGAATCTCGACTGGTTTTTCGATGAATGGATTTATGAACCAAATCATCCCGTATATCAAAATACTTACAGTATTGATACCGACGGGAACGGTAACTGGTTTGTCTATTTTCAGGCTACACAGGTTCAGACAAACGCACCCTTTTTTACGATGCCCATTGAGATTTATGTAAAGTTTACCGATTTTTCAGATACCACAATAAGGGTTTTCAATGATGAGAACAATCAGGTGTTCACCTTTCAGTTCGATAAACAGCCCGGTATAGTTCTTTTTGACAAGAACAATGAGATTGTATTAAAAGAGGCTGACCTGACAACCGGAGTTATTGAGAAAACAGGTTCAAAAGAGTTTAAACTTTATCAAAACAGACCTAATCCGTTCAGTTCCGTTACAACTATTGATTATTCGGTAGGAGTTGGGACAAACATAAAGATTACGGTGTATGACCTTAAGGGAAATGTTGTCAAAATCCTGACCGATGGGTATAAAACTCCGGGAAAATACTCTGTTTCATTCTCAGGGAAAGATCTTTCGCCCGGAATTTATTATTACAGGATAGAATCTGAAAAATATTCGGAATCACAGAAGATGATTGTTAAGTAGGTATAATTATAATATCTGTATCCGGCATTGAACCCAAAATTGGAAACTTTCGGAAGAACTCCCGACCTTTACGCCCTGGCGTGACACGCTAACCTTCAGAACCCAAATCATCCAGAAATCTTTTTGATCCGCGTTACTTTATTTTCTTTCCGGGCCCCTGCCCCTCTCCTCACAATCCTTTGTTAGAACTACGGATGTTGAGAAAGGAGAGGGTCAGGGTGAGGTGGTTTTTTATGTTTCTTGGTGTCTTCGTGGCAAAAAATAACAGAATATAAAGCTCAGGAAGCAGCAGCACAGAAAAGAATGCCACTAAGTCACTAAGGTTCAAAAGTTCATAAAGGCGTAATTAACAATGCAAATTAAATTTTTATTCCGGAACGTAACTCCATTTTCCCCTGTTTGGCAACCAAAATTCATTTTTATCTTCATTATTCGACTGCCCGTCCATATTAATATCAGGGGATATATAACCCTTTGTCCCGGCCTGGTTCAACCAGATTGTTTTATCCGATAAATCAATGTTGCCATCGGCATTGACATCACCACCTATGAACCCATAAATACCTGATCCCAGGTTATTTTGTGAATCGCCATAAGCCTGTGACACATCCGTTGTAAAATCATATGAATAAACCCCAGCCATTTTCACAAGGGCATTTGCCGACATTACACTCAGGTAGTTTCGGTGATGAACAACAACAAATAAATTGTTGGATATTGATGTAGCAAAGGAACATTCCACATTGCTGTGTATATCCACAATTTTCCCATTATCCAACAAAAATGCCGCTTGCCTTTCAACAATAGTTGCCGGAATGGCGGAAGCTGCATCCACGGCATCGCGCAATTCGATCAAAACCCAGTCAACTACACCGGAAGGAATGGAAATAACATTTTCAGTTCCTGCATAATTCCAGGGAGAAGTATTGTAGGGTTGGTCCAAAGGGATAAGGCCGTTTGTGTTCAAAGTGGTATTCATCCCTGTTCCGTTGAAAGGGCCTTCGAGGAATGCTTTCAGGTCAAGTTGAAAATTTGACTCTTCCCAATCGACCAAATCGAAAGGATCGCTTTCAAAACCCTCGCCACTAAACCCGCCCAGGGCGTCAATAAATGTTAAGTGTCCATTGTTGTTTGGTTTTGAAACATTGTACAAACCGCCCCAGGTGTTATCGGGAAAGCTAACATTTTCAAATTCCAGAACCTGATCGTTTTCGATTGTCAACAATATGCCGTTAATTTCCCCATCACTGAAAGTGCAATTTTGTAATGGGGCAGTACCGCCAATTGACCCGGTACTTAATATATGCAAGCCGTCCAAATCCAGAAATTCAAACCTGGAAAAAGCAGCCTCCACAGTTCCTCCGGATTTCACCTCAAAACCATAATGGCCGGTTGATTCTTTTGTAAATAGAATGTTTTCGGTTTCGGTGCCGTTTAAAGCCAGGCTTCCCCCTGAAACGGAAACAGTACCATTGTCACCCATCTTTACAACACTGCCGTCATAGAAAGAAAGATTTGCATTTGAATTTATGGTAATGTTGTCATGGCAAGTTAATTCATTTCCGGAAATGGAAACTATACCTTTCATGAGTGTAAATTCATTTAGCTTTAAATCAGAATTTACATAAACTGTATCGGTAATAGAAGATAGGTTGACGTTTATTGTCCCAAATTGTGAGCCCGACAAGCTGTTGTCCGTTATGGCCCGCTCCGATGAACCCAAAAACCATATTTCATTTGTTTCATCCAACCATAATCCATTTGTATTTATGCTTAGATTGTTAAAAAGAGTGTACTGCACTGCTGTTGGCCCACTGTCCCATGTGCCTTCGTCAACGATCAATTCATCCTGGACAATCAAGTCGGTATTGCTTGTTATGTTACCCGATGGTTTTTGGACCATCAGCTTATAAAAATGCTCATAAGTTGCATTACTGTTTATTACCTGGTTTGATGTACCGTTAAATATAACCGTGGAATGGCCTGCCCAAAACCCCTTATTTGCATTATTGTCCGTGTTTTGGTTGTCCCAGTCCCTATTTATGCGAATTATCGTTGAAGCTGCCGGGGAAACATAAATCCCGGCACCATCCTGGAGTTGGAATATTACGTTCACGCCAAGTTCACAATTGTCGTTTAATTTCAACATACCATCCTCTGCCACGAAATGTTTGTTTACCTGAATGTTTTTGTTGGCAGCAACTTCAAGATAGTTGCCATCGGCAAAGGATTTATCAATTATTAAGGCATTAAATGTTTCATCAGTTAAAATCGAGGCCGGTTTATCGGAGTTAAAGATTACACTTCCAAATGATAGGTTAATTGCTGATGGCCCGGCATAATTTGCCCAGTTCCTGCCAATAAACAGTTCTCCACTGCTCCTGTCCAAAAACCCAGAGTTCAGGGTGAAATCATTGCTGACGTACAAATCCGTCAATAGTGTCAGGCTGCCCCCCGTTCTGTTAAAAACAAAATCATTGATATAACAGCCATCTGCAAGGTATAAAGTTGAATCGGCATCCCCGGTAAAAACGAGCGATCCGCCATCCTGAACAAAAGTATTATCGTACATTGCCTTAAAACTACCCTGGGTCGTAAAAATGCCCCCGGTGATATTTGAATTGAAATTTTGTTGTATTTCGATACTGTTTATTTGAGCATCAACTGTCCCGCCCGACATATTAAAATCACCGTTCAACCTCATCCATGAAGGGGATGTATTGGTAAAATTAATTGAGCCATTATAAAGGTTTGTAACGGAGCTATTTCCCAAATAAAAACTACTGTTGCAATCAAAACTGCCTCCATCTATATTTAATACCCCATCATGGATAAACTGCGATACTGATAAATCGTTTCCTGAACCTATTTCGAGCAATGAATTATTGTCTGTTGAAAATTCACCTCCCACACTCATAAGTGACGAAGGCGAAGCATCCGGCATAATAAGGGAAGCATTTGGTGAAATTACCACATCATTGTAAACAAGAAATGAGGTATTGTTCCCGGTAATAAATTTTCCTGAGTTTACCTCCAATTGGTTTGCCCTGATACCAATTCCGTCAGCAAGGGCAACACTTCCATCTGGATCAAATTTTTGTATAGAGAGGAGATTAAACTGGTCTTCGGTTAAAATACTACTTTGATAATAAAAGTCTATGAATTTAACATTGCTCCCATCCTCAATAAAACCATCGTAACCATGATAATTTGCCCAGTTGCCGTGAAGATCAATGTTGGAACCGCCCGAATTCAATATCCCGAGGGAATCAATTGTAATATTTAAGGCTTCAACATCGTATCCGCCTGATAGAAGTTCACCTGATTGAACATGAAGGTCGTTATTGATATCCAAATCGCTGAACAATTCCAATTGGAAGTAGTTGGGTTTGTTCAAAATAAAACCATTGAAGGAATTTCCGGGTGCTAAATTCACCCAGTTATTACTAAGCCCGATAAACTCGACATATCCTTGTGTTGGGTTAAATATCCCGCTATTTGTAACATTCAGGTTGGCGCCCAATTTCAGGTTGCCACCATTGAAATTAATATTTGATGTTGCGTTTAATTCCATTCCGTTGTTTGTGAGTTGAAAGAAACCACTATTCAAATCAATCAATCCCTCAAAATCGTACAATGAACCATTGAAAGGCCCATCAACTATAAAGGAGCTGGTATCTTCTATTGTTAAGGTGCCTGTGGGATAATGATGTAATGTCTGATTAACAAATACATCGCTGTTGGACACTTCCAAATCACCAAGGATAGTACAGTGACCGCTTTCAAAATAGGTTCCGTTTTCAACATACAAAGCCCCACCGGTTTCAATATAAGTAGTCCCCTCTACGTCAACATTGTCGCCATTTAAGTATAAAGCCTGGGAATTAACAGTTAAGTGGTTTCTTATATATATGTCGTTAATGTAATCAGCATCGGTATAAACATTTCCTCCCGTTTTTTCAATGACAAGAACTGAAAAAGAGGCATCCTCTTCATATACCTTTATTGTTTGGTCATAACCCCCTTTAAATCTCAGTTTATTATAATCCCGAAGCTCTGCCAGGGTACCATTATTAAAAACCCAATCGCGCTGTAAAATTATATTCCCGTTGGTAATATCTGACATAGAACCAGAATTCCAAAACATGTAATCGGTTTTCAATGTATCTGACGTATTGGTCATTATCAGTTTCCCCCCATCATTGACAGAAAACACATCACTAATACTGAGTGTATGTCCGTTTATGTCAAGATCCCCTTCTTCAATGGTACATGAATGTGTAATTTCGGTATCTTTCCAAAGGGCAACCATAGTTGACTTGGGGCTTTTATCATTTCCTTTTACTGACTCCTTATTTACTTTCAAATTGTAGAAAGAACTTCCCGGGACACAATCAATGTAGGCATTGTATTGTCCATAAAGTGTCAACTCGCCACCTGTTGGATGAAAATCAGCCCTATAATCATAAAAACTACCAATAGTCCTGATTTCTCCCCCTGAGATATTAAGCGTTAAGGATTGGGCAGAGTTTTTTACGTTTATCCCCATATCCTTAAAATCCAAAACACCATTTGTCATTGTTAAAGATGCATCAACAAAACCGGGCCAGTCACTGTTCGCTGACCCACCATGGACTTCAAATGTACCACCATTGATTATAAGGTTACCATTGAGATGGACATGTTCAATGTTATGCAACTCAATATGTCCTTTATCTAAAATATAGTCGCCATAAATTCCATCTTGTTTTAAATCAAGGGCTATAAATGAAGAGGAATCGTCAGAATCTACCCGGATACCGCCATTTTGCCAATAATATTTATTACATAAAACCTCATCAACTATTTCGAGGTATCCCGATGAAATATTGTTCACAAAATCATTGAAGTTGACATTCCCGGTAATACTTTGCCCGTTGTCACCTTCAAAATAAACCTTTCCCGTATTTCCGATAAATGCAGCGTCACCAATATTATTGACCCAGTTTCCATCAATAACTATATCGCTGCCATTGGCATTAAGGGTGCCCCCGTTGAAGATTAAATCCCCGCGCACTTCAAGGTCATCATAAATACTGTTTGTGCCGGATGAAACTATAAGGTTATTAAAATAGCTGTTTCCATTTGAATGGATAGATGTACCGGACCCGGCAAAATCAATAGCACCATTATATGCCAATATCCCCCCATAATTATAAAGTGAACCTTCAATAATCGTATTTAACCCGCTATAATGCCTGAAATAACAGTTCGCCCCAATAAATAAATCCCCTTTTATGATTAGGTCATTTGTTGAGCTGCTACTAAAATAAACATACTTATTCGGGTCTTTCGAAATTGTAATATTATTGAACCAACAATTAGATGAATAATTCCTGACATATTTACTATACAAACCATCAAAAACCACTGTGCCATTATTCAACTGGACATTAGCCAATTCATTGAACAACCATGAGCCTTCGAGATTGATTGATGCCCCCGAAGTTTGTATGTCGGCAGTTGAACCATCTTCAAAGCTCACATTTCCGGTAACATCAATATCAGCATTGCTGCCCGACATTACCAACTCACCGTAATTCGTAAAACTTCCGCTAACATTAAGGTTATCGATAATTTCCAATGAAGTGCCGCTTTCAATAGTAAGTGAATTACAGTAGGCAGTCCCTCCGGCAATTACCGGCTTCAAACTTACATTTGGTATCGTAACATTATTAGTTGATCCCGGTACCACTCCATATTGCCAGTTATCGCCGTCGAACCAATCGGTTGATTGAAACCCGGTCCAGCTTATTGATGCATTTGGTTCATAGGAATAGAGATCGGATTGCCAAACACCGCGCCCCCAGGTAGCGGCAACAATTTTACTGTTGTTGCCGTCGTAATAAATTTCAACTTCACGAACCGGCCCGGAAGGTAATTGGTTATAAAAAGGGACCCAGGCTGTCGATTCTTTAACTTTTATAAAAACGCCCAAGGTTGTTCCGGCATATAACTCCTCGGCATAGGTTACCAACTTATTCTGAACCACGCTAAAAATTGGCACATTGGGCAATCCATAGGAAATATTGGCCCAGTTCTGGCCCCCATCGGTTGATTTATAAACACCGTGTGAATCATATCCACTTAACGAAACCCAAATCACGTCTTCATTGGTTTCTTTTACTGTTATGCTTGTGATATTACAATTCAGCAACGGTAAATTATTAGTGATATTTTGCGATGTTGCTCCCCCGTTTGTGATTTTCCACAACAATGAGTCTGTTGAGATATAAATTACATCGGTATTTGAAGGTGCCACAGCAATGGCCTTAAAATAATGGTCATCCCCTGCATCAAAGATCATCGTGCAATGATCTCCGCCGTCAGTAGATTTGAAAAGCTGTTTTGTCCCGACATAAAAAATATCAGGGTTAACAGGATCAAGGGTGTATGGCGTTAACCATGCACCTTTTCCAATAATAGTATCAATACCATGACTATTTACCCAGTTATTTAATGTTTTAGAGATTCTTCCATATTGACTACTCGCATACTGGATGTTTTCATTTGTATAATCAATTAAACAATTCATTCCGTCACCACCCAATACATTCTGCCAAAAACCGGCAGTCAACCTTTTGGATCCATTATGATAGATCCCTCCAATTACCATATCAGGATTTGTTTGTGAAACACTTATTTGCTCAACCTGTGCCACCTCAAGACCATTTGAAAGGTTTACCCAATTAAACCCATTGTCAGTACTTTTAAAAACTCCACCATCGTTGACCTCAAACAATCTATTGGAAACCGGTTGATATTCAAGCCAGTGCTGGTCAACATGTACTTTATCATATCCGGTAAGACATTCATCATTAGAGTTGTAACCATCGTTAATTATATACCAGTTTGAGCCACCATCAGTTGATTTCCATGTTAAAATCCCACCAACAACGATTTCACTAATATCCAAAGGATTTATGGCTATACATATATCAAAATTGCCCTGGCCATGCAATGTATCTGTAGCATCACATTTATATCCCAAAAGGTTATTGCCAGGTACTTGCCCATTAAATTTTTTCCAAAAAGAGCCACCTGAATTATCTGATTTATAGATACCTTTCATCCCTTTGCCTTCGTCTGAGATTATTGCATAAACACTATTCGGGCTATCTTCTGAAACAGCTATTTCCACACGTCGTCCACCACTTTCCAAACTGACATCCCAGGTTGAAGCCCCATTGGTTGTCCTGTAAATTTTTCCGTTCGACAAGTCCCCTCCATAAATAATATTGGGATTTGTTGGATGAAATTCAAGATCTATCATCTGCCATGGAATTGTTAGAAACCATAAATTTCCCCCATCAGACGTTTTAAATACACCTTTGCTTGTTGCAGCATAAATTATTTGGTCATTATCCGGATTTATAACTATTCTGAAAACATATTCCCCTTCCTCAGGAAGAAATGAGAGCGTTGTTTGATCCCAGGTCTGGCCTCCATCGGTTGATTTTAAAACACCAAGGCTGCCATATCCGAAATTGTCACGGGAGCCTGTTGCAATATATATAGTATGGGACACCTCATAATCAGAAGGGACAGCAATATCTGCAACCCCAAGGACACCAAGGTCATCATTCAATACCTGCCATGAATTACCACCATCAGAAGTTTTCCAGATGCCTCCATTGGCAGCACCGACCCAAAATGTGTTAACGTTAGTCGGGTGAAAAGCAATACATCCCATCTGCCCTATCCCGGCTCCATTATCCTGGCCCGGGTCAAAGTGGTCCATACCCAGACTAACCCAGTTCCCTGCTGTGCTTTTATTTGCATCCGGAAATTTTTGCAGGTATTTTTTTCGTTCTGAATAATCGCTTGTCTTAGGGAAAGCCCCGGTCTTTTTATCGACTCTATATTGCATATTAAATTCCCATCGTTTAAACTGTTTCCATCCTGCAGCTTTTATTTTTTCCCCATCCTTCATATAATACCCTTCCCGGTCAACATGGTATGGAGCCCAATATGTATTAAAGGCTTTTTGATAATCGTGCAATGTTAAAGTGCCGTTTTCCTTTTTTGATTGGGGCAATAGGCTTTCCCATGCCTGGGAGAACCCGGTTACTGTAATTGCCAACAGAATAATTAAGGTAAGTTTTTTCATAATACTGGTTTATTAATAATTGATTGATATTTGTAACTTCTCAAAAGATTTATTCAGGGACCTGGCTTTCTTCACCATTGTTTGAAAGCCATTTTTCATTTTTATCGGGATTACTGATTTGGCCGTCCAAATTAAAATCAGATGATTTATATCCTTGTTCTCCGGACTGGTTTGCCCAGATTGTTTTATCGTTCAAATCAACTTTTCCATCGACATTGGCATCGCCACTGAACAACCCGTAAATGCCTGCACCAAGGTTTTTATGAGCTGCATTTCCTCCGTAGGCTTGTCCTGCATCATTTGTAAAATCATAGCTGTAAACACCTCCCGATTGCGTTAGTGCGTAGTTGCTCAATACGGCAATGTGATTTCGATGATAAACAACCACATATAGGTTCTGTGAAATACTTAAATCAAAACTCATATTGCTGCTTCCGTCTTCGGCAACAATGCTCCCGTCATTCAGTATAAAACCAGCCTGTATTGCCACGATGGTATTGTCGTCGGCAGATGCTGCATCAGGTGCATCACGGAGTTCAACCAAAACCCAGTCAACAATATTTTCGTTGGGAAGTGAGGTAAAAGACTCCGTTCCTGAGTACATCCAGGGAGAAACATTATATGGTTGGTTGGCCGGTATGATGTTTTTAATATCGGTGTTCAAGCCTGATCCATTGTATGGTCCTTCGAGGTAAGCTTTTAATCCAAGTTCAATATCGGGAATAATCAGTATAACAGTTGGATGGAGGAAACCGGTATTCCCCGAATAATTCGCATTGCTGTTTTCGGAAGCTTCATAAGCCTGAACAGATGAATTCAGGGTGTAGGCACTTGTGCTTTGTGCTCCACCGCTTGCTGAAACAGTATAACTTTTCAAACTGTATTGCCCTTGTAAAAACAGGGGAAGAATTATCAGCCAGCCAAGGTTTAATATTATTTTCATAGGTTCTAATTTTTTTATTGCTTTTTGTAAATATCCTCTATTTATATTTAAGCTAATCTTTAATACAGCGAACGGAATATCCTCTTGATTTCATCCGGTTTGTGATTCCGGCATCGGGATAATCTGCTTCCAAACAAAAACAAAAAGCTGCGGAAGAATTAGCTTCTGTACTCATCCACCACCAAGCCATATATCCGATTTGCATAAAAGTTCCACCATCTGTGCGCTGTCCACCCGGTAAAGCTGTAAAACCCGAGGAATTGTCTGCTCCCGCATTTGGTTCGTCCCAATGGATAGTAGTTGTTTCTTTCATTTTACCTCCTGCTGAGTATTCTCCTCCCAGAAAATCCCTTAATATCTCCCATTCGTCATTATCCGGTAAGTGCCAGCCATCAGGACATACGCCCTGGCCGGGATTGTTATCCCTCTCCCAGTTGTCTGCAATCGCCGATGCATAAGTATATAAAGCGCCATATTCGCTATTACTATTATTATCCTGAAAACAATAGGCATCATCAATATTGGTATTATCTAAGTTTTCCCAATCCGTATTGTCTGTAATATTGGGGATAGGGTCGCCATTGGGATAGTGTGTTGTGCGAAGGTCTTCTGCCATCCATACCTGTGAACCAATCACTACCGTTGAATAATTATTATCGTCAATATCGGTGCAAGCCGAAAATTCAAACGCTTCTGTTGTGGTTGCAGTGGGAATAATTGATTTTATAGTACTGTAATCACCTGAAATTCCTTTTAGCAAAAGCCTGTCGCCATCATTATATTGCATCTCCACCAGATTATCAATACTTTGGATATCCTTAGCTGACTTAAAAACAGATGACTTATTTTCCATATAATGGATTTTTGGGATTACAGATAAAATATTATTTTGGGAAATCAGTATTTTTGATTTTTGATAGTTGGCAAATTTAAGGTTTACGGTATAAATACCGGATTTTAAATTACTAATGCTAAATCTGTTAATGCCTTTCAATACTTCTTTTTGAAGTGAGGATATGGACCTCCCGGAAATATCAAATATTTCAATTGATACCAATTCAGATGATTTTGTCCTGAATTCAAGATAACAATCCTCTTTTGCAGGATTGGGATAAATATTCAAACTGTTATCGGAAACCGTCATTTCGTCAATGCCTACGATTGCAACAAGGTGCAATATATCGCTTCCCGAAAGTGTCAAATATGTATCTTGTGTAAGGTTATGTACTTCTACCGTCTCAACGCTTGTGGAAGCTCCTGTTCCGGCAAAACTAATTTGGTAATCCTGGGCGGTTAATTGCATTGCGGCAATTAATAATGTAAGAATTAAAGTAAATGTTTTCATATTAGTGTTTGTTTTTTTAGTGAGTAAATAAAGCCTGTTCTATTTTGAAAACCCTTTTAATTGTTTTTCAATTCTTCTTAAAGTTTCTTTTATTTCTTTGTTTTGATTTGTTAATGTTTCAATTGTTGCATTTTGGCTTTCTATTATTTCCTGTTGCTCCTGAACGGCTTTTACGAGTGGGACAACGAACCCGGCATAAGCCAAAGAATACGGATCGTTCTCGTTATCAGGATGATGAACACCATCAAAGTCAAAACCTAAATCCTGTGCTATCTTTTCTACTTCCTGCGCTATGAAACCGGTATGAACAATTTTTTCTTGCTCGGCTCTTTTTCGTTTATGCTCTGCATAATGTTTATTTTCTTTATCATCAGGAACTTTCATAAAGCTGTCCAAGGCATCCAAATCCCAGGTATAGCTTACAGGACGCAACCTGGTAATAAAGTCCAATCCGGGAATATCCTCTTTGATATTGCGTTTGAACCTTCCATCGGAAGTATTATTCCAGGGGCTATTACCTCCTATCCAGGTAACAATATTATCACCCAGTCTTACCATATTGCTGGCTGTAATTGTTGCACCATGACCCAAAGCTGTGGAGTTATTATAATCCGTGCCATCAATAAAACTATAGGCTCCCAATGCCGTATTAAAGTATCCTGTAGTGTTTAAATAAAGGCTTTGGGTACCTATGGCTGTATTATAATCTCCCGAGGTATTGGAAAAAAGACTTTGCATGCCGGTGGCTGTATTATTAGACCCTGTTGTATTAAAATAAAGGCTTTGGATACCAGTGGCTGTGTTATAATGCCCTGTAGCATTGAGATAAAGAGTTTCGTCACCGGTGGCTGTATTATTAGATCCTGCCGTATTGGAATATAAGCTTTGGGTACCAGTGGCTGTATTATTATATCCTTTAGTATTTGAATAAAGTGCTTTTGAACCGATGGCTGTATTTCTTGTACTGTGAAACGAAAGGCTGGCATCTTGTCCGTTATTAAACATTGCCGAATCTCCAACGGCTACCAAATTTGAGCGATCTGTATTTTTAAACAATGACCTTACACCCACAGCCACATTAGAATGTCCTGTAGTATTGAAATACAGGGAATAACCTCCATTGGCTGTATTATTTTTTCCACCTGTATTGAAATAAAGGGAAGCTGTTCCATTGGCAACATTATTATCCCCTACGGTATTGGAATAAAGGGCTTTATAACCATAGGCACTATTAAAATCACCATCGGTATTTAAACAAAGTGCAGAAACCCCTGTGGCTGTATTTTCATGGCCGGAAATATTATAGTAAAGTACATCCTTGCCATTTGCCGTATTTCCATAACCTGTTGTATTTGAAAAGAGAGCTTTGGAACCAATGGCCGTATTTTTTGTTGCATGATGGGATTGGGTGGCCCCAAGTCCATTATTAAACAATGCCGAGTCACCTACAGCTACCAAATTAGAACGATCCGTATTCTCAAATAAGGAATTAATACCCACTGCCACATTTGAATTTCCTGTAATATTTTTATGAAGGGAGAAAGCCCCGGTTGACACATTTGAATTTCCTGTGGTATTATTATAAAGGCTCGAAGAACCATTTGCAACATTATTAATCCCTGTTGTATTTTTATGAAGGGCGAAATAACCGGTCGCTGTATTCCATCCCCCTGAAGTGTTAAAATAAAGGGAACGGAATCCTGCGGCAGTATTACCGGTACCATTCGTATTCCCGTAAAGAGCCTGTACACCAATTCCTGTATTCCAGTCACCACCGGTATTGGAATAAAGGGCTTCTGAACCAATCGCTATATTCTCAGTACCATTTGTATTGGAATAAAGTGCTGAAAATCCATTTGCAGTATTGTCGGATCCGGAAGTATTGGAATACAGGGCTGAAAATCCATTTGAAGTATTATTATACCCAATGGTATTGGAATAAAGTACTTTTGAGCCGACAGCAGTATTGCCTGTGGCATGTATCGGAAGAGAGGCATCTGTACCATTATTATATAAGGCAGAATCTCCTATTGCTATGAGGTTACTACGGTCGGTATTATTTTTTAGTGTGTTTGTTCCAATAGCCACATTGGAATATCCGGCAGTATTTGAATAAAGGGCTTTTAATCCACATGCAACATTTCTATCACCGGCAGTATTGGAATATAAGGCTTCATAACCGCTTGCAATATTATCATCTCCGGTTGAATTATTATAAAGGGCATGATAACCTGTACCCGTATTTTGGTTTCCGGTAGTATTGCTGAACAGAGCCTCATAACCGATGGTTGTATTTCTTATCCCGGTAGTATTAAAACGCATTGCTTTTGAGCCGAATGCCGTATTTTGCATTCCTGTTGTATTACCATAAAGTGCATTAAGCCCGGTTGCGCAGTTGTTATCTCCGGTTGTATTTGTAGTTAGCGCTCCTGATCCAACCGCAGTATTGCTATAACCTGATGTATTTTCTTTTCCTGTCCGGTAACCTATAAAAACATTTTGGTTTGAGGTGAGGTCATCATTTTTCCCTGCATCATATCCGAGAAAGGTCGAATTACCAAGGGATGTTTGATATATCCTTCCGGCAACTTCAAGTTTAGCCTGTGGAGTGGAAGTACCAATGCCAATATTTTCTGTGAGATTGTAAACATAAGTTCCATCTTCGGTCCAGTCTGTGTCGGAGCCCGAAGGCAGGTTGGTAAGCCCTGAGCCGTCACCCACAAAGGCATTGGCGGTCATTGTACCACTAATTGTAGCATTGCCGGAGGCATCCTGTTGCACAAATCCGTCACTGGTGATGTTATTGAGTTTTTGGGAATTGACGGCATCAAAGGCCAAACCGGCTTCATCAGCCCAGTAGGCACTCTCTGCATCTTTTGCACGGATGGCATAAGGAACAGATTGAAACTTCTGCCGTGGCATCATCTCTTGTCCGTCAACTATAAAAGTAATATAGACAGGATAGGAGCTGAACTGACCCGACAGTGAACTGCTTTCGCCCAGCACTACAGAGAAAAGACCGTCTGAAATTTCTACGGAAGAATGTTGTTCTGTCCATAAGGCTGTACCACCGGTTTCGGTATTGTAAATGCGGAATTCCATTAGCTTGGTGGCGTTAACCGGATTTCCGGAGGCATCATTCAACAAACCCTGATAATGGATGGTTTGGGGTGTTTGCCCCCAAGCCTGAACAACTGAAATAAACAGGCTTACAATGATAATAGCCCTGAACTGATTAAAACCGGCAAAAATGCCTTTTCTTAATTGTTTGTTTTTTTTCATAATCTTGTTTTTTATAATTGATTGATGATTTGAAATTCTTTGTATTGGCTTGGTTTTGTTGATGAAAAAGTCAATTCGGCTGATTCAGGGATTTCTTGATCAATGCACCATTGATAAAATCTTTGAATGGATTCTTTACCTCCAGAAACAATTATTTCGACTTCCTTTTCATTGAGATATTCAAATTCCCCGCATAAACTCAGGGATGTTGCTTTCTGTAAACAGGAAAACCCGAATCCAGTGTTTTTAAAACTACCTGTTAATGTAATAATGCAATCGGTACGAATCATTTCTTCTGTTTAAAAATGTTGATTGCAAAACAAATACATTGAACCGGGACAATCAAATAATTTGGTAGGACAAATGGTAGGACACTCCTATGCTAAAGCTTCGGAGTGCATTGCACTACGTAGCTTTAGCGAAGTAGTGCAATGCACATATACGCTATCAGCTTCACTGGTTATAGTGGTCAATTAAAGCTATGGAACTCCAAAATTACAGCTTTTTCAGGAATTCATTCAAATCGGCTTCCGCTTCAAGATTCAGTTTTTTGCGCAGACGTTGCCGGTTTTTATTTACAGCCGCTATTGAAACATATAACAAATCGGCAATTTCTTTACTTGTAAGATCAATACGCAGAAATGCGCAAATTTTTTGGTAGGTTTCCGAAAGGTCGGGAAAATCCTGTTTCAGACGCCTAAAAAATCCGGGATGGGCTTCCTCAAAATCCAGTCTGAATTTTTTCCAGTCTGCATCCATATCCAGATTTTGATTTATGTAGCTAACAATTTTAGACTTCTCATCGTGTGAGACATCTAACGATTTCACATCTTTTTTAAGGTTCCCAAGTACCTCATTTTTATTAATAAGACTAAGGGTTGAATTGGTCAGTTGTTCATTTTTATGAACTAATTCATTGGTAAATTTTTCCTTTTGCAGGCGGTTAATTTGTTTTTCGGCAAACACTTTATCCTGCAAATGCTTCTTCTCCTGCTCTTTCTTTGCAAGTTGTATTTCTGCTATAGCTTTTTGTTGTTTATGGGTTTTGCTCCTAAGTCTCAGATAATAGATCAGCATAATAAGCAGCAGAAACAGGCCGGCAACAATAACAATCAATATAATTTGGTTCCTGCTTTTTACTTTGTTTTCATTTTTCAGCAGAAGGTTTTCCATCTCCTTTTTATTGGTTTCGTATTTTGTGTGCATCTCTGCAATAGCCCTCGTTTTATTTTCCTCAAAAATGGAATCCTTAACCTGTGAATAAAGAATTTGATAATGATAAGCTTTCTCAAAATCGCCCTTCTTTAAATAGGCATCCGACAATCCTTTAAAGGCTATCCTTTTTTGTGATTTGGCTCCTATTTGTTTTGCAAGTTGCAGGCCATTCAAATTATATTTTATCGAAAGCTCAATACTATCCATAGAATAGTAAAGAGCAGCAATATTAAGGAAAGTAAAGGATAACTTTCTTTTGTCACCCTCTTTTTTTCTAATATCCAGTGACTTTAACACATAATCCGTCACTTTCGAAAAATCATTTTGCTGATAATAGATACCGGCAATATTGTTATATGCAGCAGCTATTCCGTCTAATTCATGTATATCTTCATAAACAGATAAAGCATTCTTATAATTCGACAAGGCCTTTGCTTTATCTCCCTGATCGTCATACACCATTCCGAGATTGTTATAGCAATCGGCTATACCAAGACTGTCATTCCTTTCTTCCCTTATTTTCAACGAACGCTCGAAACCAAGTATTGCATCATTATAATTATGATAACGATATTGATCAATCCCAATAAAATTATAAATCAGGGCAAGTTGTTCCGGTGCATTCGCATTTTCGGCAATTGTAAGGGCTTTTAAATCATATTGTAATGCCTTGTCATAATTTCCCAGTTTACGGTTGATGCGCCCCAGTTCAATGAAGATATCCATGTGCAATTCCGGATTTTGGATTTTTTGTGAAAGTTCCAGAGCCTTGAGGAAGTACTTTTGGGCAGAATTGTAATCTTGTTTGGCCTTATAAATATCTGCAATTTCAACATAGAGATTACAAATGTCAATATCATTAAATTCTTTAATGTCAATTGATTGAAGGATAATACTTATTGCACTGTCCGGATATGTAACGGAAAGAGAAGCAGCATTTCGAATTATACTCTCAACACTGTTATCCCTTTCATTTTTCAGTAATTCCCCACCGGATAGTTTCAGGCTGAAAACAACAAAAACGTAAAAGAAAAATATGGAACGCACCCTCACACCTTACATTTTTTAGACATAAAAACGCAACAAATATAATGATTATGTTTAAAAATCAGTATTAAAGGACGAAATAATGCACTATGAGTTTTACGAACTAACGGATTTGGCGGGATGACCCCGATTTGGTGAAATTTAGCTTTCAACGTTCTGCTTTTTGTTTTGCGGGGTAAAGATATGAAAATAATAGAAACCGGATTTTAAATACCGGGGATATTGGGTTCGGGGTTTGGGAATAATAAATAGCATAATTAATTATTTCTCTTTCTTCGGAAGCTTATAACCTATCTGCTTTCTCGGCTTCGGGTTTTCCTTTTTTTCCATTAATTCACCAAGATAACTAAATAACAGTTCAATGCTTTTATCCTGTTTATCAAGCCTCTTTTTTATTGTCTCAATATCTAGTTTTAACAGTAATGTATCGGTCAGCATTTCACGCATCTTAACGAAAACTTCT
>CAYOZZ010000009.1:0-8320 GCA_964408535.1 uncultured Bacteroidales bacterium | reverse complement strand
TGCTCTTGATAATAACGGTAATGTACATGCCGTTTGCGGACTGACAAGGGTTATGCATACACAACCGGGTACTTCCTTTACATACTTTCCCTGGACAGACGGAATTGTTTACTGGAACGAAACGATATCTCCTTTTATAGCTGAAAATCAGCATAAGGCACTTGCCTATGAAAACCTTGTTGAGAATGAAACTCTGATAGGATGGGTAGTTGATACCGGAGAACCTTTGTTGGATGAATTATTAACATATCGAGAACTGGGAATGAGCACAATGCCCAATATTACAGCCGATAACGGGCAGGTAGTTGTAGTATGGTCTTCTGTTACACAAGATTACGATAACGGGCAATATAACTTCAGACATATATGGAGGCGGCGTTCTTATGATAACGGAAATGCGAGCAGCTGGGGTGTTTTACAGGATATGGATACGGATATCAATCATTGGCTCGACGAGTGTATTTATCCTGTTCTGTCCGGCAGATTTAATTCGGGTGATGATCCATACTTCATATACAATATTGACCCGACACCGGGAACAGCAGTTGACAGTGACCATGACTATCAAACAAATACTATCATTTTTGGGGACTCATATATTTGCCAGAATCCTGATATCTGGGTGTATCCATACAGTTTTACCATAATTAAACCTTCAAAAGGGAATGATAGCAGCAATTGGAAGGGACTGTATTTTTTTACAATAGGCAACTCCGGTAATGCGGATCTTATTGTTAATTCGATCCTTTCAAATAAACCCTGGATTACAGGATTGGGAACCGTCTCCAAAAAATACATTATTAATCCCGGAGATTCCGTTATTGTTTCTTTTGATATTGATTGGTCACAAATCACTAACGGATCAGATACAGCTAAAATAATAATCCATTCAAACGATATGTGGAATCCGTTTATAAACATAAATGTAACCGCACTTATTAATGAACCTTTTTTTAATACTGATATTTCTGAAATTGATCTCGGGACAAAGGGACCTGTTTACCCCTTTGACACTGTTTTTACAATTAAGAATACCGGCGCAGACACATTAACGGGAGTTTTAAGCGAAGACCTTTTGTGGATATCATCATTAACTCCCACATCTTTTAATTTGGCAACTTATGATGAACAAGAAATTGCTGTTAGCGGAATTTTTCCAAACGAAATTGGCGAGTTTTCGGGTTTAATAAATATTAATTCAAACGCAGGAGACACAAGTATTTTAATTTATGGAAATGTCAGCAATCAAAGTGTGTTGCTTGTTGATCCGGTAGCTTTTGATCTGGGTTCCGACACATTAGGAGCAGCGTTTTCTGAAAGTTTTAGTGTGAAAAATACTGGTGCAGAATTGTTAACCGTTAATATCTACGAAAACGCAGAATGGATTACATCTATAAATCCGGATTCTTTTAACCTTAATGCCGGAGAAGAAACAACAATCATGTTTGAAGGAATTTTTCCGTATGAGACGGGTACTTTTTCAACCAATATTAATGTACTGACAAATGCAGGCCAGCAGTATGTGTTTGTTTCCGGGATTGCAGACAATGTTTACATACCGGAAAATTTACAACCGGATTTATCGGTGATAGTATATCCCAACCCGTCTTTGGGAAAGGTTAGTTTTAAAACAAATCTTTCGAAAAATGAAGAGGCGGTTATTTCTGTTTATAATTACTTTGGGGTGAAACTGTCATCGGCTAATTATGAACCTGAAAACTCTGTTATCAATCTTTCAGAATATGGCAATGGTGTCTATTTTATTGAGTTCAAATTTAAAGAAAAGACTGTTGTCAGGCGGGTTTGTATCGCAAATTAAATAAAATCAAATTGGAGCAATACTGTTCGGTAGAGGTGTACGACAAATTTCCTCCGGGGATGAGTCACTTTCAATGATTGCTGTGGCTGGAGTAATAAGCGTAGTCAGCGGCTCGCGCTAAAACCTATGCTTAAATCCAAGAGAGCTACTGCACGAAAAAGAATTTTCTGATTTCCACACAAAAAATTATCTTTGCCGCCATGTTGGTTATTGATAATATTCTGGTTTCGGAAGAGATACGTGATATACGTTTTTGCTGTGATCTTGACAAATGCCTTGGGGCGTGCTGTGTTGAAGGTGATGCCGGTGCACCTTTGGAAGAAGAGGAGATATCTTTGCTTGAGGATGATATTGACATCATTAAACCTTATATGCGAAAGGAAGGTGTTGAGGTTATTGAAAAATACGGTGTGTTTGATTATGATTCCTCAGGAGAATTTGTCACTCCGTTAATCGGGGATAAGGATTGTGCCTTTGTTTATTACGAAAAGAACATTGCCAAATGTGCCATTGAAAAAGCTTTCGAGGAAGGTGAAATCAGCTTTCAAAAACCAATATCCTGTCATCTCTATCCAATCAGAATAACCAAACACGATAATTTTGAGGCCGTTAATTATCACAAATGGTATATTTGTCAGACTGCCTGTACACTCGGGAAAAAGCTGGAACTGCCTTTGTATAAATTTCTGAAAGATCCGCTTATAAGAAAATACGGGGAAGAGTGGTACGGAAAGTTAGTGGAGGAAATAGAAGGAACTTAACCGGAGCTGTCCTGAATAGATACGTAATAAACTATTTATCTTCAATCCGGCTCAAACCTGCTTTTGCTTTCTGGTCAATACTGTTTTTGTATTCCTCATTTTCCATTGACCTTGCCTTTTCGTAATAGATTCTTGCCTTTTTGTAATCTTGCCTTTTTTCATATATCAAACCCAACTGAAGAGCGGAATTGGCAGCATAGTAATATTCCGATTCGGAACCGTTTTTTACGGTTTGCAAATAGTATGGAATTGCGTCATCCGTTTTACCCCAGCCGTGATAAATTCTGCCAAGCCGGTATGTATATTCCAGAGAATCCCTCTCATCCTTCAGGAAACCTTTATTATCAACCGTCAGAACTTTCATTGCCCGCTCATAATAGCCACCGTCAAAAAGTAATCTTGCTTTTAAAAGAACTGCATTCGGGACGATATCTCTTTCCGCCTCTTTTTCAGCCTGTTTGTCGGCATCGGCAATATCGTATCCGTTTTCCTCAACTTTCGCAATATATTCTTTATACATAAAGTTATTTCCATTAACAGCATAGTACCAGGCAATTTTCTGATATGCGGCCTTTATGTAATTAATCCCTTTAAATTCTTCAATAAATCTAAGAAAATACAAATTGGCATCCTTATCAAGTTTTTGCAATTTTGCAAGGCCGGTAAGGTAATCAAGATAATGAAACGGGAAATATTCGCTGCCTTTCGGTCTCTGAAGCAGAAGGTTCAGTGCCTTTTCATTCATTCCGTTACCCATATAAATGCGTGCCATTGCATATATTGTCAGCGGACTGGAAAGATATGATTTATCTGAATCATCCTGCGTTATCATATCAATATAATCCAGTGCCTTGCCCTTTTCCGTTGAAAGGTTCAGTTTTATAAAACTAAGATAAAACAGGCATTCAGCTTTAAAATGAGCATACTTTTCTTCTTTTAATGAGGCATCCAGAACCTGTAATATTTCATTAGTGCCCTGGTTGACGGTTCCTTTTATCCCTACAATTTTTTTTATCCAGTTATAGCTGTCGGGAATTGTACCGATCATCGTATGTAAAAGTCCGAGATTAATCTTGTCAGGCAGAAAGTCGGGGAATTTCTCCTCATTATTTTCAAGTTTACGGTAAGCTCTGTTTATTTCGAGTGCGGCAGTAAAATACTCTTTAAACTTTGTTCTGGCGAATGCCCATTGAAGATATACCTGAGCAAGGCTGTAATTATAATATGGTGAGCTTTTATC
This sequence comes from uncultured Bacteroidales bacterium, assembly GCA_964408535.1. Classification (GTDB taxonomy): domain Bacteria; phylum Bacteroidota; class Bacteroidia; order Bacteroidales; family JAADJA01; genus JAADJA01. The sequence continues at coordinate 4,500 of CAYOZZ010000009.1, read as the reverse complement.
TCCGTCTTCAAGGCGATCAATAATATCATCCTTTTTCTCGTCAAGTTCTTCAAAAACACTTTCCTCCTCACCGATAAATACTTTCAGAAAATAGATATAATTCTCTACGAGGTATGGAATATTGTTATCCGGATTCAGTTGTTTCTCTTTATCTATCAGTTTTTGTGCTTCGTCAAATTTCAAACTTAGCACCAGTGTATAGGCCTCCGAACAGTTTTTATTGAAATCATATTTATATTGGGCCGATGAAACCGCCGTAATAAATAGGAATCCGAATATTATAATTATCCTGTTCATAACCTGATCATTAAACAAAAAAAAGAGGAGAATATTTCCATCCCCCTCTTTCATCATATATTTTAAACGAAATAAATCTTAATTCGTTTCATTAACCATATCGGCAATTTCCTGGTCAACGAGAATCCTCCCGCAATACTCACATACAATAATCTTTTTATGCATTCTGATATCAAGTTGTACCTGAGGCGGTATCTTGTTAAAGCAGCCACCGCAAGCATCCCTTTCAACCTGAACAACCGCCAGTCCGTTCCTTGCATTTCTTCTGATTCGCTGATAGGCAGTTAAAAGACGTTCTTCGATATATTTCTCGTTTTCCTTCGATTTTTCGAGCAACTCATTCTCTTCTTTTTCAGTATCGGCAATGATGTCGGCCAATTCACCTTTCTTAATTTCAAGGTCTTTTTTCCTATCTTCAAGAAGTTCTCTCGACTTTTCTATCTCAGCCTTAACGGCTTCAAGTTTAAAGGTAGCCTCTTTTATTCTCTTTTCGCCCAACTGAATTTCAAGATTCTGAAACTCGATTTCTTTTGTCAGTGAATCATATTCTCTGTTATTTCTGACTTCCATTTGCTGAGCCTCATATTTCTTTATTAAAGCCTGACTTTCTTTAATAATATTCTGCTTCTCGGCAATTTGTTTCTCCAGTTTTTCAATTTCATCCTGATAGTTGCCAATTCTGGTTTCAAGACCGGCGACTTCATCTTCAAGGTCCTGAACTTCCAAAGGCAACTCACCTTTTACGATTCTAATTCTGTCAATATTCGAGTCTATCTGTTGTAATGCATATAGAGCTTTTAGCTTCTGTTCGATTGTAAATTCTTCCTCGGTCTTTTCTGCCGGGTCAACTTTTGGCTTTTCACTTACTTTTTCTTTTGCTGTTTTTGCCATAATCATTTAAATTATAGGTAATTAACTATATTCGTATTCACCTCTGAAATGAGGACTGCAAAATTAGAAAATTTTTTAATTAAAACACTATAAATTAAATCTTTTGCAAATTGTTCACTTTCATAATGTCCGATATCGGCAATTACAATCTTTCCGTCGGCATCGAAAAACTCATGATATTTAATATCACCTGTCAGGAAAATATCGGCACCCGAGCGTATAGCATCCTTTATCAGGAAGCTTCCCGAACCGCCGCAAACGGCAACTTTCTTTATCTTCTTTCCTGTCAGAGCGGTATGCCTGATACAACCGACGCCGGTTATTTCTTTGACCTTATTTAAAAAATCAATCTCGTCAACTTCGGTTTCCGGCTCTCCGACCATTCCCGCTCCGGCAAGTAAAAAGTCATTGCTAAGTGTATAAATGTCGTAAGCCACTTCCTCATACGGATGTGCATTCAGCAAAGCGGAAATTATATTCTGTTCACGGTAAACCGGAAACACCGTCTCAATACGTACCTCCTCCTCAAAATGTAGTTTTCCTTTTTCACCGACAAACGGATTTGTATCTTCCGAGCCTCTGAATGTTCCGGTTCCGTTTACATTATAGCTGCAATTGTCGTAGTTTCCAATATGTCCGGCTCCGGCTGCAAACAGGGCATTCCTCACTCTTTCGGCATACTCAACCGGACAAAAGGTTACAAGTTTCCGCAACATTTCCTTCTTTGGAGACAAAATCCTTTTATTCTTTAACCCAAGCTTATCACAAAGAATGGAATTTACTCCCCCGTCAATATTATCAAGGTTAGTATGAGCGGCATATAGCGCAATGTCATTTTTGATGGCCATAGCTACAATTCTCTCAACATAAGTTCCGCCGGTAATTCTTTTCAGTCCGCTGAAAATAATAGGATGATGTGAAATTATCAGATTGCAACCTTTATTTATTGCCTCCTCAATAACCTCTTCCGTTACATCAAGCGAGATTAAAATTTTATTTATATCGGTAAATTTATCACCTATAAGCAATCCTGCATTGTCATAAGACTCCTGCAAACTTAACGGGGCAATTTCCTCAAGTGCGTTCGTTATTTCGTTTAACTTCATATCAATTATTTTTTGAAGGTTCAAATGTACATTAATATTTCAAAAAAAATTGTATTTTTATCGGGTGAAATTCGGTCAATTCATATTATTACCCTTTTCGTTGGTTTATGCATTTGTAACAACCATCAGAAATAAGTTATTCGACTGGAAAGTACTGGGTTCAAAATCCTTTGGGATACCGGTTATTTCGGTCGGGAATCTTAGTGCAGGAGGTACGGGAAAAACTCCTCACGTTGAATATCTCATCAATTTGTTAAAGGATGAGTTCAAAATTGCGACCCTAAGCAGGGGGTACAAAAGAAAGACAAAAGGTTTTGTTGTTGCCTCCGAAAGCAGTTCCGCTTCGGAAATCGGGGATGAACCGTTTCAGATACACAAAAAGTTTCCGGGAATTACGGTTTCCGTTGACGAAAATCGGGTTAACGGGATAAATGAGTTGTTAAAACGGGATAAAAAACCGGATATTATTTTGTTGGATGACGCTTTTCAGCACAGATATGTTAAACCCGGCCTGTCAATTTTACTTACTGATTTTCACCATCTTTACACAAACGACTACCCCATCCCTTCGGGCAGGTTACGCGAATGCAGATCGGGAGCAAAACGTGCCGATATCATTATCGTTACAAAAACATCAAGAGTGTTATCACCGTTCGACAGAAAAGCTATAACAGGGGAAATAAAACCTGCAAATAATCAAAAATTGTTTTTTTCATATATTGAACACGGTAAATTCACATCTTTAAAGGGGGAGGAATTGAAAGCAAAAAAGGTGTTTTTTAACTCCATACTTCTTGTTGCCGGTATTGCAAATCCCTACCCGCTTGAGAGTTATCTGAAAAAATTTTGTGATGAACTTGAAGTAATGAAGTTTCCGGATCATCATAACTATACCGAAAAGGATGTTTTTAAAATAATTGAAACATTTGAAAAAAATGTCAGAAGAAAAAAGGCTATTGTTACAACCGAAAAAGATGCAATGAGATTAATTCAGCCGGATATTATAAATCATTTAATATCTTTGCCGGTCTTTTACATTCCGATACGAACGGAATTGCATAAACAGGATAAAAAAGAATTTGATAATTATATTTTAGATTATGTTAGAAAAAATTCAGGAAACGACTAAGTATATTAGGAAAAAGATTGATTTTGAGCCTCAGATAGGAATAGTCCTCGGTACGGGACTTGGCGGTCTGACCAAAGAGATAGAAACGGTTGCAACACTACCATATAACGAAATTCCCAATTTCCCGGTATCAACTGTAAAGGGTCACGAAGGCAAGCTGATTTTCGGCAGACTCGGCGGTAAAAATGTGGTAGCTATGCAGGGTAGGTTTCATTATTATGAAGGATACACAATGCAGGAGGTAACATTTCCAATCAGGGTTATGAAATTTCTCGGTATAAAACTTTTGATGCTTTCAAATGCTGCCGGCGGTGTAAACCCGAATTATGAAATAGGTGATCTGATGATAATAAGAGACCATATCAATCTGATGGGAAACAATCCTCTTATCGGGAAGAATCACACCGGACTCGGTCCCCGTTTCCCCGATATGAGCGAAGCGTATGACAAAAAGATTATACGTCATGCCGCCAAAATCGCACGGCACCACAATATAAAATTTCAGGAGGGAGTTTATGCTGCCGTCACCGGCCCGACTTTTGAAACACCTGCCGAATACAAATATATTCACATCCTCGGAGCTGATGCAGTCGGAATGTCAACTGTTCCGGAAGCTATTGTTGCAAGGCATATGGAGTTGCCCTGCTTTGCCGTTTCGGTTATCTCCGATTTGGGAGTAGAAGGGAAAATAGTGGAAATATCTCACGAAGAGGTTATTGATGCAGCAAGTATGGCCGAGCCGAAGATGACACTGATGGTTAGGGAGATGATAGAGAAACTGGAGTTTTAGATTGGTATGTTCCGGCATAATGATTAAGTGAATGAGACCGGAATTGTCCGCAAATCTCCTGATGACTACAGGTGCAACAGACAGGTAAGCAATTCAATTCGCCATAATGCCTGCATACAGCAGTCATCCGGAGATTGCGGGCAGGGTTTTGTCTGTGTCTAAGTTTATGAAGCCGGTATGGTTATTAGGTTTACCTTCCTTCGTGAACCTTTGAGCCTTAGTGTCTTTGTGGCATTTTTTTTGTGCTATTGATAATACCGAAACGTATCTTTTTTGCCACGACTCCG
>CAYOZZ010000008.1:0-4645 GCA_964408535.1 uncultured Bacteroidales bacterium | reverse complement strand
TCTTTTTGAAATTAACCGGAAAGCACGCCGGTGCAAACTCCTCACCAATTCGGGATATCTGACATTTGAAATTTCAAGAAAATATATTAAACAAATTGGCAGTATTTAAATGAAACAAAGACTGATAAATATAATTGCCAGTCCGTTTTCCATAGCTCTTGTGCTTTTTGCGATTGTATTGCTGTTTGTTCCCGAAAATCTTTTTACAAAATATAAAACTGAGTTTATATCCCAGTCTGTTAAAACACCCGCAGACTACATTTTTTATAACGATCTGGATAACGATGGCAAAAGTGAAAAAATAAAGCGCTACATTGATAAAGATGGTATGAATGCTATGAATGTTTATATGCCTGACGGAACCATTATTGATCAGTTCAATTTCAGAAGAGAAGCAATCATCAGTGTTATATTGAATGCGGTTGACCGTGACAATAACGGATTAAAAGAAGTATATTCCCTTTCGCACAGCAGGGACAGTATTTTCCTTAATTGGACAGAACCCTTAAATGACAGTGATAATGTACCAAAATCGAAGTTTATAACCACAATGTCGCTTAATAAATATGGTAAGATTGATTATATGATTTCGTTTTTAAAATGTTCAGACCTTGATAATGACGGATATAATGAAGTGCTTTTCGGTATCAACGGTGGGTACTCAAAATTCCCCAGGGCTGTTTTTGCTTATGATTTTAAAAAAGATTCGGTTTACCGTAGTCCATTCACAGGTGCAAAATGTTTTATTTCAGATATTGAAGATATTAATGGTGACGGATATCCTGAAATAGCATTAAAAACTTATGCTAATGCTAATATTTATCCAAACGACAGTTGCCTTGACGATACCCATTCATATCTTATGGTACTTGACCATAACCTGAATTTCCTGTTTGAACCTGTCAGCTTTTGGGGATACCCCTCAAGTGTTAGAATTTTTTTCCAAAAGAATAAGAACAAATGGACAATCATCGGACAGTTTTCTTTATCAGGTAAAAACGGTGAAAACTCCAAATTATTCATTTATGATCCTACCGGAAAGGAGATTAAACGTGTTGAAAATATTAACAATCAAAATATTTTTATCAGGAGCAAGTCTGATTCAAACACCTATGTTTTATGTGAGAATAGATTAAACAAAGTACTTTTCTTTGATAACAATCTTAATTTAAAAAAGACTAATGAATCATTAATAAACATTGTTTCTCAACTTGATTTGGATAATGACGGATTATATGAATGGGTTAATTTGAACAACTCAGATTATCAAACAGTAAATATCTTCCGGCACGATATGTCAGGTTGCGTTTCCATAAAACTACCGTCATCCTGCGGGACAAACAGACCTTTCAAAGCAGACCGTATTGAAAATGGAGACAAGACGTTCCTACATATTCAAAGAGCGGGAAAAAATTACATTTACAGGTATTATCATAACAAATATTACTACCTGAAGTACCCTTTTTATTCAGGCATATACCTCTTTTTGCTGATGATAGTCGTCGGAATTCAAAAACTGCAAAAGTTTCAGACGGAACGCAAAATAGCTATTGAAAAGCAAATTTCCGAACTTCAGCTCAAGACCATCCGCAGCCAGATGGATCCGCATTTCACATTTAATGCACTCAATACTATAGGTTCGATTATCTACAAAGAAGATAAAGAACAGGCACACCGCTATTTTACAAAATTCTCAAAACTGGTAAGGGCAACTCTTGAGGCTTCCGACAAAATTACCCGGACACTGAAGGAGGAGCTTGATTTTGTTGAAAACTATCTTACACTTGAAAAAATCAGATTTCACGATAAATTCAATTACAGCATCAACGTTTCGGACAGCGTCAATAAAAACAGGATGATACCGAAAATGATAATTCAGATTTACGTTGAGAATGCAATAAAACATGGACTGAAACACAAAGAAAAAAATGGCAAGCTCACAATTAACGTTACAACGACAGATAAAGACCTGTTGATAACGGTTGAGGATAACGGAATAGGCCGTAAAAGGGCAAAAGAGATGAAAACCTTCGGCACCGGTAAAGGTTTAAATATAATGAACAACATTTTTTTGCTTTACTATAAACTTCACAAGGTAAAAATATCACAGACAATTAACGATCTACTTGATAAAGACGGTAATCCGGCAGGAACCAAAGTGGAAATAATAATCCCGTCAGAAAGTAAGATTTCAGGATAAAACAGAATCAACCTCCTTAGTGAACCTTTGAGCCTTAGTGTCTTCGTGGCTCTTTATTGTTTTCCAAAACCTGATATTTTGATTTTTTTGCCCCTCTAAATCTCCCCAGTTGGGGAGACTAATGAAAAGTGAGTCCGTTTTCGGTTACTTCCTCGTTATTCCGGCAAGCTATTTCTGGATAAGACCGGAAGATTCTCACTTCTACTGCCGCTCTTCCCTCTCCTTTCTCAGCGTTCGCAGTTTTAACAAAGGATTGTGAGGAGAGGGAAGAATAGTGAAGTGACACCACGGGGGTATCTAACCTTAGCCATTATCCCATACCGGTTTCCTTGCCATAACCTTGAACCATAATCAGTGTAAATTCGTGAAATTCGTGGGCTCTCACTTATATCGTAACTTCCACCTAAAACCGATAAATGCACCATTGTTACTTACAGTGTACAGTATGTTAAGAACTTTTGTCAACAGATTTATTCTTAGCCGTTTTCAGATCAACTCCCATTGCACCGGCAAGCTCTTGCTGATGTTAATTGAATCTGTCAGTCCTTGTTTTTACTTACTGATTTTCAAACCCATTCATAAGCAAAATAATTTCCGGAGTCTTACGTAATAATTCGATCAGCAATTTGAAATAATGCTAATTGACTTTTGCCTGTTTCTATATTAAATTTGGGTGTAGAAGTTCCGTTATGAATGATATCTCGCCAAAGCCTCAATCGGTGTCCTGAGTATTTTGTGAACCTTAACATCAAACTCTGCGGCAACCTGTCGTAACAGGGCTTCAAAGTAAAAAGCCACCGAACCGACAAAACTTACCGGTAATCGGCGGTAGTTTTCGTAATGCTCTATCTGATTGATAAAAAACTCACGAAACGAATCGGTTACAAGTTCAAAAATATACTTGTTTGACAAATTATCGGCGTAAAAAGAGTTGAAAGAAGCAAGAAAACGGTTGGGAAAAGGCAAATTATAAATCGCATCAAGGATATTCTCACGGGTATAGTTGTATTCTTTCCGGAAAGCCTTATCTATCTCCTTCGGAAGATTTCCAAGAAGATAATCTTTGACAAAGGTTTTTCCCATATGAGCACCGCTGCCTTCATCACCGAAAAAATATCCCAGCGACGGGACATTCTTAACAATTTTTATTCCGTCAAAATAGCAGGAGTTCGACCCTGTACCGAGAATACAGGCTATCCCCTCCTCGTTCCAGAACAGTGCCCTTGCAGCACCAAGCAAATCGGAATTGACAATAATCTCTGCATTTTTAAAAGGTTTGGCAAGAGCCTCTTCAATTACCATTGATTTATAAACAGTAGAGCAGCCGGCACCGTAAAAATAGACCTTCTCCACCTTCTCATTTTCGATTACAGGAACAAGTTCTTTATTTATAACAGTCTCTATCTGAGCAGAATCAACATAGTAGGGATTCAACCCTACAAGCTCAAAAGTCTGATTACTCATATCCTCTCCCATCAGAACCCAGTCCGATTTCGTTGCACCGCTGTCAGCTATTAGAATCATATTTCGAAGTTTTATGCAATAAAAATACGTATTTTTATCGCACAAAAATAATTTTTTTATGAACGGGGTCAATACAATTATCTGGGACTGGAACGGAACACTGTTAAATGATGTTGACATTTGTGTTGATTCAATAAACATCCTCCTGAAGGAAAGAGGACACAACACACTGGATATCAACATATACAAATCTATTTTTACTTTTCCGGTAAAAGATTATTACACAAAAGCAGGGTTTGATTTCACTACCGAACCATTCGATGAAATAGCCATAAAATTTATTGATATTTACAAAGAAAAGATTGAAAAATCGAAACTTTTCGGAGAGGTTAACAACGTTTTGACATATTTCAGAGATAAAAAATACAGACAACTGATGGTTTCGGCAATGCAAAATGATTTTCTCAACAAAACGGTTTCGGAGCGCGGAATAGCCGGATTCTTTGAAAAAATCGAAGGGCTTGACAATCATTATGCAGCAGGCAAAGTGGAAATTGCAAAAAACCTGCTTACCGGACTAAACATTTCACCCGCAGAAGCCTGCTTCATTGGCGATACAATACACGATTATGAAGTGGCAACAGAGGTCGGGACACGCTGTCTGCTTGTTGCCTCGGGTCACCAGTCATTTGAGCGATTGAAAAAGACAGGATGTCCGGTCGTTAATTCCCTTGAGGAGCTGAATGTTTTTTTTGAATAATCCTTTTTTTATGCAGGATAATAAGCAGCAAAAAAAAGAATGCCACGAAGACACTAAGGCTCTAAGGTTCACAAAGTAGCGTATTTCTAAATATTCCAAGCGTGGACGCTTGGGACATATGCGGGGTGGTCACCAGTCATTTGAGCGATTGAAAAAGACAGGATGTCCGGTCGTTAATTCCCTTGAGGAGCTGAATGTTTTTTTTGAATAATCCTTTTTTT
>CAYOZZ010000007.1:0-9048 GCA_964408535.1 uncultured Bacteroidales bacterium | reverse complement strand
TCTTTGCTGCTTTGTGAGGTTACGATTAATACAATTCTTAAACGTAAGGTTTATGCGTATGTATATAAGACGATTTAAGGTGACTTTGAAAATACAGGTTATGATTTCCCTGAAAAATATACCATTGGTAAACCTTCTTATTATTGCCTGTTTTTGACTTTGTACCGGCAAAAATAATAAAATAAGCGGCTCAAGGTACTTTTTGAGATCTTTTTGGTCTAAAATATTCATTATCCTGCAAAAATTGTTAGCAATAAACATAACTCCAACATCCATTATTACACGGATTTAACCGTACCGACTGGCATAGTCTAAATTCAAATCACCAACCCAAAATTCTCCAAAGAAACATCCCCGGAAATTAACCCGCTACATAGGGGTGATTGCAAAATAATTCAAGCTGTCCGGTACAGTTGTCGGGCACTTGTTGAGGTTTAATTGTTGGTGTGGTATTTTATTCATTCAGAAATTCCAAATCAAAATAATATTTGCTTTTGTCTTGTTTGTCAACATAAATAGTAGTATCTTTATATTTTTCAAGAATAAAACTCTTTTCATATTTTACATTTTAAAAATCACAATATACTTTAATCCGTTTCCCAGCAGACTTCATTACCCGGCAACACCTCCGGTTTAGCAGTCAAAAGCTTCTGCTTTGGATTGTGTAAACTTAAAAAAATATCAAAAACTACTACTTATCCTTTTTCAGTTTTCCGGTCTTATCGAAATAGAGGCCGAGTTGTTGCGGTGTAATATTTTTCTTCCTTGCAATCAGCTCAACATAGTAGTAGTCGTTACGGTCTTTACGTGTTGCTTTTTCGGCATAAGTTACACGATAGTCTGAATAATTCTTGTCAAGTGCTCTCTGAACGGGAGAGTAGAGGTGTTTGATATCAAGTTCCGTAACCGTTTGCACCCATTGAGCGGAATCGGTAAAAATTGCAGTTGTCGGCTTTCCGCGATAATCAAAACTGGCCACCCAGTTTCCTTTGTCGGTTTCCCATTTCACATCCTTGGCACTTGAGAAGCGTCCTTTGAATTTCCGTGCGACAAGCGGTGGAATATCCACAGTGAGCAAATATTCATTTCTCAGACTTTCGGGACGGATAACCTTGGTTATCTTACCCGATTTATTGAAAAACAGTTCAAAAACCAACGGTTTAAAAGTGCCCTTTCGTGTAAGTTTTGCGTAGTAATAATCCTTTCTGTCGTATCGCGTTACTTTTTCGGCAATAACAAGTTTGTCATCATAATGATTTTCATAAATATATTTCACAACGGGAGCGTAAAGATTTTTCTCCTCATATTTAACACGTGTTTCAATCCACTTTCCGTCCGGATAAAATTCGGCCTTTGTTTCTTGTCCTCTGTAAACAAATGATGCAATATAAGCCACATCAACGGTATCATTGGGATGAGGTTTTTTCGTCCATTCCACATCCGATGCTTTCGGGAAACGTTTTTGCCATTTGCTAATGACCACAGCAGGAATGTCGGTATTCGGCTCATCAATTCCGGGAATGGTCATATCTTCGAAGCCGGCAGGTTTCTTAATTTTTTGCAGTCTTCCGGTTTTATCGAAAAAGAGTTCAAAAACAGCCGGTTCCTTTTGTCCCTTAACCTTTTTACCTATCTGAAGGTAGTAATAGTCCTGTTTATCAGCTCTTGTCGCTTTTTCAACAAGAATAATTTTATCCTTTTTAAAATGCTCATTGACATATTTGGCAACCGGGGGATAAAGCCTTTTGGTATCCTGGTCAATAACCGTTTGCACCCATTCACCTTCGGGAGTAAATTCGGCATAAGAAATCCTTCCTCTGAAAATACAATCCACTTTATAATTACCATCCACCTTATCCCAGGATATATTTTCCGCTCTTGGAAATTTCTTGTTAAAATTTTTCTGAACTACTTCGGGAACGTCGGCATCCTTAGATTGCTGACCAAAAGCAGTAAACATCACAACGCTTAGTAATACAATCAGTATATTTCTCATTTTTACAATATGTTGGTTTATTATGTTGTTAACATTTCGGTTTTCTTATACTGTCAAAAAGGAAATAAGGTTTAAAGAAAACCAAAATAATTTACATTTCGATTGTTTCGCTTCTGTCTGGTCCGACAGAGACCATTTTAACCGGCACATTAACCTCGTTCTCGATAAACTTCACATATTCGGTCAGTTCGACAGGCATAGAATTTTTATCCGTAATAGTGTTAATATTTGTTTTCCACCCGGGTTTTTCAAGATAAACGGGATTCAGTTTTTCATAAGAGGCTTCAAACGGAATATAATCAATCTGTTCGCCGTTAAAATCATATTTGATTCCGACTTTGATGGTTTCAAAATCATTCAGCACATCGGCTTTCATCATAAACAATCCTGTAACACCGTTGAGCATTATTGAATATTTCAGGGCAGCGAGGTCGAGCCATCCGCACCTGCGCGGCCTGCCTGTCGTAGCACCGAATTCTCTTCCCTCTTTACGAAGTTTTTCACCGTCGGCCGATTCATCTTCCGTCGGGAAAGGTCCGCTACCGACACGGGTACAGTAAGCTTTAAAAATTCCGAAGACCTCCCCTATTCTGTGCGGTGCGATACCAAGTCCGGTACAAACACCGGCGGTAACTGTGTTTGAAGATGTTACAAACGGATAAGTCCCGAAATCAATATCAAGCATTGTACCCTGGGCGCCCTCTGCAAGAAGGGATTTGCCGGAATCCAGATTTTTATTGATAAAATACTCACTGTCTATTGCAGTCAATGAACTTATTTTATCAATTGCCTCAAACCATTTTTCTTCATACTCCTTTAATCCGAGTCCGTCGAGTTTGAAATTATCATAATCGAATCCGAATGATTTAATAATTTGCAAATGCTTTTCCTTTAGCTCATTATACTTCGTAAGGAAATCCGGACGTTTTATATTACCTGTTCTGATACCGTTCCGGGCAGTTTTATCGGTATATGTCGGCCCGATACCTTTCAAGGTAGAACCGATTTTATCTTTTCCTTTGGCATATTCATAAGCAGCATCAAGCAGGCGATGTGTGGGTAAAATAAGATGTGCCTTTTTTGAGACAAGCAGGTTATCGCCAACCTCTATATTGTTATTTACAAGATTTTCGATTTCGTTATTAATAATGAAAGGGTCAATAATAACGCCGTTACCGATAATATTTAAGGAATTTTTATTGAATATTCCCGACGGGATTGTATGAAGAACAAATTTTTTGTTGTCGAACTCAATGGTATGTCCTGCGTTAGGCCCTCCCTGAAACCTTGCTATAATATCGTAATTCGGAGTCAGGACATCAACGATTTTACCCTTTCCTTCGTCGCCCCACTGAAGGCCTAATAATACATCTGCTTTCATCAGAATCAAAGTTGTTTGTTGTTATCAAAATGAAAAGCAAATAAACAAAAAAAAAGAATACCTTTAATTTTCCGATGCACCTTTTTTATGGCCGTAGAAAGTCAGAGAATGATGAGTGATTACAACACCAAGTTCCTTCTCAACGGTTTCCTTTATTTGCTGGACTCTCGGGTCGCAAAATTCGAGCACCTCACCGCCGACGAGATCAATGAAATGATCGTGTTGCTTAAACCTGTATGATTTTTCAAACTGTGCACAATTATTTCCAAATTGATGTTTCGTTACAAGGTTACAGTCAAGCAGCAACTCAATAGTATTATACAAAGTGGCACGACTGACTCTGTACTTATTGTTCTTCATTTTAATATAGAGAGTCTCAATATCAAAATGGCCTTCGGTATTATAAATCTCTTGTAAAATGGTAAACCTCTCAGGAGTTTTCCGGTTTCCTTTGGTTTCAAGGTATTCCGTGAAAAGCTTTTTCACTGTTTCGAAAGTTTCCTTATCAGAATTTTTCATCTATCTCTATTTTAGTTTCCTGCCTGAATATCAAACATGATTTTCCGGTATTTGTTCAAGAATTAATGCCGGAGAAACATCATTTAAATTCGGATGTAAAAATATGAAAAAAAATAATCTATTTGGAACTAATATAAATTATTTTTCAAAAGTTAATAAAATCACTTTAAAAGGTGTTTAAATGCAGCAATTCGTTCGACCTTTTTAATTGTCGGGAGTTTTTTCAAATCACGGATAACGTTGTTCAGGTTCTGTATGCTATAAACATACAGTAAAATGTTGCAGTCAACAATACCACCGTTTGAGTCAAGATGGAAAGATCTGATATTCAGATGATGTGTTTCGGTAATCAGTTTAACCACTTCATTGATAAAGCCCTGTTTGTCAATCCCGCCAATCTTAATACCGGTTAAGAACCCTACCGTCTCTTTATCGTGCCATCTCGTTTTAATTATCCGGTTACCGTATTTCGACATTTGACTGATAGCTTCCGGGCAGTTAATTCTGTGAATGATAATAGCCTCGTCAGGTTGAACAAAGCCAATTATATCATCTCCGGGTATAGGATTGCAGCAGCTTGAAATATCATAACTTATTTTATGTACATTGTTTCCGACAAGAAAATCGCTCTTCTTATCTTTAATCTCTTTCATTACTATTTCGGAAAGTGTCTTCTGCTCTTCCGGTTTCGACTTGGTAAACGGCCTCGTAAAGAGACTAAACCAGCCGCTCTTACTCCCTTCGGCACAGCATGCTTTTATCTCTTTTAACCCGATAAGGTCTTTCGCAATATCGTAATACAAAGCAAGTCTGCTGTGATAATTATACTTCTCCTGAAGACGTTTGGCAACAACATTGCCGTCTTTAACATCAATTTGCTTCAGATATTTTTCAAATTTTCTTTCTCCTTCTTCGGCAAATTTCTTCTTTTCTTCCTTTATTGCATATTTAATCTGGGTTTTCGCCCTTCCGGTAACAACATATTTAAACCACTCCTCCTTGGGTATTTGCTTTTTTGATGTTATAATCTCAACCTGGTCACCGCTTTTGAGTTTGTGATTAAGCGATGCAAGCTGATGATTGACTTTGGCGCCGATACAGGTGTTCCCTATTTCGGAGTGTATGGCATAGGCAAAATCAAGAACAGTTGAATTTACGGGGAGATTTCTTAGTTCGCCCTTAGGAGTAAAAACATAAATTTCGTCAACAAAGAGGAAGCCCTGAAATTCATCAATAAAATCAAGAGATTCCGAGTCATTGCTCTGCAGCATATCCCGTATCCGCCTCAACCATCTGTCAATATTCGTATCTGTTTCTGTCGGTGAGGAATTTTTATATCTCCAGTGGGCTGCAAATCCTTTTTCGGCAATCTCATCCATTCTCCGGCTTCTTATCTGAATTTCCACCCACTTTCCGTCCTTACTCATTACCGTTGTGTGTAAAGCTTCATAACCATTGGCTTTGGGAATTGAAATCCAGTCGCGTAAACGGTCAATGTTCGGACGGTAAGTGTCGGTTATTGATGAGTAAACCTTCCAGCAGTCCACCTTTTCATTTTCCGGCTCGGTATCAATTATTATCCTGACGGCGAAAAGGTCGTACACCTCCTCAAGAGGAATCTCCTTCCTTTTCATCTTTTCATAAATTGAATATGCCGACTTGTTTCTTGAAAATATCTCGTAATTAAAATTTTGTCTGCTAAGCGATTTTTTTATAGGGTAAATAAACCTGTTGATAAACAGCTTACGGTCTTTTGCGGTCTCCCGTAGTTTTTCGGTTATTGCCTTATATATCTCGGGTTCAGTATATTTCAACGAAAGATCTTCGAGTTCGGTTTTTATGGCATAGAGTCCGAAACGGTGGGCTAAAGGAGCATAAAGCATAAGCGTTTCGGATGCGATTTTAAGCTGCTTATGCTGAGGCATTGCGTCAAGCGTCCGCATATTATGCAATCTGTCCGCCAGCTTAATTAAAATCACCCTGACATCATCGGAAAGAGTCAGGAGCATTTTCTTGAAATTCTCTGCCTGTATTGAGGTGGAATTTTTGTCGAAAATATCTTCGATTTTTGTCAGTCCGTCAATAATTTTTGCAACTTTTTTACCGAAAAGATTCTCGATATCGGAGAGAGTGTATTCCGTATCCTCAACAACATCGTGCAATAAAGCACAAATTATTGATGTTTTTCCAAGACCGATTTCTGATGCAACAAGACGTGCAACTTCAACCGGGTGAATTATATAGGGTTCACCGCTTTTACGGCGCATATTCTTATGAGCCTCTGCGGCAAAATTGAAAGCCTTCCGCACCAACGCCCTGTCTTCCGGACGGTTAGGCTTCCAGGCGTGAAGCAACCTTCGGTAATGATTTACTATCAGACGTCGTTCTTGTTCCGGATCCGGCTTTACCATATTCACTGAATATTAATGGTGAATTTTCGCACAAAATTACAATTTAAATTCAGAATTCGTCAATTGTTTTTAATATTGCAAATAATTCAATATTCCTTTTTTTGATTCGTTAGTATAATTAAGGAATAATATTTGTACTTTTGGTTCCCTTTATAATTGAATTCAAGTTGTCGGTTTATGATGCGTATTTTATATACTTTTTTATTCATTATTTTACTCTCTGTCAGCTCTTTTGCAACACATGAGAGGGCGGGTGAAATTACATACAAGCATATCAGCGGACTGACTTATGAAGTAACTATTGTAACCTACACTTACTCTCCGAGTCCTGCCGACAGACCCGAACTTGAAATTTTATGGGGCGACGGAACCTCGTCAATCCTTCCGAGAGACAATTATACCGACCTTACTTCGGTCGTTCGTAAAAATATCTATATAGGCCAGCACACCTATGCCGGTGCCGCCACTTACATCATCTCAATGGAAGACCCGAACAGAAATTACGGGATTGTAAATATTCCGAACTCCGTAAATATTCCGTTTTACATTGAGACACAGCTTGTTATAAATCCGTTTCTCGGTACAAATAACTCCGTTCAGCTACTGAATCCTCCGCTTGATTACGGTTGTGTCAATAAATTATATGTTCATAATCCTGCGGCTTACGACCCTGACGGCGACAGCCTCTCATACAAGCTGACAATATGTAAAGGTTATGACGGACAGGAAATTCCGGGATACACATTTCCGGTTGCCTCAAATTCATTCCATATTGACAATATTTCGGGCGACCTTGTGTGGGATACACCTGTTCAGCAAGGTGAATATAATGTTGCTTTTATTATCGAAGAATGGCGCGACGGACAACGAATCGGTTATGTTGAGCGCGATATGCAAATTTTAATTGATGCCTGTAATAATAACCCGCCTGAAATATTCACAATTAACGATACTTGTGTTGAGGCCGGCGATACTCTCCGGTTTGAGGTGAGAACCTATGATCAGGATGTTGATAAAATTACACTGACGGCAACCGGCGGACCTTTCATCGTAAACGAATCTCCCGCCGAACTTGACCCCAATCCTTCGGTAGGTTTTGGTGCCGACACAGCACTCTTCTATTGGGAAACAAAATGCTCGCATATCAGAAAAAGTGCTTATCCCGCTTATTTTAAAGCTGTTGACAATTCATATCCGGTAAGTCTGAGTGCTTATAAAACGGTAAATATAACCGTTGTAGGCCCTGCGCCGGAAAATCTTGAGGTCGTTCCGCTCGGCAATTCGATGATACTTTCCTGGGACGAAACCGCCTGTCCTAATGCTACGGGATACATCATTTACAGAAAACCCGACTTTTACGGATTTCAACCCGGCCCCTGTGAGACAGGTGTTCCCGAATACACCGGTTACAAGAAAATAAAAGAGATAAGCGGCAAAGAAAACACAACTTATACGGATGATAATGACGGTGAAGGATTAAACCACGGTATCGTTTATTGCTATATGGTTACCGCCGTTTTCGGAAATAGTGCCGAAGGTTATGCCTCCGAAGAGGTTTGTGCACAACTGAAAAAAGATTTGCCGATTATTACAAATGTCAGCATTAATACAACGGATGTTCAGACCGGCTCAATTTATGTTGCCTGGTCGAAACCGACTGAGATTGACTTTACGCAAACACCCGGACCGTTCCAGTATCAGGTTTACAGGAAAAGCAGCGAACAAGGCTCTGACTGGACCAAAGTTTTTACATCGGCAATTAATGACACCTTATATACCGGCAATAACCTGAACACAAAAGATTTTAAATATTTCTACAGAATTGACTTTTATAATAACGACCCGCCCGATAATTACTTTCTGATAGGCTCCTCAGTCGTTGCACCGTCAATATTTCTTAACACGGAATCATCCGATCAAAAAATCACACTCTTTTGGAACAATAATCAACCCTGGATAAATTCCCTGTTTGTAATTTACAGGCAGAATCCCGTAACTCTGAATTTTGATTCAATCGGGTATTCAACAGTACCTCAGTATTCCGATTCAGGGCTGATAAACGGAAAACAATATTGCTATCTTGTGAAATCGGTGGGATATTATTCCGCTCCCGGTATGGTTGATCCGATCATTAATTATTCGCAGGAAAGATGCGCCCGACCGGTTGATAATGTGCCGCCCTGTGCTCCGGTGCTTTCCGTTTCAACCGATTGCGACTTGTTAATCAATAACCTGTCGTGGATATATCCCGACACCTGCACCGATGAAAAGCTGAAATTCTATATTTACTACGGTCAAAATGAGAATAGTGACTATATATTGATTGATTCCACTTTTGACTATTCTTATGTTTTTAAAACCGACCCACCCTCAACTGTGGGATGTTTCACGGTAACGGCTCTCGATTCGCTTTGGAATCAAAGCTCATATAGTAATGTGGAATGTGTTGATATTGATGCCTGCGGAAGAATATGGTTTCCCAATGTCATAACACCAAACGGCGACCATTACAACGATATCTACCACGCCGACTCAATAAACTCCGTCAGGAACTTTAAAATAACTATCTTCAACCGCTGGGGAACAATAGTTTTCGAATCGGACGACCCATACTTTCAGTGGGACGGAAAAGACGAGAAAAACGGAGGAGATTGCAGTCCGGGAACATATTTCTTTGTTGCAACCTTCTCCGAAAACTCACTCACCGGACTGATAAACAGAGAGGTTAAAGGGTCTATTAC
>CAYOZZ010000006.1:0-4058 GCA_964408535.1 uncultured Bacteroidales bacterium | reverse complement strand
TTTAGGAAAAAACAAACTATTTTTGGCAGAAAATATAAATAAATTTATTTATGGTAACCGTTAAGAAAGTACAGGACAGAAAGGATTTGGGAAAGTTTATTGGGTTTCCATATACCTTATACTCAGGGGATCTGAACTATGTTCCCGAGTTGCGGATTATGCAAAAAGAGACTCTGAATAAAAAGAAAAATCCCTTTTTTAAACATGCTGATGCCGATTATTTTATTGCATTGGATGAAAAAGGAAATGTTGTCGGTAGAATTGGTGCCATAACTAACCAGGTCTATGTTGACCACTGGAAAGAAAATTACGGTTTTTTCGGTTTTTTTGAAACGGTTAATGATAAGGAAGTTGTAAAGGCTCTCTTCGATGCTGCTACAGGCTGGCTGAAAGAGAAGGGCGTTGAGGGATTTTACGGTCCGGTAAATCCCTCGACAAACGACACCTGCGGAACTCTGATTGAAGGTTTTGACACTCCTCCATACCTTATGATGGTTCATAATAAAGAGTATTATGACGAATTATTGCAGGGTTACGGACTGACAAAAAAAATGGATCTTATTTCTTATGAGCTTATTGAAGACAAATTGCCGGAAAGGATGATTAACCTGAGCGAGAAGATTGAAGAGCGGCTTAAGTCACAAGGGATAACTTTCAGACAGATTGATTTTAATAATATGAAAGATGAAGCACCGAAACTGCGATACATCTATAATAAGGCCTGGGAAAATAACTGGGGTTTTATGCCTATGACGGAGGAAGAATTTGAGGCACTTGCTAAAGAATTAAGAATGATTACTTCTCCTGAACTTGTTTATATTGCTGAAGACAAGGGTGAGCCTGTCGCATTTGCCGCTTCACTTCCAAATGTCAATGAGATTTTTATTAATTTCAGAGACGGACGACTTTTCCCGTTTAACTTTCTGAAACTAATCAGGTTCAAGAAAAAAGTACGGAGTATGAGGGTTCTTACTCTCGGCATTATCGAAAAATACAGAAAAACAGGTATTGATGCCTGCCTCTATGTAAAGACAACAAAAGGCGGTGCAAAACTTGGTTATCACAAAGGTGAAGCAAGCTGGATTCTTGAAACCAATACTGCTATGAATCGTGCTCTTGAAATGATGAACGGCAGACCCTATAAAAAATACAGAATTTATCAATACAATTTTGATAACACTAAAAGATAAACCGTGTGGAATTTTCAAAGAAAAAAGATTAGTGCAGTTGATCTGATAAATATAGTTTTTCTGTCGGTTGTTTTTGTTTTATATATTTTTTCCCTTAGGAATTCACCATATATCTTCGGGCCGCCTCTTGTCTTTTTTATCACTGCTGCGGTTATTTGGTTTGCAATCAGACTACGGCAAAAACCGGAGGTTAACAAAGCAGGGAAATTATTCCTGACATTTTACCCTCTTATTTATCTATTTGTGATTTTCGAGAGCTTTTTTATGATACTTCCGTATGTTAATCTTTGCAGATATGACAAAATCCTGGCAGATATTGATTTCTCCTGGTTTGGAGTTCATCCGACAGTCTGGATTGAAAGATTTATTCATCCCGGATTAACCGATCTGATGTATCTTCTTTACATTTTTTATTTTCCGATGCCGCTGTTTATTTTGGGATATCTATATAAAAATAAAAGGTTTGTAGAACTCGACAAGAGCGTGTTTATCTATATGGTGGTCTATTACACGGCATACATCGGATATTTTATTGTACCGGCCTCAGGTCCGAGATTTTACGAGCCTTTGATGCAACTTCAGACCAAAGATCTGGACGGCTTGTTTCTTTCCATCCCCATAAGGAAAATTATTAATTTCCTGGAACCCAACAAACTGGATGCATTTCCCAGTCTGCATTCTGCAATCTCATTTACAACAATGCTTGTGATGGTTAAATATAATAAACGGATGTTTTGGTATTTTTTACCTGTAATTATCGGTATCTTTGTGTCACTGGTTTATTGCCGCTACCATTATGTTGTTGATATTGTGGCAGGTGTGGCCTGGTCAATGGCAGGATTTGTAATTGGTAACCGGTTTTACACTAAATTTGCACAAGGGAAAACGGTTAGCTTTATCAAAGATGTTTAAAGATATTAATTTCAATAAAAAGGATATCCATTTTTATGTGATGCTGCTCAGTGCGCCTGTATTACTGACTCTTTACAGGTATCACGGGTATCCTGAATATTTCTATGATTATTTTCCCGGACAGACAAATAATCCGCAGGCTGATATTTATGCCAGGTACTGGCAGTTTCTGGTTTTTTTCGCACTGATGTTTGTGATGCCTGTTATTTATATAAAATTTGTGATGAAAAGACCTTTGTCGGATTTCGGATTTGGCAAAGGTGATTTGAAATACGGTGCTAAATGGCTGCTGATAATTCCGTTTGTTGTTGCTCCGCTGATATATATTTCGTCGAAAATGCCTGATGTCAGGATGGAGTACCCGCTGGCGAAAATTTTTCTGAACGACAGACAGGGATTATGGTTTTATGAATTAATGTATGTCGTTTTTTACTATGTCGCCTGGGAATTTTATTTCAGGGGATTTTTGCTCTTCGGACTGAAAGAGAGGTTTGGCGCGGTGAATGCAATTCTGATACAGACAATTTCATCCTGCCTGATACATATTGGGAAACCCGAAGGTGAGATAATCGGTTCTATTGTGGTTGGGATACTATTCGGGATGATAGCATTACGAAGCAGGTCAATCTGGTATATCTTTATAATACATGCTGCGATAGGGGTGCTTACCGATATTTTTATAATATATTTTAATTAACCGGAAATAATGCTTGTATTAGTTACGGGAGGAAACGGATTTATAGGCAGTAACATTGTAAAAAGGTTGCTTGATGACGGTTGTGATGTTAATGTGCTTGTCAGAGAAACCTCGGATTTAAAATTTATTGAAGGCTTGCCTGTAAATTATTTTTACGGGGATATTACCCGGCCGGAAACCATAAAGCCCGCTGTTTACGGGGTTGAAAAGGTTTTTCATATTGCCGGACTTGCCGCCGACTATGGGCCGTTTGAGATTTTTGAAAAGGTGAATTACCACGGGACAATAAATGTAGCCGAAGCAGCCGTAGGGGCAGGTGTGAAACGGTTTATTTACATAAGTACAGTTGCTTTTCACGGATTCGGAAAAACAAATATGAACGAAGATTCGCCTGTCGCACAAAAATTAATACCTTATGCAAAAACCAAATATATGGCTGAACAATGGCTTTGGGAATTTGTACAAAAAACGGAAATGGAGATAACAGCCGTACGCCCGGGAAATGTTTTCGGAATTAACGACCGTACTTTTATTTCAAAATATATTGATGCAATGCTGAAAGGTAAATTTGCGGAAATTAATAAAGGAAGAAGCAAGACCTGTCCGGTTTATATTGAAAACCTTGTTGATATTATAATGTTAGTGTCAAAAGAAAAAAAGGCTGTAAACAATGCCTATATTGCAACCGACGGACTTGATATCACCTGGCATGAATTTAATACCGCACTTGCATTAAAGCTTGGAATAGCTTTGCCTAAAACTTCCATCCCTTATGGTACGGCAATGGCAGTTGCAAAATTTTATTACGGTATTCATAAGTTGCTGGGAATAAAATCGGAACCCTTTCTTACACCTTATCGCATAAATAACGGAGGTAAAGATTATCATTTCACTATTGATAAACTGAAAAAGCATTTCGGATATGCTCCTGCAATCGGCCTGGAGGAGGCTATGGAGCGTACTGTAGATTGGTATGGGAAAAGTTTCCATTAATAGTTAATTAGACGAGTAAAAGTGATTGCCGGAGAACATTACACTGATGAGATTAGTAAAATCCCGGATATTACCGTTGGATATGGCAGTTAATTTTTACTTTTGCAAAGAATAAATCATAAAGTGTAGGTCGTGAAAGAATCAGAAAAAATTTTACTCTGTTTATTTATTATTGTTTTAATAAATTCCTGTTATAATAAAGTTGCAAGTCAGGAAACATATAGTTCGGAAAAAAGCCAAAGCTATTATATCAACGGTTTATTGGA
>CAYOZZ010000005.1:0-12007 GCA_964408535.1 uncultured Bacteroidales bacterium | reverse complement strand
AAGTAACTCCGATTCGCCGAGAGAGGCATTATATCTGAACATACGTACATTTGCAGATGCTTCTTCGTTTTCGCCGGCTGAGTATTTATAATAACCTGATAATGTTTCGGGTATTTGCGTAACCGGCATCCCTCCTACCGGTCCGTCAAAGCTCAAGTGACCGTTTGTAATTCCTGCCAGCGTATCGTCAAAATATGTCATCATACTTTCGAGCTGAACGGCAAAATTTCCTTCATAACTGTCTGATGTTTTAACAACAGGAGTTAAACCGAGAGATTTACTAAAAAGGTTTGTTGATAGCCATCCGTCAGCTTCTTCAGAGTAATACTCAGTCCAGTTCTCAAAATCACCATTCGGAAACTGTCCGGTAGTACCGACAAAAGAGACATCATCAATTGTCAGCTTACTTCCCACAACAGGATCACCGAACAAAGCGGATGACAGTATTGCTACAACAATAGTATCAGGGCTTACTACGGGTATAAACCACTGCACAGGTTGACTGAAATAGTGATATTCATTCTGTGTTCCTAAGAATGTTACAAGACATACACCGAGAGGCTGTCCAAGCTTTTTGAACAAAACTCCGACATAGGCAGTATCGTTCGGCATTACATCATATTTAACATAACCGGTAACCGAATCGGCCCTTTCTGTAAACGGTATCCCACCCCATATCATATCTTCATCAATCTGCCCAATATAGACGGCGCCTTTTACAGTGCCTTCTGTAGTTTGAATGGTTTCAAGACTAACTGCAAAATTCCCTGAAAAAGCATCAGTTGTTTTCAGTGCATTCGGTTCACTGAGTGCTCCAAGGCTCAATGTATTTGATGATGTATAGCCATCAGGATCTTCATATAAAAACTGATTTGACCAATTTTCAAAACCGGCATTTGTAATTGTTTGGGATTTCCCTGCCAATACAATAAAAAATAAAACAAAAAAAGTTACCGCTGTTTTTTTCATAATAATCTGTATTTATTACTTAATATAAGAATTAAAATTTATCATCACATAATAATTTTATTCTAATGATTCAAATACCTGTTACGAATAATAATTAATTTAGTTTTAAAACAATACATATTTATTTATGTTTATATTTAACTGTAATATATATTATCATAAAATCTGTTAAATATTCACTGTTTTGGATAGATTTTTTTAGCTTTGCATTTATATCTGAAAATACAATTAGTTATGATTCGTGATAAATATCAGTATGAGAAACGGGATCACTACATTATCAATAGTGAGATTGAAGAGAAAAAAATATCAAGGGAATCCAAAACCATATTAACGAAAATTTTTAAAGAATCACCGAGATTAAAAGCGATACTCCTTCGCTGTGATAATCTGAAAAATGTAAAAAAAGAAATCCGGAATTATATTATGGATTATCTGAACAGCCGTGAGGATGCTCTTGATTATTACAATCAGGATGTTAAAGGAAGGGAGAAATACGATAAATTATCCTGGAAAGATGTTGCAGCCATAAGAATACTTGACTATATAAATCACGAGGGTGAAGAGTTTGAAGACCTGAACCTGAGAGGAAAATACATTCTAAACAACCCTCTTAAGCAGTTGTGGCTTGCCGTAAGAGAAGGAAAAGGCGGAGCTGAACCTGCCTTCTTTATGGATATGCTAAATCTGATAAAACAGTTTAACGGAACTTCGGAAAGAAGCATTCCTTCCCCCGGAAAGGTTGAAGAGTGGATGGACAGGCATCCGAGCGGACTTGACCCTGAGGTTATTGAAATCAGAAAACAGAATAAAGACAGGATAATCAGAATATTTATCGAGAAGATGGACAGCGGGGATATTTTGAGGCCTAAATACAGGTTTGAAAAGGGAATGACATTTGAAGAGAAGTATGAACAGATGCTTAAATGGTGGGAAGAAAAAACTTTTCATTTACAGTTTGCAGCCCGCTCCCCCGAAAGAATCAATAAACTGCTCGGAAGGCTGGTTGATTCGGAAACAATGGCTACTTTGTTTAAAGCCCAGGATTCGGGAATACCTTTCTTCGTAAACCCTTATTACCTTTCGCTGCTGAATGTTAATGCACCTGAAAAATACAAGTATAGTGACCAGGCAATAAGAGACTACGTTTTTGTAAGCAGGTCACTCGTCGAAGAGTTCGGAAGCATTGTCGCCTGGGAAAGGGAGGATATTGTTGAGCCCGGCAAGCCCAATGTGGCCGGATGGATTCTTCCCTCCTACTATAATGTTCACAGACGTTATCCGGAAGTTGCAATTCTTATTCCCGACACCACCGGTCGTGCGTGCGGCGGTCTTTGTGTCTCCTGCCAAAGGATGTACGACTTCCAGCGCGGTCATCTTAATTTTGATCTTGAAGAACTTAAAGCGGTTGACCGCTGGTGGGACAGATTACCAAAACTATTGCAGTATTTTGAGAAAGATTCACAATTACGCGATATTCTGATAACCGGCGGCGATGCCCTGATGACCTCAGACAAGTCGTTAAAAAGGATTCTTGATGCCGTTTATGATATGGCGTTGAACAAAATTGAATCGAACAAAGTAAGACCCGATGGTGAAAAATATGCCGAAATGGTAAGGGTAAGACTCGGGACACGGCTCCCGGTATATATTCCTCAGCGAATAACCGATGACCTTGTGAGGATACTGACAAACTTCAGACGAAAGGCTAAAAAGATTGGAATAAAACAGTTCGTTATACAAACACATTTTGAATCGGCAATGGAGGTTACACCCGAATCGGCAGAAGCTGTCAGAAAACTGATATCGGCCGGGTGGATGGTTACAAATCAGCTCGTATTCACAACAGCCGCCTCAAGACGCGGGCATACTGCAAAATTAAGAAAGGTACTCAACGACATAGGTGTAGTTACTTATTATACTTTTTCGGTTAAGGGATATAAGGAAAACAGGCATAATTTTGCAACAAATGCAAGAGCTGTACAGGAGCAAATCGAAGAAAAGGTAATTGGTAAAGTACCCGAAGAAAAATACGAAAAAATAAGCCGGCTGCCGGGAAGCGGAGAAAGAATGATTGAAAATATTCACAAGTTGCGTGAAGAAGCCGGCATACCGTTTCTTGCAACCGACAGAAATGTTATGAATCTGCCCGGCGTCGGGAAAAGCCTCACATTCAGAACAATAGGAATAACTTATGACGGAAGAAGGATACTTGAATTCGATCACGACATAACACGCAGTCACAGCCCTATAATTAAAAAAATGGGTAAGGTAGTCATTATCGAATCAAAGTCAATAGCGGAATACCTCAAACAACTGGAAGCAATAGGAGAAAATCCTGAGGAGTATAAAGATGTATGGGGCTATTCCATCGGAGAGACAGAACCGCGAATGTCAGTCTTTGAATATCCCGGTTATGATTTCGATATTACTGAGGAGTTTACAAACATTGAGGTATAGAAAATATACTTTTTCTATACATATTTTGAACATTGGTCAACCCGGATTATGCTATTACATAATTCGGGTTCAATATTCAACACTCAGTGGATAATATTCAATGATATGAATTAAGGACAATCCTAAGTGTTCATTCCGCCACATACCTGAACAACCTGTCCGGAGACATAGGATGACAAATCGGAGGCGAGAAATGTTGCGACATTTGCCACATCTTCCGGTTTGCCGCCTCTTTTAAGCGGAATCTGATTGATCCATTGCGTTCTTACATCATCAGGTAATTTGGCTGTCATTTCCGTTTCAATAAAACCCGGTGCTATTGCATTGCAACGGATATTCCTTGAACCGAACTCCTGGGCAATGGATTTTGTAAACCCTATTAAACCGGCTTTTGATGCGGAATAGTTTGCCTGGCCTCCATTCCCGCTGACGCCGACAACAGAACTCATATTTATTATTGAACCGGAACGTTGTTTCAGCATTGAGCGCTGAACAGCTTTGGTAAGATTAAAGGCCGACTTCAGATTTATCGTTAAAACAAGATCCCAGTCCTGTTCACTCATTCGTAACATAAGATTATCTCTTGTAATTCCGGCATTATTAACCAGAATATCAACTTTGCCGAATTCTTTTAAAACCTCATCTATAAATCTCTGGCTATCCTCAAACGAACTTGCATCCGAAGCATAACCTTTTCCCTTTTGGCCGAGAGCGGCAATTTCTTTTTCCAGACTTTCCGCCTGCTCGTCATATCTAATATCGGAAAATGCTACATCAGCACCTTCCGATGCAAATTTCAAAGCAATTGCCCTTCCAATACCTCTGGAGGCTCCTGTAATAACCGCTGTTTTTCCTTCTAATAATTTCATACTCATAACATTTTACTGATTTCGGCTGCAAAGATACATTTTTTATTTGAAAATATGCAGGTCACTAAGTTAAGATGCCGGCTGAATATATCACCTCCCGATGAACCTTACGGCAACAGCCTTAAAACTAACCCAGACATTCTTACCCTCAGTTAATCCGAGATTTTCAACCGATTGTTCCGTTACATAAGCCGATACTATAATTCCCGCATCCACAACTATCTCCACTCCACCGACTGCCGGAATAACATTCAGTATTGTTCCTTTGAAGCTGTTTGTCAGACTTGAATCTATACGGTCGCAGGAAATCACAACATCTTCCGACCTGAAAAACACGAATCCTTCTTTTGTATTGTCAACTATCGGTAAAGTCGAAATCTCGATTTTGTTTTCAAGAATTGCTTTTTTATCGGAATTTATCTTTGCGTTGTAAAAATTCCTGACACCTGTAAGGTTTGCAACAAATTTTGATTTCGGTTTATGAAAAACCTCTTTTATTGTTCCCGTTTGAATTATTTCACCGTTATGGATAATCCCGACTTTGCCGGCAAGGGCAACCGCTTCCTCATAATCATGTGTTATGTGGATAATTGTTTGTCCCTCCTTATTAAGTTTTCGTAAAATATTTCTCATATCCTGCCTCAGTTCAACATCGAGAGAGGAGAGCGGTTCGTCAAGCAGAAGTATTTTGGGTTTCAGTGTGAGAGTACGTGCAAGAGCTGCCCTTTGCAACTCTCCACCCGAGAGTGTTGCAGGTTTCCTGTGTAACAAGCCGGATATTCCCATTTTTTCCGCCAATTCATTCACTGTTTTCTCTCTTGCCTCTCTTGAAATATGCTTTGCTTTCAGAGGATAACAAATATTTTCCTTAACCGACAAATGCGGAAATATTGCGTAATCCTGAAACACAATTCCAACCTGTCTCTTTTGAATCGGTACGCCCGTAATTTCCTTTCCGTCAAGGATTACTTTTCCCTTGTCAGGATTAACAAGTCCGGCAATGATTTCCAGTATGAGGGATTTTCCGGCTCCTGACTTACCGAGCAACACAAAATACTCCCCCTCTCCCACTCCGAACGAAATATCCTTTAATGAGAATCCTGCAAAATCCAATGATATGTTTTTTACGTCAAGCATTCAAATTTATTCTGTTTTTCGCCCTGCAATCATTCTTAAAACAATAAAAAACAGCAGTGACACCAATACAAAAATAACTGCAACCGGTTGCGCATATTTCAGTCCGAAAGCACCGAAACGTTCATAAATCAAAACAGGGGTAATCATCGGATGATAAGCAATAATAACAACCGCCCCAAATTCACTCATTCCGCGGGCAAACATCATAATGGCACCCGAAACAATATTTCGCTTTGCCAAAGGCAATGAAATCGTAAAGAAAACCCTTACAGGTGACGCGCCGAGATTCAGTGCCGCTTTTTCAAGCCTTACAGGTACCGAAGCAAAACCGTCACGTGCAGCATTCAGTAAAAACGGTACACTTACAAAAGCCATTGCTATTGATATACCCACGGGATTCCCTATAAAATCAAGACCAAGCGTTCCGGCTGCTTTCCCAACTAAACTGTCACGCGAAATTATACCGAGTATTGCTATTCCCGCAGCTGTGTGAGGAATAACGACAGGTAAATCAATAATTCCCGAAACAATCCTTTTGCCGGGAAACTCTTTCCGGGCAAGAATATATGCCAGCGGGATTCCTGCTATTGAAAAAACAACCGTTGCAAAAAATGCTGTTGACAAAGTCAGATAAATACTGTTTTGCACCTCTTTATCACTTACTGTCTCCGTCAGTTGCGATATTGATGATGAAAACATCAGTCCTGCTAACGGTGCAATGATGAAAAGAAGAGCAACCCCGCTTAAAAAAATTATTACAAGTTGAAATTTACTTTGTTTCCGCATTATTTTTTCGATGTAAACAGAACAGGGTCAACAGTAATCATAAAATATGCCCAGCTGTTAAAATAGCTGCTGTCTCCCCCTTTTATCACCTCCATACTTTTTGTTGCAATTAAAAATGAATAACCTCCTTCTAACTTAAGATATTTTAAAATCCGGGCTTTAAATTTCAAATCTATTTCATTTCCAAGATTTTTGTCTATAATCTCACCGTCATTTACAAAGTCGCCGTAAAGCCTGAAAAAGTAATAATCGGCAAAAATATCAACTTTTTTTGAAGCGTTGAATTTTAGTTTCAGATACGGGTTTACCAATCCTGCCCGCTTTGTAGTTACAGGAACTGAAAAGTAATCCATTGTACCGTTAAACTTGTGTCTGCTGCCGTAAAGAATATTAAAAGCACGGTCTGTTTTATTCAGACTGTCGGTGGCGTCATTTCCGCTAAGGGATTCAAAACCTCCAAGAATCCTAAACTTATTTGAAAGTTTTACACCTAAGTCCAGATTCAGGTAATAAGCAGAAACATCCTGCCCTGTTTGCAATTTGCCACCCTGATAAAATCCGCGGGTTGCGACATCCCATTTTTCCTCTTTGTATTTAACAATAAAACCTCCCGTATAACGGATGTAAATAGTACTTTTTGTTCCTTCTTTTTGATATCCGTCCGCAATGGACTGAAAAGCAATGTCGGCTTTTCCGAATTGTCTTCTCAGCCATAGAAAATTTAATGTTTTGTAATTCTTTATCAATTCCGAATAATCCGTACCGAATTTAGCGACAGAAGACTGGTTGTAAGCCGCTCCAAAATCCAATATCCAGCCGTTGTTTCTGTATTTCAACAATACAAGGTCATGTGCCGCACCAATCTGATTCCAGTTTACTTTTGAAAATAGTCTGTAATTGTCATAACCGACAGCCTGTCTCCCGAATTTGACTGCCAAAGTCCTTGTCGCTGCAATCTCAACCCAACCTTCGTTCAATCCGACCGAGGAAAGGTCATTTTTTAACGGTTGGTCACCCCAAACCCTGAAATCGTAAAAAGAAATAGCCGATTTTATTATCCCTTTTGTAAATTTAATATTAAGCCTTGTACGTTGTGTAACAAATCCCGCAAACTCAACCAAAGAATCCCGTAAAGTGCTGTATCCGTTCCGGTATTCCGCCCGTGGCCGTACAACTCCCTGAATTTCAAATTGCGAATAACTATTCAGGCTGACTATCAAGCCTAAAAGTATAAGTATTTTTTTCATTTTTTCTGATTTTGAATTATTTTTCAAAAATGTGCAAAGCCTCTGCTCTCGTTAAACCAATTTAATTTTCAGGGCTTTCCGTTGCAAACTTCTTTAACTCTTCCGGAATTTTCTCATAACTTGATGACGGCATAGGAACGGCGGACGGCTGTCCGTTTTTCTCCATAATTTTCATACCTTTTTCTTTGTCAAGCAAAAACTCTACGAATTTTATTGCGGCTTTTTTATTCGGAGCATTTTTCAAAATGGTGATTCCGTAAACCATAGGCTCACCTTTTTTAGTAATAAACTCTCCGGGTTTTTTCCCTGAGATATCAACAGTTACTGAGCGATACAGGTCGGCAAAAGCAGGGTTTTTCAGGTTAATCTCATCAGGTAAAACAAGATATTTAAGGTTATGCTGCCGAGCAACCGACCTGTAAAGAAAAATGTAGTCAATATTATGAGATTCGAGCAATGCCAGCAGGTCTGTTTCTTTCGGCCTGATATATTGATTATCTTTTTGGAGTAATGCTTTAGATAAACCGGGCTTATTATAGTATATATCAGAGAGTTTTGAAGTTAATACAGCTCTATAACCACAAGGGTCGGCGTTGGGATCCGACCGGCCGAAAGCAACATCATCTTTCAAAAGAATCTCAAACCAGTTATCCTTGTTAATCTTATCCGAATATTTTGACTCATCAGTATAAACAATGGACATCTCATTTGTTGCAAACTTAATGTTCCAGTCGGCATAACCGGGGATAAGAAGCCTGTCAATTACAGTGTAATCAGCAGAAGCCATAATGTCGCATTCCCTTTTCAGGTCGGTTATCTTACGTGCACATTTACGGCTGCCGGCTGCCTCTCTGATAATATTTACATCAGGGTATTCCTTATTGAACTCCTCCGATATTTCCTTAAAAGGTACCGAAAGACTTCCTGCATTAAAGATTATCAGGTCTCCGGAAATCTCATTTTCTTCAGGTTTCTGATTTGTGCTGCACCCGTACAACCCTGTAAAAATAAGAATTACAATAATTTTTAATACTTTTTTCATAATACATTCAATTTTTTCGATTTGCAGTTGCAAACATATCGAAAAAAACATTGCTTTTCGGAATTTTTTTCGTTTTTTTCCGGTCAAACTCTCCATACTTAAACCCGCTTTATGTATTAAGAGTTTATAACCCAGGTTAATACTATTTAACTTTTAACCCTTCAAGGATTTTAAAAACATTCTGATTCTTTGGTTAATAGCTTAGTTACACTGTTTTTAAATATGCTGTTGCATAATTCGGGTTAAACAGGTTGAAAAATTAATGTACATTTGTCAGCAAAATAATCCGACATATTATAAAATGAAGAAAATATTTTTACTCTTAATTCTTTTTATTTCAACATATTCCTATTCACAGGACAAATTTACCGTTGCCGAAATAGGCTATATGATATCCCCTTCAAATAAATATGAGAATTCCGGTATCAGTTCAAATATCGGTTATCTTTCGGGGACATTAAACTTTCCTGTTTTCTCAAAAGGAAATACAACTTTCCTTGCAGGTTTCAGAGGAAATATGTGGACCGTAAATTATAATCCAGAACAGATTTGGCCGGTTAATTACTATTCCCTTGGATTAACACTTACTTATAACAGGAAGTTAAAGAATGACAACTCTTTTCTGTTTGTATTGCTGCCGAGATATAATTCCGATTTAAGACATTCAAGCTCAGAGGCGTGGCAACTCGGGTTTTTGTCGTATTATTCAAAACGAACATCAGAGAAATTCCTATGGAAAGCAGGAATGTATGTAAATACTGAGTTTTTCGGACTTTTTGTGGTTCCTGTTTTCGGTCTTGACTGGGATATCGGCAACAAGTTGTCAATATCTGGCGATATACCGATATGGGCTAAAATTAACTATCAGGTTTCCGGAAAGTTTTCCACAGGACTTGCCTATATTGCTCTTGTTTCAACTTACAGACTGACAGGCGATTTCAACAATGCTTATACCTCACGTTATGCCATTGAGCCATATCTGTACGCAGATTTGCAAGTTGTTAAAAATATCTTTTTAAGAGGCAAACTCGGTTATGCAATTGACCGGAAATACCCTGTTTACGCAAAAGATGACAAGCTGGACTGGCAACTTTCAATGATAAAATTCGGTGATGACCGGACGCAGCTAAATCCTGTTATTAATAACGGATTGTTTATTGAGTTTACACTTTCGTATAAAGTTGATATTCCTTCTGACTAAAAACAGGTATCTTTGGTCACTTGTAAATGTTTTACAAAAAATCGTGATTATCTATATTGATTATCTTTTTTACATAAATTAATTCATTGATACGGAAGGATATAAGAAATATTGCACTTTTCGCCCACGTTGATGCCGGAAAGACAACGGTAACCGAACAGTTCCTGCATTTGTCGGGAAAGATAAAAGAAGCGGGAAGTGTTGACAAAGGCAACTCACAGACCGATTTTCTCGAAGTGGAAAAAGAAAGAGGTATCACTGTCAGTTCTACGGTTTTGACTTTTGAATGGAAAGATACCAAAATCAATCTGATAGATACACCCGGTCATATTGATTTCAGTTCCGAAACGGAAAAAGCCATTGACGCTATTGATTGTGCTGTTGTTATTATTTCAGCTTTGGAAGGTGTTCAGGCACAAACCGAAAACATCACAAACCTGCTGCTCTTGCACAGGAAACCTTTTCTCATATTTATCAATAAAACCGACAGGGAAGGAACCGATACCGACAGGGTTGTTAAAGAGATTAAGAATGAGCTGAACCTGAATATTGTTGAGCTTCAAAAGGTTGTAAACGAAGGCTCTGCCAATGTTGACATTGAACTGTTGTGGCACCCTGAGACACTTTCGGAAAATACAGATTTAATGGAGAGAGTAATTGAGCAGGATGATAATTTGTTTAATAAATATCTTGACGGAGAAACACCCGATTGGAACGATTTAAACAGGGTTTTGACAAATTGCATAAAAAAGCAAACGCTCATTCCGGTTCTTTACGGTTCTGCCAAATATTCGTCAGGAATTGAATTTTTATTGGATTCTATCATAAGCCTTTTGCCTGCTCCCCCTGTGTTATCCGGTGAGTTATTTGGAATTGTTTTTAAAACAAATCATTTAAAGGGACTTGGCAAAACCGCTGCTGTCCGTTTATTCGGCGGCACAATCATTTCAAGGTCTTCAGTCAAGAATGCAACAAAAAACACCGAAGAAAAAGTGAGTCTGATAAAAGATACCGATTTACAAAATCAAAGTATTATACAATCATTTTCGGCAGGAGAAATAGCCTGGATTCAGGGTTTAAAAAATGCTGAACCTGGTGATTATATCGGACGTTTGCCTGACAATCAAATCAAAACCGAAAAAAGTAAAGCCTTACTGACGGTTCAGGTTATTCCTCAAAATGAAGCGGATATAAATGCCCTTATTGATGCAATGAGCATCCTGAACAATGAGGACCCCGGATTACAGTTCAGATATCTGAAAGAGGAGCGTGAACTGCACATTAATATCCGTGGAGAGATACAGAAGGAGATATTGCAATCGGTTATTAAATCAAGATTCGGGATAGAAGTAACATTCTCAAAACCAACCGTTATTTATAAAGAGACGCCGACGGTAGCCTGTGAAGGGTTTGTAAGATACTGGATGCCGAAACCCTGCTGGGCAATAATGAAATTCAGAATTGAGCCGGGCGAAAGAGGTTCGGGAGTGCAATACTCATCTGTCGTAAGTGTAAACGACATTAAGCAAAAATATCAAAACGATGTTGAAAAAGCCATACCGTTTGCCCTGCAACAGGGTATTCTCGGCTGGCAGGTTGATGATATAAAGATTACGCTTATTGAAGGAGAAGATCACGAAATACATACAAAAAGCAACGATTTTACAATTGCAACTCCAATGGGGATTATGGAGGGACTGACACACTCCGAACCTACTCTTCTTGAGCCGGTTTTGAGTTTTAAAATATCCGCTCCTGAGGAATCGCTCGGCGTGATTGTAAGTGAGCTAATCCGGTTAAGGGCTGAATTCAACAACCCTGAAATCGAAAAATCGCAATGCAGAATAACAGGAGAAATACCTTTGGCAACCTCACTTGATTTTCCGGTTAAACTAAGTTCACTTACTGGCGGAAAAGGTAAGATAATTACAAGGTTTTCATCATATAAACCCTGTGATGTCAGTCTGGGAAAAACACGCGAATACAAGGGTATCAGTCCGCTTGACACCGCAAAATATATTTTGAAAGCAAGAAAGGCTTTGAGTTAGAAATGATTATATTATTTTACACGGTTTTATACGTTAAAGGTTTTATGACCCAATAATCCTAATCCCCTGTCAGAAACATAGTTACTGCCATTTTGTTTGTGCTAATGTTTACCGCAGCACTATAGCCCCGGCAACTGAGAATGTTTGTTAATGTTCGGCTCCCAGACATCATTTTTGTCAATGTTATTAACTTCTTTATCCATATTTAAATCACTTTGAAAATAACCTGTCCTGCCTGCATCATTTGT
>CAYOZZ010000004.1:0-4703 GCA_964408535.1 uncultured Bacteroidales bacterium | reverse complement strand
CGAACCGATGGAATCGCCATCAGGGTTGGTATGCGAAACTATTGCTATTTTCTTTCTTTGCGAGAGTATGTTTTTTAAAACCGAAAAATCCAGTACCATCAATTATTTCATTTTAAATAAGGCGCAAAAGTAAGGTAATTTATGATATGATAAACTTCAAATTTGTGGGATATATATGTTTCCCGCTCAATTTATCCGTGAGTGAAATCCGCTTACGGATTGTCAACTCCGGAATGTTAATCTGTTTGTATAAGTTCCACATTATCAAGCCAAAGTTTCTCTTTACCGGTATAATAAACCCTGAATTCAATATTTTTAACCTGTGAATCTATTTTAAAGTCCAGCTCAAAAGGGTGGTATGCGGATGTATCCGGGAAATCACTATTTTTGATTTTAAGACCGGACAGTTTTAATTTTCCATATTTTGAAGTCACATCAAGTAATGCGATTGTGCCGTCGCCCGTGTTTACCGCAGATCGCAAATTGAAAACGACCTTATATTTGCCTTTGTTCAGGGTGATAAAGGGCCCGTAAACGAGATATTTGAATTTTATTGATGAGTCAGCCTCAACGACGCGGCCGGTGGTGGAATTTTTATCAGTCCGAATCTTTTTTGATGCCGTTTTCAGCTCTTTGTATGTATAGTATTTATGGGTTTTGGCTAACTTGTACTCACACATTGTAGCTCCGCCGAGTTCAAAAGGCTTGTTAGCTTTTTCAAGAGTATATCCGAACTGCATTATTTTATCGGGAAAACTGTCGAGCCACGAATCTTTAATGATATAGATGCCGGGTTGCCGGAAAACGGAATCAGCCATCGCACGGTTTCTGTAATATGATTTGTCGTTTGGCGTGGATGTGATTTTACCGGGAGCGGCAATTGCCGGAATATATGAGTTCCAGTATTCTGAAATGATGCCTGCCTTTCCTAACCTTCTGAATTCTTTCATCTCTTCATATTTGGGTTTTTGTCTTACAGGGTAATAGATGTGGACTGTTGAGCTTAACAATCCGAAAACAGCTGTTGTTGCAATCAGAATGCCGGTATATACTTTATGCCTTCCTGTTAGTTTGTCATATATTAAAAGCATAGCGATGACAAGTGACATATATGTAAAGACAAAATAGCGTCTCGAAATTCCGTTACGGAATACCCAGTGCGATACGGAAATTGCAAGAAGAGCCAGAAATGACTGTATTAAAAAGAACCGGAACCATTTGTCATTAACAATCTCCCTCTTTTTCTTTATGACAAGATAAAACATTGTGAAAATGGCTGTAAACGAAAGCCATCCGAAAATACCGAGAAAAACGTTGTTTTCATACCCGAATGTAAGAATCTCCTTAATCTGCTTAATTATCTCCCTGAATGTCAACAGGATGGTGTTTAGATTGTTAAATATCTGTTTTGTGTATCTGATATCCTTGTCTGCAACATTTTTGGCATAAATAATAAAAAACAGCCCGGCTGTAATCCAGAAAATCACCACATAGATTGCAGGTTCTTTCAATATGGTTTTAATGCTATTGCCGTGTACAGGTCTTTTTCCGTCAGACAGAAAGTTGCTGTATATTGCAAGAAGCGTTATCAGGAAAACGGAAATAATTGTCAGTTCGGAAACCCAAATCGAAATTATGAAAATGACAGAAATAAGAGAGAGGAGCAGTGCGTTTTTTAATGCACTTTGTGATGACGAAATCTTATTAAAAATAAAAATAACAATTGCAAGCAGGCTCATCTGAATACCGAACGGCTGGGCAATCATCAAGAAGTCGAGGAAATTCAGGGGAGGGAAGAACCAGAAAACAGCAAGAATAAGTTTTGTGATTTTTTTTCTGAAAAGTGTGGAAATGCAGAAATAGCCGGTTATAAGCATTAGATAATTGGCAATGGAAACCGACCGGACGGCATTCATTCCGGTAATTTTCAATATCAGACTTCCAAGTAGCGGAATAAAACTCCCAAGCCTGTCCTGCCCCCAGAAATAGAGGTCGTGCGGAAACCTGAAATTTGCAGTCATCAGTATATGTATAGCGTGGTCAGGATTTAAAAAATAGTAGTACACCGCAGAGAAATGCCGGAAAGAGGCGGCTATTATTATGAAAATCAAGCCGTAGAATGATATTTTGTCATATTTATTCTTAATATTCAAATATTTAATTTTTGAGCGTAAAAGTAGTAATCTTTACCGATTTGCCCAATCTTGTTAAAATATAAATGGGGGCGATAAATAGTACATAATTTCAATTTTTCTGTTTGCCCCTATCCCTAAAGGAAGCAGGAAAATAGAAAAATCCCCTCTATGGGATTTAGGGATAAAAAAGTGCAATTTTACGTACATAAAGATTTAAAGAATAACTATCTTTGCAGTAAAGTTTTCAATTATGAATGTTTTCAGATTTATTATCATAACAATATTTACATCTGTTATTGGATTCCCGGCAACCGGTTTATCCCAGGATTCTTTAAGATGGATACTGTCTGAAAATGGAGGTATAGAGTGGGATGTAAAAAACAAAGATTCGCACATTGACAATATTGAAATGAGTGGATTTTATATTTCTGCGATAGTTCATTACGGTGTTGAAGCCGGCAAACTGAAGCAGAACGTGCACCTTGTCTTTCCAATGCTCAGAACAATACCTAACGACACTCATGCCAGCTTATTGTATCTGTTTGATAATGATGATATTCCGCAAATTTCAATTGACGGGGTAAAGGTTGAGGAGTTTCCGGCCGCTTTCAGAATAAAAGGGAAATTATGCTATGAGTCGAAAACCGCCAACGGTGTTAAAATCAGACATAAATTATTCCCTTCGACAGACCGGCCTGTGTTTATTGATAAAACGGAAGTGATAAATACGACCTCAAAGCCGGTTACTGTTACAATACCTGAATTTGTGATATCCGATACAACTGATGCTGATAAAGGTGTTTACGGTTCATATATTATTAAGGTCGCATATAATAAAAACGGAAGTTTTACTCTTAAACCTGATGAATCTTTAGACTTTGCAATAATCTGTTCCGGTCGTAAACTTTGTGAGGAAGATAATTATATATCACCTGATTATGAACTGAAAAAACGTGAGACGTTTGTAAACAGAACCTTTTCGGATCTGGTTTTTGAATCTCCCGATAAAGTGTTAAACAGGACTTTTGCTTTTGCCAAACTGAGAGCTGTTGAAAGTATCTATCGTACAAAGGGAGGATTGATGCACGGACCGGGAGGCGGAAGGTATTATGCCGCTATTTGGGCAAACGATCAGGCGGAATATGCAAACCCGTTTTTCCCCTTTCTCGGAAACCTTGCCGGTAATGAGTCTGCCATAAATTCATTCCGTCATTTTTCACGTTATATGAATGATGACTTTAAACCCATCCCAAGCTCAATAATTGCCGAAGGAACGGACTTTTGGAACGGTGCCGGTGACAGGGGCGATATGGCTATGATTGCTTACGGTGCTTCACGATTTGCGCTTGCTTACGGTGATGTAAAAACGGCACGGCAACTGTGGCCGCTGATAGAATGGAGTCTCGAATATTCCAGAAGAAAGATAAACAGCGAAGGTGTTGTGGCTTCTGACTGCGATGAGCTGGAATTTCGTTTTCCTGCCGGTGATGCAAATCTTAATACCTCTTCGTTGTATTATGATGCTTTGATTTCGGCTTCTTTGCTCGGAAAGGAGCTGGGAATTGATAAAAAGCAATCGGATGAATATGTGAAAGAATCAAAGGCCATACGAAAAGCTATTGAAGATTATTTCGGAGCGACAATGGACGGGTTCGAAACTTACCGGTATTACAAGGGAAATGACCTTTTAAGGGCGTGGATATGTACTCCTCTGACCGTCGGAATTTTCGACAGAAGTGAAGGTACGGTTGATGCTCTGTTTTCCGATAAGTTGTGGACGAAAGACGGTCTGGCCTCGGAAGAAGGTAGTACTACATTCTGGGACAGGGCAACACTCTATGCCCTGAGGGGAGTGTTTGCAGCAGGTAAAACGAAACGCGCAATGGACTACTTCCGTTATTATTCCTCCCGGCGTTTGCTCGGTGAGCACGTACCGTATGCAGTAGAAGCATATCCCGAAGGAAATCAGAGGCATTTGTCGGCCGAAAGCGCATTGTATTGCAGGGTTGTAACCGAAGGTGTTTTCGGTATCAGACCCGAAGGATTCAATACATTCTCAATGTCTCCCAAGCTGCCTGACGAATGGAATACAATGGCTTTGAGAAGAATAAAAGCCTTTGGCCGGTCATTTGATATTGAAGTGAAAAGGGAAAACGATAAAATTTCGGTAAAAGTTTTTAATAAGGATAATCTCTTTTTTAACAGTCTGATTGACAATGGTGAAGTTGTAACTGTTCGGTTGGTGGAGGCTTTAAGAGAGTAAAAGGTGCCGTTAGTATTTATATGATTTTAGGGTATGAAATGAACCTTGGTTTTGAGAGTCGCATATTCACGGATATTATGCCGAAAAAAACAGGAGAACAAAATCTTCGATACTATCCCCATAGCGGCATAGTCCAACTCAATTGTATTAAATCACCTCATTATTCCTTCTGCGAAACAATCGTTTTTTAATTCTTTTTTTTCGTATCTTTGCTGCTTTGTGAGGTGACGATTAATACAATTCTTA
Source organism: uncultured Bacteroidales bacterium (assembly GCA_964408535.1). Taxonomy (GTDB): domain Bacteria; phylum Bacteroidota; class Bacteroidia; order Bacteroidales; family JAADJA01; genus JAADJA01. Next base: position 59 of record CAYOZZ010000004.1, on the reverse strand, counting down.
AACGTTATGTGGCATTTTAAGATAAACCAAGATACATGATATTAAATATGACAAACTTT
>CAYOZZ010000003.1:0-6420 GCA_964408535.1 uncultured Bacteroidales bacterium | reverse complement strand
ATTTTTTATACGGTTTCTATTTAATCTGTTTTTTTATTGTTCGTAACTTACAAAAATACTAACTTTGCAGGAAAAAATGTCATGGAACAAATAATAATTAATATTGAAGACAAAACATACGGTGAATTATTATTAAAACTGCTTAAAGAGTTAAATTTTGTAAAAGGTATTACAGTAACGAATACAGGTTCTTTAAGAAATAAGCTCCCTGATAGTAAATTTATCTCAAAATCTGATTTTTGGGATACATTTGGAACAGGAAAGGATACATCAATTGATATAAACTTTATTAAAAATAAAGCATGGCGAACTCCCAATCTGTAATTCTTGACACAAATATAGTAATTGAGTTGTACAAAGGTTCGCAAAGCATACGTGATAAATGCGAGGAGCTTGGTGAAGCTAACCTTTACATTAGTGAAATTACTGTTGCAGAATTTTATTTTGGTGCACTTAACAAACAAGAAATCCCACGTATTAAAAAGCACCTTAATAAGTTCCCTTAGATACCTGTCAATGAACAAATATCTCATATATTCACAAATCTTATGATGGAGTACAGTTTGAGCCATAAACCTTTTATTGGAGGTATGCTGCTTGCTGCCACTGCTATTTTCTACAATATACATCTATATACATTAAACAAAAAAGACTTCAGATACATCAAAAACCTGCACATAATATAAAATAATTATCAACAATTTAACACCAAACACCACATAAGTAGCCGATTACAATTCCCTGACAAAAATATCTTTCCATCTCACTTTTATACCGCCACCGGAATGAATTTGCAAGGCAATGACTCCCTCGGCCTCACCAATCTTCTTATCCGTAAGGTCTGTCATCATCTCACCGTTAAGCCAGGTCATAACCCTGTCGCCTTTCACAAGAATAACCATCTCATTCCATTCGTCCGGTTTAAGGATATTTTCCTTCTCATCAGGAATCTGATGTAACCATCCTCTGCCGTAAGATTCGTAAATTCCGCCGGTATCATTCCCTCTCGGAGCTACCTCAACCTGCCAGCCGCTTATTTTTGTTCCGTCGAGTGAAGAACGGAAAAAGACACCGCTGTTTCCGTCAGCCTCCTGTAAAAACTTCAGATGTATAAGCACATCTTTATACTTTTTGTCGGTTGCGAGATACCCGTATTTTTTGTCAGGTCCGCTTTCACAAATAAGTTCACCGTTTTCAACATACCATTTTTCGGTTCCGTGTATTTTCCAGCCGTCAAGGTTCTTTCCGTTAAAAACCGGTTCTCCCATATCAGTAATATCACGAATCTTGATATTTCTGAACATTATTTTACTTCCATGATCCTGTAATCCTATATGACCTTTACGGGCAAGGCCGTAGCCCGGATAATCCTTCCATTTACAATTCCGCACTCTTTGCTTCCAGTCATCTGTCCAAAGATCATATTCAACAATTTTTTCACCGTTCAGATAATGCTCTACATGGCCATCCTTCACAATTATTTTTGAGGTATTAAATTCACCTACGGGTTTAAGTTTCTTGTTCTTTGAAGGGTTATGCATAGCATAATCGGCGCCTGTCTTTTGCCACTCTTCAACTTTTGAAGGGAAGCCGACATCATCAAGAAGCTGATACTCGGGACCTGTTGCATAAATTGTCGGGTAGTCGCCCTCAAGCACATGAAAGAAAATACCGCTGTTTCCACCTTTTGACATTTTCCATTCAAGGGAAAGTTCAAAATCCTCATATTCCGCTTCCGTAATGACATCTCCGCCAAGGTCACCTCCCTTTCCGACAGTTACAAAACATTCATCCTCAACTTTCCAGCCCTCCGGCAGTGTTGATTTCTTAAAACCGCGCCATCCGTCAGTCGTTTTTCCGTCGAACAGCAATTGCCAACCTGCGGCAATCTCTTCTTCAGATAATGTATTGTTAGCTCCCGAACTCCCATTTGGGATTGGTAAAGTACCGGAAATGAATAATGCTGCCGCGATTATGAGGAATATCAATTTTTTCATAATAATTGTATTTAAATATAACTCTTTCGGGCATTAAAAGTATGAAATGCCGATGAACAATGGCAGGCTTTTTATTAACAGCGGCTAATTTAGAACTATTTCAAATAATAATAAAGCAAAATCTCCTTTTCTTTGCATCTGAAACTCTGAAAAATGCCTGCTTTAAAAATTGACATAAAAATTCTGCTTGTACTATTAACCGCCATCGGTGTTTTGGGGAGTGTATCAGCGCAGATTGGGACAAAAAAGAGGGTTACCGCCGTTAAAATATCAAAGCCTCCCAAAATTGATGCACAACTTGATGATGAGGCCTGGAAAGGAGTACCTGTTGCAACCGGTTTTGTACAACACAGACCTTACAACGGAAGGCAAGCTTCATTAAAGAGTGAAGTGAAATTTGTTTATGATGATGTTGCCCTATATGTGGGAGCAATGCTCTACGACCCTCATCCCGACAGCATCTTAACAGAGCTAAGCGAAAGGGACGATATAGGTATTTCGGACTATTTCGGGGTTTACATTGACTGTTTTAACGACTATCTGACGGCTTATGGTTTTATTGTTACCTCAAGGGGTGTTCAAATTGACCTGAAATCGCTTTCGGATGATGACGAGGATGATTCGTGGAATGCCGTTTGGAAAAGTGCTGTAAAAATAGTTGATAGCGGCTGGATTGTCGAATATAAAATTCCATATTCCGCTTTGCGGTTTCCTAAAAAGGATGTGCAAACCTGGGGGTTGCAGATTTATCGCGATATAATGAGATACAAAGAGCACGATTCGTGGAACTTTATTGACAGGAAAATTGACGGCATCAACCTGCAGTCAGGAATACTGGAAGGAATAAGGAATATTACACCTCCATTAAGATTATCGTTCGTACCCTATCTTTCGGGATACATTGAAAAGGACCCGGACAGTAAATCGTGGGGATATTCATACAATTACGGACTGGATGTAAAATACGGGATAAATGAAAGTTTCACTCTGGATATGACTCTAATCCCGGATTTCGGGCAGGTTCAGGCTGATGATGAGATTTACAACCTCTCACCTTTTGAAGTATATTATGATGAAAAACGGCCCTTCTTTATGGAAGGAACAGAACTTTTTGACAAGGGTGATGTCTTCTATTCAAGACGAATAGGCTCAAAACCGTCAGGATATTATAACCCTTACTACAACACGAATGAAAATGAGATTGTTACTGACAATCCGTCAACAAACCAGTTGATAAATGCCGCAAAAATCACCGGAAAAACAAAAAAGAACCTTGCTGTCGGAATCTTTAATGGGATTACGGCAAACACTTATGCTGAAATAACCGATACTATTACAGGAGAAAAAAGAAAATACCTTACCGAACCATACACGAATTTCAATATGATTGTCCTTGACCAGTCGTTTAAAAACAATTCATTTGTAAGTCTTTACAACACAAATGTTTACCAACCGGATGCCGGATTTTCGGCAAACGTGAGCAGCACCGAATTCAAGCTTAATAACAACACAAACAGGTATTCGGTCAGAGGTCAGGCCAGCATCAGCCAACTGTATAATTCGGGAATACACCCTGAATTCGGATATACATACTCAATCGAAGCCGGCAAAGTAAGCGGCAACTTCACTTATGACCTGAGTCATGAACTTATTGACGACAATTACAATCCTAACCATATGGGATTTTTACGCCATAATAATTCTATTTCGGACGAGATAACTCTCGGATACAGGTTTTATGAACCCTTTGGTGTTTTCCTCGACCTCGGCGGTAAAGCCTGGTTTGAATATAAAAGCCTGTACAATCCGAGGAAATTCACTCAATTCAATACGGGAATTGCTGCACACGCAAGATTCACAAATTTTTTATCAGCCTGGTTCAAATTTAGCGGTACCCCGGCAGATTCATATGATTTTTACGAACCCCGTGTTGAAGGCAGGTATTTCGTGAGGCCTCCCGGTTTCAAAATCAAAGCCGGTCTATCTCCCGATTACAGGAAAAAGTTCGTTATTGACTTAAACGGCAGATTCAGATATTCTGACAGATACAGTCAGGCGGGATACTCCATAAATGTTGAACCGCGCATAAGGTTCAATGATAAAATGATGATGTCATTTGAAGCGGATTACAATTATTCAAAAAACAGCATTGGGTATGTTGACGACACAACCGGTGCCGATGGAAACCAGGATGTAATTTTTGGGAAGAGAAATATTGATACCTGGGAAAACATCTTAAAAATCAATTACAAGTTTAATAATAAATCGTCGCTTAGTGTGCGTGCCAGACATTACTGGATCATTGTGCAATATAATAACTATTTTGACCTTACCGAAGACGGCGGACTGCTGCCATCCGACTACAGTGAAATAAATGATATCAGTTTCAATGCTTTTAATGTTGATATGCTTTATATCTGGAATTTTGCTCCCGGAAGTGAAATAAATATCGTTTGGAAAAATGCCATTCAAGCTTACGAAGTACCGGAGGTTATTAATTCCATATATTATGAGATGGAGGATAACTATTTTAAAAACCTCGCGAATACATTGCAGTCACCTGCCACAAACAGTTTCTCAATAAAAGTGCTTTATTACTTTGATTATCAGTATTTAAAGAGAAAAAAGAAGAAAATTTGACTTAAATAGTTTGGTGTGTTTCATTTCAAATTAATACATAAATAATTTCACAGAATATCACAGAAGAAATTCAAATATACTCTATAAATTATTATCTTATTGACATAAACGGCTGTTGTATCTTTTTTGAATATTTTAATCAGGTAAAATACAATCAAAATAATTCATAATCTCGTGCTTTATCTATTTTTCTACTAATATGTGTGAATTTCAACGGGTTCCCATTAACCGTAACTACATCTTTTCTTTCCTTTAGAAAATTTGTTACCCGTCTTGTACTCCAATCGATTTTTAATAATTCAACTATACTTTTTGAAGTATAAACACCTTTTTTTAACAATTCTATTATTTTATTTTCAATTTCATCATAGCTTTGATTAGATTCGCCGACAGCCAAATCCACATCCTCTTCAACTAACGCATACTCAATAACATTACCATTAATATCAACTGCTTTTGCACCTTTTTGAATTAGTAAGAGATTTGCATTTTTTTCGTGTGTTTCCGGGCTTCTGACATAGATTGTTCTTTTTTTGCGAAGTCCGTCAATAACACCAGACCAAGTACCGCCTTTATTACTAGATTCAGCGACAAATATTTCTTTTGCCAACCCATAAATAATAGGGTTTCTTGCCATCGCTAATTGAACGCTCCAGCTTGCTTTCGGATGAAATGTACTTAACACTAAAACGTCTCCAGCAATAATCTGTTTATAATATTTTTTAAACCCGGATTTAAAAGTTGTAATACCTTGCGGTAAAACAATTATACTGTGACCTTTGTATTTTAACGCGGAATCAAGAGCCTGTTTGTCAACTCCTTTTGCAAATCCACTTACAATTACTTTATAATTTTCAGAAGCTTTTTTTGCAATATTATCTGTAAATAAAAGAGAGGTTTCATCTGCCTTTCTGGAACCGACGATTGCAATAGAATCTTCTTTTAATATTTGCAAATTACCTTTTGTGTATAAAATCGGGGGGGCATAAGTTCTTCCAAGATTCTTTTTTAATACAGGTGAATAGTCAGGAGATGTAATCGGTAATATTTTATATCCTTGTTCTAATAAACTTTCAACAAGAAAAGAATTGTTAGGAAGCTCTTCAATACCTGCTTTTATGACAGCAATCTCAGCATCTGACAGTTCAAATTTATTTTTCCAAATTTCTTCCGTATAGTTAAAAAAATTAATAATCGTTTCTTTTTGATTGAATAAACGAACGATTATTTCATTTTTCACTTTCGTTTTGATTTTCGGCAAATGTGCCAAAGTAACCCAATATGCTAATTCTTTATTCATATAACCCCTATTTATAAATCTCCACCAACTGTTCTTGCAATTACTAATGGTGCTATTTTTATTACACCATAATCTGTCAATAATTTTCCAATTTCTTTAATAGTAGCTCCGCTATCAAAAATATCATCGAACAAAATTACTGATTTTCCGATAATTTCCTGCGGATTTCTATATTCAAACTTACCGGAAACATTATCTTTTTTAAGATAACTATTTTGAAAAACTTTCTGTGGTTTTGTTTCCGATATTTTTATCAAATCGTGAGAAATAGGAACTTTTAATACTCTTGATAATTTTTCGGTAAAATTCTTCACTAAATCACCTGATTCTGTTGGCGGCACATAAAGAATGAAATCAAATTTTGCATTACCATAATGTTTGCGAAAAGCTTTTAAGGTTAATCGCAAAAGAAAATCAGGAAAATCACCGCCATTTTGATATTTGCTCCTATGTATTGCAGCACCGACACTCGATACTCCGTAA
>CAYOZZ010000002.1:0-8555 GCA_964408535.1 uncultured Bacteroidales bacterium | reverse complement strand
GCATAAGACACTTCGATACTGAAAATTCCAACTACTAACGAAAGGAATAAAATGTAAAATGTTTTCATATCAGACTTTTTGAAATGATTATTTTGTTGAGAAAGCAAAAATACAATTTCCATTTGATAATGTCAACTTTTAGTTATGATAATTGTATAATTGATTTCCACTTAATACGAATCAAATGACAGTTGTTTATAATTTAACCCTTTAATATTTTTTCAATTCACACCTGTAAGTAATTTAGCTACAGTCGTTTTGCCCGGCAGAAAAATTCTGTTAACTGTACGAAAGCATATTTGCCGTTATTCATAGCGGATTATTTTCCACTAATAACGTTTCAAATCTACACGTAGCTATAAAGCTAGTAAATTGCAGACTAACAATGATTTTAAAGAATATTATTTATTTTTTAGTGGACAATGGATGATTGTCAATGTAAAATATCTGTTTATTGTTTTTTATCCTAAGTTCCGGTATATTGTATAACCTGTTCTGTTTTTTTGATTTGTGAGATGAACAGACCGATTATCACAATAACCATTCCGGCAATTTTGTTTACACTAAAATACTCGTCAAGAATGATATAGGAGAATACGGCAGTGAAGACGGGAATAAGGTTTGTAAGCATTCCGGTTTTGCTCACTCCAATTTCTTTTGTTGACATTGCAAAAAATACGAAAGCCAGTGAGGAGCATAAAACGGCAAGCGAAAGCAGCGAACCGGCAAGTTCAAAATTTGGTCTTACTTCAATGAAATCGTGTAATTCAAAAATCAGGAAAACCGGAAGAAAATATATTGCTCCGATCAGGTTTTGAACCGCAATAATGAAAAACGATGAGTGCCGGGTTGTCAGCTTTTTCAGTAAAATTGAATACCAGACAGCTGTAAGAACTGCAAGTGATAGAAAAGCAATTCCGGCAGGTGTGGCATTAAGGCTCATATCTTTGTTTATCAGCATCATCATAATTCCTCCGAAGGAGATGATAAGTCCCGCAATACTTAGTTTGGGCAATTTCTCTTTTATCGTAAAAAAAGCCACAACGGGGATTATCAACGGTATCAGCGATATAAAAGCAGCGCTGATTGTCGGGGAAGAGTATTTCAGTCCGTAACTTTCGCCCACAAAATAAAGGAAAGGATTCAACAATGAGGATATCAGGAATAACTTCAGATCACCCTTTTTTATCTTTTCAATTTTCCTGAAAAGCTTCAGCCCCGGAAACATTAGTGCAGTTGAGATTAAAAGACGCAGAAATACAGTTGTTACCGGAGAATAATATTTAAAAACTATTGAAGTCCAGACAAAAGACATTCCCCAAAACAGCATAGCCAGGACAGCAACGAAGTAGATGTATATTTTCCGGTTTCCTTTTGTCATTAAGTTTGTATTTTATCATCCGGTAAGCGTTTTTCTCTGTCTTTTCATACACCAAATTTATTAGTTTTCAACCAAACTTGGTATAAACCTATTTTATGAACTGACAACTGACAAACCCATAACTGATAACCCATCACCCATCACTCATCACCCATACCCCTTACGATCGTCCCTTCTCATCCAGCACTTTGGTGCTGTGTTTCAATGTTCGCAGGATTAGTGTTATAACAATTGTTATTGCCAGTACATAAACCGATATTCTGTCGAATTCAACTTTACCGGTAATGAAATAGTTTCGTAACAAATCAATAAAAGCAAAACTGAATACAGTTGCAAGAACACCTGAATACTCTCGTCTTAAGATACTTCTGAAGGAGAACGGAACAACATTTTTTATGTAATTTTTAAAAGAGGGAATAAAAGCCGGAACCTTTTTCGACCATTCAAGATAATCGTTACCGAATTTGCGTTCCAGAAATCTCTCTTCTGCAAACATTATCCTCTCGTAATAGAGCCAGAAAGCCAGCGAAACGGCAACCACAAACCATATATTGAAAGTGAAGATTACAATCCCAATCCACATAAGGTAATTTCCGAGATAGAGCGGATGTCTTAAGGTTGAATATATTCCGGTGACGTTCAGCGATTCGGCCACCTGTTCTTCGGTATTCCTGCCCGAAGTTCCGGCAGGTGTGGTTGCTATTGCAATTGCACGCACGACAAAACCCGCAAAACTCACAACTATTGCAATGACAGTAACAAAAAGTTTTGTGTTGTCCGATAAGGTATCATAATCGGTAAGCCGGATTACCGGAACAGCGAGAATAAAAAGTATCACAGGAATCTCTCCCCTGTGTTTGAACAGGAAATTTCCGCTTTTTTCAAATGAATGGATAAGTGCCATTAAACATGGATTATATTTATAATTGCCGCAAAAGTAGAAATTTATCATTATTATTAACACATATTGATTATTTTTGTCGCTGATAATTACCCTTAAATTTGTAAAAGCTAATTATTAATACTTGTTGTAATTTATATTCCGGCCGGGTATTTTTTGGTAAATAATTAACAAACATAATAAAATGAAAAAGATTTATTCTCTCGTCATCATCATTGCTGCTATTACAACAACTTTTGTTTCTGCAGCTCAAAGTGTAAAGTTATCCGAAACAGGGAAAAATGAAACCGTTGTTTCAAGAAATGATTATTCAACGCTGGAGTTGACAAACCTGGTTGCAGGTTTTGACTATATTAATGTAAAAACCGGACAGGGTATTTTTTCAAAGATATCAATTGAAGGATACGGGTTCAGTATGGAGAATGGAAAACCTCAACTGCCTGTATTAAAGAAGATTATTGAGATTCCGGAAGGTGCTGTTATGCATCTGACTGTTCTGAATGAAAAGTTTACGGACTATAACCTTAGTGAACTGAAGATAGAACATAAACTTTTTCCCGCTCAACCTTCGGTATCAAAAAGTGCCGACCCTGAGGATATTCAATTTGTTTATAATCAGGAGGTTTACGGTACTGATGAGTTTTATTCGACAGGCCTTGCCGGAGTGGAATATCTTGGTATTATGAGAGGAATAAGAATGGGCAGACTCACTATCTCGCCGTTTGCTTATAATCCGGTTACAAACGTTCTAAGAGTCTATTCTGAGCTTGATGTCAGGATTGACTTTGAAGGTGGTGATGTTACCAAAACCATACAAACTAAAAAACGACTCTTCTCACCGTATTTTGAAGGTGTTTATAAAATGATTTCAAATTATAAGGAAGAGATTACCGATGAATTGATAATGGATGAGCCTGTGACCTATGTCATTGTTGCCGATCCGATGTTTGAATCTGCATTGCAACCGTTTATTGAATGGAAAACAAAAAAAGGCTTTAAGGTTATAGAGGCTTATACCGATGATCCGAATGTAGGGAACACAACCACCTCTATAAAATCATATTTACAGGACTTGTATGATAATCCGGCTGCCGGATATAATCCTCAGAGTTTTGTCCTTTTTGTCGGAGATGTGGCACAGATACCTGCCTATTCCGGTACTGCCGGGAGTCATGTAACCGACCTTTATTATTGCGATTATACGGGTGATATTTATCCTGAATGTTACTACGGCAGGTTTTCTGCCGAAAATGTTTCCGAACTACAGCCCCAAATTGATAAGACCCTTGAGTATGAACAATATCTGATGCCTGACCCGTCATATCTTGATGAAGTGGTTATGGTGGCAGGTGCCGATGCTTCTCATCAGCTTACCTGGGGAAACGGTCAGATAAATTACGGTACGGACAACTATTTCAATGCCGCACACGGACTGACATCGCACACATATCTCCAACCGGAACCGTCAGGAGGTAATTATTCTGCTAACATTCACCAAAATGTAAGTGACGGTGTTTCTTATGCAAACTATACGGCACATTGCAGTTCAAACGGATGGGCTGATCCGAGTTTTTCGATTAGCGATATTTCCGGACTGTCAAACGCACATAAATACTGCCTGATGGTAGGAAATTGCTGTCTTTCAAATCAATTTGACGTTAATGATTGCTTTGGGGAGGAGATGCTTATGGCTGCCGGTAAAGGTGCCCTGGGATATATCGGCGGCTCAAACAGTACATACTGGGATGAGGATTTCTGGTGGGGAGTGGGATACGAAACTGTTTCGGCAAATCCTGTGTATAACAGCGCCCATCTTGGAGCCTATGACAGAACATTTCATGACCACGGAGAACCCCTTGATGAGTGGTATGTTACTCAGGGACAGATGCCTTCGGCAGGTAACCTTGCCGTTACACAATCCGGTACATCCAGCGAAACATATTATTGGGAGATTTACCATCTGATGGGAGACCCGTCACTGATGGTGTATATGTCGCAGGCACCCGTAACAAATGCAACATATGCAAGCCTTATGCCTCTCGGTTCAACTTCATTTACTGTAAATACTGAGCCTTATGCTTATGTGGCAATTTCAAAGGACGGGGTACTTTACGGTGCTGCTGTTGCAGATGCTGCCGGGGTTGCCGATGTGATTTTGAATCCGATTACTGTTCCCGGAACAGCCGATGTCGTTGTTACAAGGCAAAACGGACAACCTTATATCGGTACGGTAACTGTTGCATCACCTTCCGGCCCATACCTCTCATTGGAAAGTTTCCAGATTGATGATAATGCAGGAAACAATAACGGTGAAGCCGATTATGATGAGTCCGTAGAACTTGATGTTACAATTGAGAATCTCGGAAGCTCAACAGCTACAAATGTCTCAGCAATTCTATCAACCGCCGGTGCTTATGTTACTATTACAGATGATACAAATAACTGGCCTGATATTCCGGCAGGAACAACATCTACACAAACCGGAGCATTTTCATTTGATATTGCGGATGATATTCCCGATCAGTATGTTGTTGATTTTGATTTGGAAATGACAGACGGGACAGAAACCTGGAACTCTGCGCTGTCAATTACTGTCAATGCTCCTCAACTTGAACTTTCGGGCAGTATGGTAATTGATGACGTTGCAGGCGGAAACGGGGACGGACGTCTGGATCCGGGAGAAACAGCCGATATAACTATGATAGTTTCAAATAACGGTCACAGCAATTCTCCGGCGGCTGTGGCATCTCTTTCGTCTGTCAGCCCGTATATTACAATTAATTCGGGAAGTAATCTTCTTGGTGTTATAAGTGCAGGAGCTTCAATAAATACTACATACAATGTTACGTGTGATGCCGCAACTCCTATGGGGACGGCAGTTGATTTTACATTAGATGTTGCCGCCGGAAATTATGGAGTCTCGAAAACATATTATGAGTCTGTCGGACTGATAGTTGAAGACTGGGAGACAGGTGATTTCAATAAATTTCCGTGGATTTTCGGCGGAGATGCCGACTGGACTTTAACGACTGTTGATACTTATGAAGGTGCATATTCGGCCAAATCAGGTGTAATAACAGATAGTCAGACTTCGGAATTATCTGTAACAGTTGAAACCACTATTGATGATTCGATTTCTTTCTACCTTAAAGTCTCTTCCGAAAGTTCATATGATAAACTGCAGTTCTGGATTGACGGGACTATGGCAGCATCGTGGTCGGGAGAAGTAGCCTGGGGTGAAGTTAAATATTTTGTTGCTGCCGGAGTTCATACCTTTAAATGGATTTATGAAAAAGATGGTTCTGTTAGTTCCGGTTCCGATTGTGCCTGGGTTGATTTTATTGTGTTTCCACCATTGGCTCCAATCGAACCGGATATTACTGTTGTTCCTCTGTTTATTGATTTCGGAGAAGTTCCTGTTGGCTCAACTTCAACTGAAATTTTTACAATTTCAAATAACGGTAGTGATTACCTGACAGGAACTGTTAATTCGCCGGTTCCGTTTACAGTCAGTGAAGGGAATAAGGCATCATTTAAAGAAGGAGGTAAAAACTCCGTAAGTTTCACTGTTGATCCCGGAAGCAGTAAAGTGTTTGATATTACTTTTGCACCGACAAGTGTAAATTGTTTTAGTGATAATGTTTATGTCCTTAGCAATGACCCTGACAGCCCGAGTATCAATATTGCCGTTACAGGCTGTGGCGTTATTGGTCCCGATTTGACATATTCACCGGGCAGTTTTGAAAAATGGCTCGTACCCGGTGGATCATCTTCCGATATGCTTTCCGTAAATAATAACGGTGATCAGCAACTTAATTATAATGCCCAGGTGGTTTATTCGGGAGATTCAAAGGATGTGGTTACGGTTTATCCGGTGTCGGTCAATTACTCAACAGGAACAACCGACGGAACATCAAAAACCGAAACAAGTCTTATTAAAGGATTGGATACTGAAGACGGCTGGTTCAAATTCGATGTCAGCAGTATTCCCGTTGGTTCTACAATAAACAGTATTGAATTGCACGGATATGTAAATCAAACTTATTATCCGTACTGGAGTGCGACATCTTTACCGATGGATCCGGTAACTGCAACCGCATCGGAAATAAAGGACTGGGTTCAGACACATACTGTTACAGATTCAGCCTATTATTATGGTAATGAATCCAGCAGCTTTGCAACGGGATGGCACCACTGGCAATTAAACTCAAGAGCCAATGATGATTTGGAAGCCTCATTGTCAAACGGTTGGTTTGCAATCGGTATGGATTCGCGTGATAACTCTACTACCTACTATATTGTCTTTGACGGATGGAATGAAGCAAATCCTCCTTATCTTGTAATTGATTACACCTATAATCCTCCATACAACTGGCTTACTCTTGATGGAGGCACTTCAACAACAGGTTCGGTTGATGCTGGCGGACATACAAATATTAATGTAGGATTTGATGCGGGAACGTTGGCAGAAGGCGTTTACACGGCAGATATATATCTGAACAGTAATGACCCTGCCGAACCGTTAGTTACAATTCCGGTAACATTAAATGTTGTGAACGGATATAATGTTAACCTTACTCTTTTCCTTGAAGGGCCTTTTGAAGGAACACAGATGAATACGGTTTTACAGGGATTGAATGACTTTCCGCAAACACAACCCTTCGATGTTGCTCCCTGGAATTACAGCGGTACGGAAACAATTTCGGGCAGCACTGCCAATGTTGTTGACTGGGTTCTTGTGGAACTGCGCGATGCAGTTGATGTTCAAAGTGCCATTCCGGGGACAAGGTTAGAACGAAGGGCAGGTTTGTTGTTAAGCGACGGTTCGGTGGTTTCTCCCGACGGAACATCTCAACTGCTTTTTGCTACACAACCTGTTAACAGCTTGTTTGCCGTCATCTATTCAAGGAATCACCTTTCCGTAATATCGGCTAATGCATTAACCGGAATCGGCGGTAATTATTCCTATGATTTTTCAGGCTCAGCAAGTGCAGCTTTTGGTACTGATGCTTTAAAACAGTTGTCGGGAACAGTTTGGGGCTTGTATTCGGGTGACGGAAATTGTGACGGTCACATTAACGAAACAGACCTCCCGTTGTGGAAGACGGAAGCAGGGAAAGCAGGATATAACCTGATGGATTATAATTTTGACGGTCAGGTTGACAACGTTGATAAAGATGATTTTTGGTTAAATAATAACGGAACCGATTGTCAGATGCCTGAGTGATTTTGTGAAGAATTGTTGCATTAAGAATGTTTTTTCATTATTTTCATGAAAAATAAAAACAATGAAAACTTTAGGATTCTTTATCGGTTTATTGCTTCTCATTCCGTTCAGGAGTACTGCTGACTGGATTTACCATTACAAGAGCCTATGAAGGAAACCCGGGTTATACTGCGGGTCTTGGGATAATTATTGACAATGTCATTAGGAATAATTTAATACAGGAAAACAGCTTTTATAATGCAGGTAATGGGGGAGGTATTTATTGTAATAATTCAAGCCCTGTAATTGTAAATTCAATTATTTTATTCCAACGAGGCGGGAGTTTCAGGTAATCAGAGAATAATTCAGGATACTATTGATATCGGTGCATACGAATATCAGTTTTCTACAGGTGTCAGCGATAATGCGATCTCAGACAACCTTTTATTGTTTCCAAATCCGGCAAGCAAGACAGTAACCATTTATCTTTCAGGATTCCAATTATATACCGCTTCTGCAACAATAACAGATTTGAAAGGAGATGCCGTTATGTCATTTCAAATTAGGAATAAGGTGGTAAAATGTGACCTTAGCTCTCTACCAAAGGGGATATATCTTATAACAGTTGTGAATGGTACTTATACTTTAAATAGAAAATTAATACACTATTAAATTACAATATTTTGGGTTTCAGCATATAAAATTATTTACTTTTGCCGCATTGTAAACAATTAAAAAATTAAGATAATGCCGACTATATCACAAAAAGGCAGACAAATGCCCGAATCACCGATACGTAAGCTGGTTCCTTATGCGGAAGCAGCAAAGAAAAGAGGAATAAAAGTCTATCATCTCAATATCGGGCAGCCCGACATTGAAACCCCGGAAGTTGCACTGAACGCAATTCGTAATTTTGACGAAAAAGTTGTTGAGTACAGCCATTCTGCCGGTATAATTTCCTACAGGGAGAAGCTGGTTGATTATTATAAGAGATATGATATCAATATTACTGTTGATGACATAATAATTACTGCAGGAGCATCGGAAGCCATTCTCTTTGCTATGAA
>CAYOZZ010000001.1:0-6233 GCA_964408535.1 uncultured Bacteroidales bacterium | reverse complement strand
GCATCAGGGAACATTTCCGTGTTTATGCCCTTTTCTCTTAATCTTCCGACATAAGGCAGGCAGTATTTCTCCTCTTCTTTTCCGAAGTTGATAAACAGGACATGAGTTGTAGCCGAAGTATCATCCGGGAAAAGGTTCTTTTCAAGCATCACATCATAAATTCTGTCGGCACCGAATGAGACACCGACGCCGGAAACATCGGGCAGCCCGAAAATCCCTGTCAGGTCATCATATCTTCCTCCGCCGCAAATGCTGCCCATTTGTACATCATTCGCTTTAACCTCAATAATAGCTCCTGTGTAATAGTTCAGTCCGCGGGCAAGAGTCAAATCGAAAGAAACTACTGATGTGAGATTGATATCTTTCAGATAATTGAAAACGGTTGTTAATTCATCAATTCCTTTTCTGCCTGTTTCAGTTGATTCAATCAGTTTTCCGATAAATGCAAGTTTTTGTTCCGTTGTTCCTTCAAAACCAAGAATTTCAGCCATTTGCTCAATTGCTTTTTCGGAAATACCGGACAGTCTTAGTTCCTCTTTAACCTTTTCGATTCCTATCTTGTCAAGTTTGTCAATGGCAACAGTAATAGCCGTAAACTTTTCGGTTTCTCCGATATATTCCGCAATTCCGTAAAGTATTTTTCTGTTGTTAAGGCTTATAGTCGTGCTTATTTTCAGTTTTTCGAAAATATCATTGATTATCTGTACAAGCTCAACTTCATTCAATAGCGAGCGGCTTCCAATCACATCCACATCGCACTGAAAAAATTCGCGGTAACGCCCTTTTTGCGGTCGGTCGGCACGCCAAACCGGCTGAATCTGGAAGCGTTTGAAAGGGAAAGTTATATCGTTCCTGTGTTGAACGACATAGCGGGCAAACGGAACGGTCAGGTCATAACGCAACCCCTTTTCCGAAATATACTTTACAACCTCACCCGCTTCAGGATTTTGCAATTTGTCTCCCGGAACCTTTTTCAGGAAATCACCCGAATTGAGAATTTTGAACAGAAGTTTGTCGCCTTCGTCACCGTATTTTCCGAGCAGTGTTGAAAAGTTTTCCATTGCAGGAGTTTCAATCGGAAGATAACCGTAAAGTTTGAATACCGATTTAATAGTATCGAAAATATAATTGCGTCTCACCATCTCAACGGGTGAAAAATCGCGTGTTCCTTTTGGTATTGAAGGTTTTTGTGCCATATTTGTCAAATTTTACCGATGTAATGATTCATCAGATAGTAAATGTGGCTGCAAAACTATGAATAGTTATCGAATTCTTTCAAAATTATTCGGTTATACTCATCACACCCATCTTCTCCCTCTTTGGGTGCCCAGGGTGCAAAGTCCTTGTCGTCAATGGGGTCGTAAGGTCCGTCTTTCAGTTCGTAAGCCACAGAACCTGTTTCGAGAGGAATGACAGTGTGCCATTCTCCGGCAGCGAGTTCCACGGCAAAATTGCCTTTTGCAGGATCAAGGATAAACTTTTCGAGGATATTACCTTCGTCGTCAAAAGTTGCCACGGCAAATCTACCCTGTAACACAATAAAAACCTCCCTTTTCGGTGGACTAAGATGGCGGTGCGGACGAAGATATGAGCCGGGCTCCCAGGCATTCAGAAACCGTTGAATGGGGTCGGAAAAATTTTCGTGAAAATTACGGTTCATCCTCTTCCGGGGTGAAGCCTTGGCACCGGAAACCACATTTGCGATTATATTTTCGTCTATTTTTTTCATCTATTTTAGAATATTCATTGACAACGGGTACTCAAACACCTCTCCGTTCAAAGCTTTTACTGATGCAAGTACAATCATTACCAGACTGAAAAGCCCGATAGCAACCAACAAAGGTATTCCGATTAGTAAAACTACCAGCATGGAAGCGACGATACTGTAAATAAAAATTGAAATCTGAAAATTCAATGCCTGTTTACCGTTTGCATCAATAAATTCAGATTCATCTTTTTTAAGCAGCCAGACAATCAGTGGCCCGATAAAACTTATCAAACCGGTTATATGGCAAAGCATTGCAATGGTTTTTTCGTCCTGCGTAGGTTGTGTTAATGACATAATATTTTCTATTTTTTAATAAATATGACGCAAAAAATAATACGGGGTTACTTTATGCAAAAATTTTCCAAAGTATTGCAAAAAGAAACATCAATATTAACGATACGGCTGTTACTTTACCATAAAATTCGCCCAATTTAACCGATTTTTTATTTACAGCTCTTGCTTTCCCTGCAAGTCCGATAACAAATCCTGCAAAGGAAATTCCAACCAAAACAATTAAAACAGTATCAAGCGATTTCATTTTTTAACAATTATTTCCTCCAATTTCTTTGTTGCCGATTCCCAGTTGTAATTATCGTGTACGAATTTATATCCCTGTTCGGCAAGATTATCTGCAAACTCTTTATTTTCCAGCAATCTGACAATATGATTTGCAAATTCTTCGGGATTGTTACCAATAAGAATCTCCTTTTCCGGTTTAGCTTCAAGGGCACTGTTAGCAAGAGGAGAAGTTATTGAGGGAATTTTCATAGCCATAGCTTCCAGCAATTTGTTTTGCAGGCCTGTGCCTATCTGCATCGGGGCAATGAAGATTCTTGCCTTGGCATAACATTCCCTGATATCATCAACCCAGCCCGTTACGCGAATGCTTTCACTTTCAAGTGCCTTGACATCCGTGTGAGGTGATGCTCCGGCCAGCATCAGAGTTATGCCGGGCTTTTTCTTTCTGACAAGCGGCAGTATCTCCTTTGCAAGATACAATGAAGCGTTCACATTGGGAGGATAACCCATATTACCTGTAAATACAAGGTCATACTCCTTTTTTGCCTCTATAGGTTTGAAAAAATCGGTATCCACACCGTTTATCACTACAGCAATATTTTCTTTTTCGGGGTGAGGTATTAAATCCCTGTCGGGAACCGAAATAATGGTTTTGTTGTCAAAAAGTTCAAAGACCTCATTTTCATATTTTAGTAATCTCTTGTGCTCCGATTTAAGTACGGGTTTCAGATAGAAGGGAGCGGTATGCGATCTGCGTTCGACTCCCTTTGAAAAAACATCCTGATAATCAATTGTTTTTGGTATGTTTTTGTTTTTAACATACTCTGCAACACGTATTAACTGACAAAAAATATGATCGGGTTTTATTTCGTCAATCAGCTTGTCAATAATTTTTTGGGCTTTGCTGCTGTAAAAATATCCTGCCTGCAGCGGTTTGCCTTTTACGAAGGCTTTCAGGATGTTAAGAGCAATTTCAGGTTTTCTTATGTCAATAATTGTTACCGATTTACAAAAGGGGTCAAGAGCTTTGCGGTATTTTTCTTTAACGACTATATCCGAAAGGGCGCAAAGATGAATTTCGTGATTTTTTGATAACTGTTTTATCTGGTTGTATGCCCGCAATTTATCACCTTTTTCCAAAGGATAGGGGAAGCGTGATAATAGTATAAATATCTTCATCGGGCATTTCGTTTTTCGAGGGTCAAAAATATATTATTTTTCGATTACCTTATTGTAAAACCGTATCAGTTTATCAATTATTTTTTTGATGTTATGGTCGTTTTCAATCAATTTACGGGCGTTTCTCCCGATTGACGAGCAATAATCTTTATCATTAATACATTGAGAAACAGCTTTATGAAATTCTTCAGGCGTGTCGGCAATTAAAATATCCCTGCCTTTTTTATAATTAATGCCTTCGGCACCGATGGTTGTTGAAATTATTGTCTTACCGAGTGCCATTCCTTCAATAATTTTTATCCTGATTCCGCTTCCTGACAACAACGGAACAATCATAATTCCTTTTTCGTTGATAAATTTTGTTGCATCATCCACTTCACCGACAACTTCAACATTATTTATTTTCAGATTTATCAGCCAGCCGGGCATCATTCTTCCGGCGAGATAAAATTTCAGATTCGGGTTTGCTTTATGAATTTCGGGCCAGGCATTATCAAGAAACCATCTGACGCCTTCTTCGTTCGGCATCCAGTTCATTGAGCCGAGATGGAAGAGCGATACTTCGTCTTTCGCAGTATATTCCGGTTTGTAGTTATTGATATCAATCCCGAAAGGAATGTCGGTCAGAGGAATACGGCAACCTGCTTTTCTGAAAAACTCCGCATCCTTTGCCGTAATAGTCGCTATTCCGTCAAATTTATCCATAACGGACAACTCGTAATTTCTGAGTTTCCTTGTCAGGGTAACGAGATACTGTTTTTTCAGGGGATTTTTTGTTACCGATGTTATCCTTTCCCATATCAGATACTCAATATTATGCGCCCTTAAAATAATCTTTGCATCCGAGTGTCTCCTTATTGTCTCCAGATATGGAGCCATATAGAGCATTTCGAGCTGGACAATATCAAAACGGTTTTCCTTTAATATTTGAATTAGTTTTTTGTTAACATCATCAGATACAAACCTTTCAACGTGGTATGATTTATCTGAAAAAAGATTGAAAAAAGCATCAAGCGGTTTTATTGACAGGTCAACATACACAAATTCGATACCCGTCTCTTTTTTGTATTTTTCGGGAATTTCATCGGGGTTAACGAAGTACTTGTTTGTGTTAAGAGCCACGACCTTAACTTTGTGTCCGGCTTCAGTTAATCCCTTTATGTTTACGTTCATAGCAATAGGTCCTCCTTCTTTCGGAGGGTATGGCGATTTATTGCAGAGGAAAAGTATGTTCATTATTTAATTCTCTTTTTGAAAATTTTGTGAAAATATTTCGTCCACGCTTCCGAATCAAGTAATGGTGAGTCGGTTGTAGCTTTGTAAGTCAGAAAAATACCGAGAGGCAGAAGTACTGCGGGTGCTATCCACATTCCGATATTTGCATCAATAACGCCTGATTTTACCGATTTTTCACCCGTAATAGAAATTATATGGAACAAAACGAAAAACAATACGGATATAACAACCGGCAGTCCAAGTCCGCCTTTCCTGATAATAGCCCCGAGCGGTGCACCAATGAAAAACAGCACAAAGCATGCAACGGAGAGCGTAAACTTCCTGTGCCATTCCGCCTGGTGTTTGTAAATAAGTTTGCTTCTGTTTTCAAGGTTTTGTTTGTAATAATAAATATTGTTTTTGAGATTACGGCATTTCCCAAGTGCCCGTTCAATTATAACTTCTTTTGTATCAGGTTTATAACCGGCTAACAAGTCGAAAGATGTAATAGTGTCGGCTTTATATTTCTCTAACTGGGCCGAATCAATTTTGTTGTAGAAATAGAAACTGTTAATCAGACTTTTTGGTATTCCCGCTCTTTCATTGTTATATTTATTAACAAGCGAATCTTCCGCTTTTCGCAGCTGCTTCAGATTGAGCATTGAGTAGTTGTTTTTAAATAAATCCTCATTAGTTCTTGTCATCTTGAAATCCATAAGATTGAACTTGATGATTTCCTTTCTGAAGCCTGACCGTTGAAACGGCCTTGTTATCTTGTAATTACGCTGGTCGGTCTTTTCGATATAGTTATGTCCGCTATAAAGTGTAAACAGCAAATTCAGCTTATCAGGTGTCATCTCCATTCTTCCCGAATCGGCAATTGTCAGTTTTATATTACCTTTTTTATCGCGGTGATCATAAATCATTATATTTTTAACCCTTTTTCCGTCTTTCTCCTTTTTCCCGATCCTGATGACAAATCCGTCAAGGTTATTGTAAAAAACACCTTCCGGGATATCAAGCGCAAGTTTTTGCTCCCTGACATCATACAGAAGTGATTTGAATTTCAGATTAGCAACCGGTAAAACGTTATTTGAGAAATAAAACGCAAAAAGACTGATAAGAATTGACAGAACCACAAGCGGTTTCATTATCTTTCTGAGTGATATTCCGGCTGCTTTCATTGCTACCAGCTCATAATATTCTCCGAGATTTCCAAAAGTCATAAGCGATGAGAGTAAAATGGCAAGCGGCAAAGCAAGGGGGACAAGTGTTGATGAGGCATACACCAATAACTTTGCAACAACATACCATTCAAGGCCTTTCCCGACAAGGTCATCAATATATTTCCAAAGAAACTGCATCAGCAGGACAAAGAGGGAAATAAAAAATGTCAACATCAAAGGTCCGATGTATGATTTAATAACCAGGAGATATATTTTTTTCAGCCTCACCGTATATGCAAATTTTTGTTTTGCAAAGATATAATAAAGTGTGAACGAATTAACCTTCCGATTATTGGGTTTTTAAACCCGAATTATGCAATAGCATA